>NZ_CP104174.1:305576-611153 GCF_025200925.1 Bradyrhizobium sp. CB1015 | reverse complement strand
CTTCAGAGGATTCCGTCGGCCAGAACGATCGCTCGCCTCATGACAATCGGACGGGACCTGCTCACCAAAGCGGAGACCGTCACGGTCGCGGCGATCGAAGCTGGCGTGCCAACTCTGGTCGAGGCACGCGAGATCATCGCCGAATTCCACCTGATGATCCGGCGTAAGACCGAGGCGGGCCTCGCTCCTTGGATCGAGCGTGCCCGCGCCAGTCTCGTCGCCTCGTTCGCGAGCGGCGTCGGGAGAGACCAAGCGGCAGTCCGAGCCGCAATCACGTCGCCCTGGTCGAACGGACAAACCGAAGGACAGATTACGCGCCTCAAGCTCGTCAGGCGCCAAATGTATGGCCGCGGGAAGATCGATCTGCTCCAAGCCCGGTTAGTCGGCGCAGAATGAAAGGAGCTGCACCAAGATTGCGTCAGAGCCAAAATTGGACGCCGATGAGGGGTCAAATTTGCAAGCCGATTGACACGCTGAAGAGCGGAAGGACGCCCTTGGTCTGCGCCTTTGGCCTCACGGCAGGCGGCGGATCGTTGCGGCGTTCCGCCGTGTCGGGCGCGACGCGCTCGACCGCGGCCATCGCAGCCAGAGCCTCGCCCGGCAGCGAGGCAAAGTTCAAGACTTCCTTGAGTGCGCCGCGCGCCAGCGCGTCGGCATTGCTGGTGACGGCGGACGCGCCAGCGTCCCCCTTGGCAACCTCGTTCTGCACAAGCTGCAGTGAGGTCAGCGCCGACTGCAGCGCCTGAGCAAGGCCGATCGCCTGGGAGGGCTGCGCGACGGCGAGGCCAATCGCATTCTGGCAAGCCTCGACAACGTGTCGCACAAGCTCGTCTTCGGCACCGGGCAGCGATGTATCCATGTTCTTTCCAAGTCCTGCGGCCGCACTGCAGATGACCTGGCACACGGAGACGAGGTGCAGTGCCAGGCGTTTGGCCTCGCGGCGGCTGCGCGGGCCCAACGTCTTGCGGACGATAGGGGCGGGCCCTGCAAGTTGGGACTCTCTTCCGAAGAATTGCGGGGACAGCCGGATCTGGAAGCGCCAACCCGACGGACCTCCGGTGAGATACCGTGGTGGACGGGAGGCTCCGCCACGGCGGCGGCCGCATGGCGGTGATACATTTCCTGGTACAGACTCTGGTACAGACACGCACGTCGCCTTGGTTTGGGACGTCGCTGTGCGCGAAACGGCCGGTTTTCTCGGCCTTCTGCTGCTAATTGGGGCGGGCGCTAATTGGCGGAGAGGGAGGGATTCTCACCCCCGATACCCCGCAATCGCGGCCGCCCACCGCACCTAGGTCACTCGCTTAGACGCGATGGATCACCGCGAGAATTGATCAGCGACCCTTCCGTATGAGCTCTACTCCACACGATGGTCAGCTGAAGTCGTTGGGAAGACTGGGCGTGGCAACAGGCGGACGACTGCTCTGCACCGCCAGAACCATGCATCCCGCCGCCGCCATGGCTGCGCCGGCAATCGAAATGGCTGGGTAACCGAGACCCTCTCGGATGACCGCTCCGCCGAGCGCGGCGCCTATGGCGCTGCGAAATTGAAGCCGCTGATGTTCATTGAGTACGGCCAAGGACCCTCGTCAGATCGCCCGCAGGCTCGCCGCCAAGGCCTCCAGCTCTGCGCCAAAGACAACGTCTCCCTAATTGTCCTCGCCGTTCGGACACGCCCAGCACATGGCAAAGGCAGATCGCAAGAGCCGACTCACTCGAAGATGCGGGCGCAAACTAACTTTCCGTCCGATCGGAAGTATGGGCCGGAATATGGGCCGCCGAACGGTCAACTTCAGGAAGCGTTGGAAAAAAAGGACTTCCTGGCCTGTATGGCGGAGAGAGTGGGATTCGAACCCACGGTACGGTTTCCCGCACACACGCTTTCCAAGCGTGCGCCTTAAGCCACTCGGCCATCTCTCCGGAGCGCCCTCTCTTGAAGGGGCGCCGACGATTTTGCAAGGGATCGCGGAGCTATCCGGCGATTTTTCCGCAACTTATTGTATTTACAGCACAATATCCGGCTCAATACGCGCCTGGACCGGCCTGCCGACTGAACCTCGGGCGACTCTGGGGCGACGATTCACGGCAAGCCACCAGACATCACCGGGGATGCCGTGACCATCTGCAAGACCATTGCCGCCTTGAGCCTGATTTCGACCTTCGGCTCCGCCCTTGCCGCCCCGGCCCTGGCCCAGGTCTGCACCCGGCAGGGCGTCGACGTCAGCTGCGACGACGGCCGGCGCGGGGTGCTTTCGGGCGATGCCATCCTCTGGCCGGATGGCACGCGCTCGAGCTCGACGCCGCATCAGAGCGTGATCATCGGCAACAAGAGCTCGGTCCATGTCGGCCCCGGCGTGTTCGTCGGCCAGGGCAAGGGCGTGGTGCCGCTGGACGATCCGAACGCGCCGAACAAGCGGCAATGCGCGATCCTGGACGGCGTGTCGTATTGCTATTGAGGGGCGCGCAATTTGCTGTTTGCCGTCATGCCCGGGCTTGTCCCGGGCACCCACTTTCTCAGACCCGCGTGGCAAGACGTGGATGGCCGGGTCGAGCCCGGCCATGACGAATGTTGGAATCTGAGAACCTCAGATCAACCGCACGCCCGAGATCGCCGACTTCAGCCAGCGCAGCGCCTGCGGCGGCTGGGCTGCGAGCGGGGCCACGGCGGCCTTCTCGGTGCGGCACTTCTCGAGCTCGGCGACGAAATCGGCGGACCATTGCTGGATGGTGTGGCCGCGCAGCTTCTTCATCATCGCGTCCCAGCGCATCTTGCGCTCGGTGAGCGGCATGGATGCGGCGATCGCGATCGCGCGGGCCATGCCGTCGATATCGTGCGGATTGACCAGCAGCGCGGCGTCGAGCTCGTTGGCGGCGCCGGCGAACTTCGACAGCACCAGCACGCCGGGATCGGCGGGATTTTGCGCGGCGACGTATTCCTTGGCGACGAGGTTCATGCCGTCGTGCAGCGGCGTCACCACGCCGATCTGCGCGGTGCGGTAGAGACCGGCGAGCACGGCCTGGCTGAAGCCTTTGTTCAGATAGCGGATCGGCGTCCAGTCGACCTCGCCGTGGCGGCCGTTGACGTCGGTGACGAGGCGCGCGACCTCGTTCTGGAGATTGCCATAGGCCTCGATGCCGCCGCGCGAGGGGTTGGCGATCTGGAGCAGCGAGATGCTGCGCGCAAATTGCGGCTGCTCGGTCCAGAGCCGGTCGAACGCGCTGATGCGGTTGACGAGACCCTTGGAATAGTCGAGCCGGTCGACGCCGATCGCTAGGCGCTCGCCGTTGAGGCTGCGGCGCAGCCGCGACACGTCCGGATGCGCGGCCGACTTCGCGGCATAGGCGGCGAACTTCTCCGCATCGATGCCGATCGGAAACACTTGGCAGCGCGTGCGACCGTGCTGCGAGATCACGACGCCGTCTTCTATGGTGAGGCCGAGCTCGCCGCCGACATAAGAGAGGAAGTTCTGTCGATCTTCCTCGGTCTGGAAGCCGATCAGATCGTAGGCCAGCATCGCCGTGATCAGCTCGCGATGGTTGGGCACGCCCTGCATCACCGCGGCGACGGGCCACGGCGTATGCAGGAAAAAGCCGATGGGATCATCGACACCCAGTTCGCGCAGCTCGGCGCCGAGCGCGAGGAAATGATAATCCTGCACCCAGAACGCAGTCCGGGCTTTGCGGAAACGCATCAAGGCGCGCGCCATGAAGGCGTTGACCTCGCGATAACTGACATAGTCTTCGCGGGAGACGCGAATCAGATCGCTGCGCGAGTGCAGCGCCGGCCACAGCGCCGAATTGGCGAAGCCTTCGTAATAACCGCCGTAATGCGCCGCCGGCAGATCCAGCGTCGCTATCGCGCCTGTCCCGAGCGCCTCGATCTCGGCGAACGGTTCCTTCTGATGGCCATCACGCACCCGGCCGGAGGAACCGACCCAGATCGCACCAGAATGTTCCACCACGGGAAGCAATGCCGCCGCAAGGCCGCCCGTCATGGGCTCGTTGGGTTTGCCGCGGGCGACGCGATTTGAAACGACGATCAAGTTCACAGGTCGTCCCCTCCTGTTCATTCCGCCCCATTTAACTGCCGTTCATCAATATGGTTCCTGATCATCGTTTCAACCAATTGAAACCAAAATCGGGCGTGCGCGTTGGAACTGGTTTTCCTTGCGGAACCCGGCAATATCGCTGCAAAGACAGCGTTTCCGGTCCGGTTGCGCAGCATGCATCGCGGTGCGCAATGGCGCTGCGATGAAAGCCTTTATGTCTGCGAGATGGCGCTGCCTTGGTTTCACCTGGGGTCGAGCAGGTGCGCGAGGAACGCACGCACGTCCGCGGGCGCATCGAAGTGGCCATTCACACCCATGGCGCGACGGCCGACCGAGAACGCCAGCCCGTCCATGTCGGGCATGATCGCGAATACGGTCTCATCCGTGACGTCGTCACCGATGAACAGCGGACGACGCCCTTTGAACGGCGCGCGCTTCATCAACTCGCGCACGCCGCTCGCCTTGGTGAATCCGGAATGCTTGATCTCGCAGACGAACTTGCCGGGCAGCACCTCGATCGGCGCATTGGGCAAATCGGCGCGGATCAGCGAGACGGCTTCGTAGATCGCCTTCTCCGCATGCGGGGCCAGGCGGTAATGCAGCGCGAGCGAATAGCCCTTGTCCTCGAGCAGGATGCCGGGGCTGAGCTTGGCAATGGCGGCGAGGCGCCGCTTCAGCTCCTTGTCGAGCGGCGGCGCGTGCAGGGCATCCGCTTCACTGTCCACCGCCAGCCGCATCTCCGCGCCATGGCCGGCGACGGCGCGGAACACGTCGGGCGCGAAGATCAGGTCGATGTCGTTGAGCGAGCGGCCGCTGACCAGCGCCAGCGCCCCCGAGGTGCGCTCGGTCAGATGCTTCAGCGTTTCCGACAGGCCCGGCGGCACCCACACCTCGCGCGGCGTCGGCATCAGCTCGAGCAGCGTGCCGTCGATGTCGAGCAGAATGGCGATTTCATCGAGATGCGGCACCAGCGCTTGCGGCACCGGCACCGTTTCCGGCGTCTCGTCGTCATCAGGTATGGTGAGCTTCTGGTCCAACGCCATTTCCGCAAGTTCCGATTTCATCAGTCTACTCCATAAAGGCGAGCGGCCGCGCGATGTGTTCGAGCGATTTGCGCTCGGCGGCGACGGCATAGCGCCACGCCACGATCGCAGCCGCGATCATCAGGACGGCCCCCAGCAGATAGCCGGCGAACACGCTGGTGCGTGATCCCGTGTCGATCAGCGCGCCGAACAGCGCCGGCCCGATCACGCCGCCGATGCCGGTGCCGACCGCATAGAACACCGCGATCGCCAGTGCGCGCACTTCGAGCGGGAAATTCTCGCTGACGGTGAGATAGGCCGCGCTCGCGGCGGGCGAAGCAAAGAAGAAGATCACCATCCAGGCGATGGTCTGCCCCTGTGCGCTCAGCACGCCGATCGAGAACAGATAGCCCGACAGCGCCAGCAACACGCCCGATGCGCCATAGGTGAACATGATCATGGTGCGGCGGCCGAGCGTATCGAACAGGCGGCCGAGCAGCAGCGGCCCGAGGAAATTGCCGGCCGCGAAGGGCAAGAGGTACCAGCCGACGTGATCGGCGCTGATGCCGTAGAAATCGGTCAGCACCAGCGCGAAGGTGAAGAAGATGGCGTTGTAGAAGAACGCCTGCGCGCTCATCAGCGCAAGGCCGACCAGCGCACGCTGGCGATAGGCCGAGAACAAGGTGTGGACGACCTCGGTGATCGGCGTGTGATCGCGCATCTTCAGGCGGATCTTGGTGAAGCGGCCGTCGCTCGTGTCCTGGTCGTACCCGATCACCGACCGCTCGATGCCGCCGACGATGGCATGGGCCTCGTCGGGACGGCCATGGATCATCAGCCAGCGCGGACTTTCCGGAATCCACATCCGCATCAAGAGCACGACGAGGCCGATAGCCGCGCCAATCAGATACGCCAGGCGCCAGCCGAGATCGGGCTCGATCATTGCGGGATCGAGCAGCACGATGGCGGCAACCGCGCCCATCGCAGCCCCGATCCAGAAGCTGCCGTTGATCACGAGATCGGTCCAGCCGCGATAGCGCGCGGGCACCAGTTCCTGGATCGTCGAGTTGATCGCGGTGTACTCGCCGCCGATGCCGGCACCGGTGAGGAAGCGGAACAGCGCGTAGCTTGCGACGCCCCACGACAGCGCGGTTGCGGCCGTTGCCGAAAGATAGAGCGCGAGCGTGATGAAGAACAGCTTCTTGCGGCCGATACGATCGGTCAGCCAGCCGAAGCCGAGCGCACCGAGCACGGCGCCCGCGAGATAGGCTGAGTTGGCGATGCCGAGATCGAGATTGGAGAAATGCAACGACGGGCTCTGCTTCAGCGCCCCGGAGAGCGCACCCGCAAGCGTCACCTCGAGGCCGTCGAGAATCCAGGTGATGCCCAGCGCGAGCACGACGCGCGTGTGAAAGCCGCTCCACGGCAGCGCATCGAGCCGCGACGGAATGCTGGTCTCGACGATGCGGTCGGTCGCGGCCGCCGCCGTGGCTACGGGTGCATAGTTCAGCACTGGGCTTTGCTGCAATTCCATCGGGTTGTTGCGTCTGATCAATGGAAGCGGCCCCGGTTCACACGACGTGGACGGGGTCGATCCGATCATCGGGGTGCGGCATTCTGCCTGCCACCTGCGACAACGTTCGCGATGAGGTCGGGTTCCCGCGGAACGCTCGGGGGCACCGCTCGTTTCCGCTGGAGCCGCAAGGAGTTGGCGCATGGCTCAGGTCAGAAAGACGACACATTCTCGAAACAGCGGCCCGCGCAAGACGGCTCGCAAGGCAAGCATCCGGCGTAGCGGGGCCGCGCGCAAGAGCACCAAACGCGGCGCAAGGCGCTGGTCGCAGCGCGTGACGGAGGAGAGCGATGCGCTCGACCTCCAGCAAGGGGTGTTCAAGCTGACGAGCGCGAAGAAGATTGCGGCCTCGCTGAAGCGCTCGGCCGAGCACAGCTCCCGACGCAAGACCAGCGCCTACCGCTCTGCACTGTCGATGCTGACCTTCTACATCAACCGCGCCGGCAAGACGCTGCCGAGGACGCAGCGCACGCGACTGGAGCGCGCCAAGGTCGAGCTGAAGCGGGCGTTCGGAAGGGATTGAGATTCAAGCTGCGCGCCCATCTCCGCCGTCATCCCGGGCAAGCGCGCCAAAGCGCGCGCCGATCCGGGATCCATAGCCACAGGATTGGGTTTGGCGAAGGCTCGGAGTTGCCACCGTCCGTCCCAACTGCTCCCTGGGAGTATGGGGTCCCGGACAAGCGCGCCACGAGCGCGCGCCGATCCGGGACGACGGCGGAGGACGGTGCGACAGCAGTGAGTTTACGCCGCCCTGATATTCGCCATGAAGCGGTCGAGCTCGGCGCGGAGACGGGTGCTTTCGCTCGACAGCGTCTTGGCCGAGTTCAGCACCTCTTCCGAGGCCGAGCCGGTCTCGGCGGCACCGCGGTTGACCTGGCCGATGTCGGTGGCCGCGGTCTGGGTGCCCTGCGCGACGGTCTGGACGCTGCGGGCGATCTCCTGGGTGGCGGCGCCCTGCTGCTCCACCGCGCTCGCAATCGAGGTCGAGATCGACGAGATCTGGCCGATGGTCGCGCCGATCTCCTTGATCGCGGCGACCGATTCGGCGGTCGCTCCTTGCATCCCTGCGATGTGCGAGGAGATCTCGTCGGTCGCCTTCGCGGTCTGGCTCGCCAGCGACTTCACCTCGCTCGCAACCACCGCAAAGCCGCGGCCGGCCTCGCCGGCGCGGGCGGCCTCGATGGTGGCGTTGAGCGCGAGCAAATTGGTCTGCTCGGCAATCGCGGTGATCAGCTTGACCACCTCGCCGATCTGCTGGGCGGCGTGCGACAGCTTGCCGATGCGGCCGTCGGTCTCCTTGGCCTGCATGACGGCAGCCTCTGCGATGCGACTGGAATCGCGCACCTGACGGCCGATCTCCTCGACCGAGGCCGACAGCTCTTCGGTCGCGGTCGCGACCGACTGCATGTTGGAGGAGGCCTGCTCGGAGACGCCGGCGACCTGGCTCGACAGGCTCTGTGTGGTCTCGGCGGTGCGGGTCAGCGTGGAGGCCGCCGATTCCAGCTGCACGGCGGAAGCCGAGACGTTGGAGACGATGGCGCCGACCGCGCTCTCGAAATCGTCGGCAAAGCGGATCAGCTCGGCGCGGCGGCTTGCGGCCTGCTCGCGGTTCTGCACTTCGCTCGCGGCGGCGTCGCGCTCGGCCTTTGCAACAGCCTGGATCTTGAACTCCTCGACGGCACCGGCCATCTCGCCGATCTCGTCCTTGCGCCCCAAGCCGGGCAGGACGACGTCGAAATTGCCGGAGGCGAGCTCGCGCATCGCCTTACACATCGCGATCATCGGCCGCGAAATGCCGGTGCCGAGCCACAAGGCCAGCACGACGCCGACCGCCAGCCCGCCCAGCGCCATCATCAGCATCAGCTGCTCGGTCTCTCCGATCGTCGCATTGGCGCTCGCCTCGATGCGTTGCTGGTCGGCGGTCAGATCCGAACGCAGCTCCGCCGAGAGCTTGAGGATGGTTGCCGCCGTCTTCGTCATCTCGCCGTTCAGCTTGACGACGACCTTCACGTTCTCGGTCAGCTTTGCGAACGAGGCACGGTACTGCTTCAGGAGATCGCCGATCTCCTTGACGCGATCCGTGATCTTCTGGTCGTTCGCGTAGACGGAGACCAGCAGCGTCTCGAGGAACTTGATGCGGGCGATCACGCCGTCAGCGGTCTTCGGCTCCGGCTTGGCGACGAAGGCGCTGACCGAGGTGGAGACCGCCAGATATTGCGAGGTGATGTCCTTGGCCGTGGTCTGCACCGAGGCGAGGCCCGCCAGCGCCGCGGTGTCGGCGAGATCGTCGAATTTGAAACGGATCTTGTTGCCGACACTGTTGAGCTCGTCGGCCGCGATCTTGCTGTTCTCGCGCGTCAGCCCGATGATCTCGCTGAAGACTTTCGTAAAGCTCTGGAATTCGGCCTCGAGCTTGCCGACCTGCTCACGGCGGGCCGCGCCCGTCGTCGCAGCCATCGACTTGGCGATCGCGTTCTTCAGATTCCCTTCAGCGGCCTTGGCTGCGGTCTCGTCATCCACGGCGCCGGTCAGGGTATAGGCCCGTGCCAGCCCCTGATAGGCGATCAGCTCGCGATCGACCGTCCGCGCCTGGTCGGCTTCCGCTACGCTGGTGCGGTAGGATGCCACGGCGCCTGCGATCCGCTCGAAGCCGAAATAGGCGAAGGCCATGCTGACGGCGAGAATGGCGAGCACCGCCACGAAGCCGAGGATGATTTTTGCGCGAAAACGCAACGTTGGCAGCCTCGATTGGCTCGACTTCGATTGGCTCGACTTGGATTGGCTCGACTTGGACTTGACCGACATTCCCCCACCCCATTCCATTCGCGGAAAACCAGGCGCAGCCCGGAAGCAGCCCGCTTCCCGACTCGTCTGCACGTTACGGGGCAAAGGATAAGCTGCGGTAAATTTGTGGCGCCGCAACTGGCGGTTAGGCGACGCGGGGATTTGTTAACGCGCGGCTACCTAGGCCGCCCTGATATTCGCCATGAAGCGGTCGAGCTCGGCGCGGAGACGGGTGCTTTCGCTCGACAGCGTCTTGGCCGAGTTCAGCACCTCTTCCGAGGCCGAGCCGGTCTCGGCGGCACCGCGGTTGACCTGGCCGATGTCGGTGGCCGCGGTCTGGGTGCCCTGCGCGACGGTCTGGACGCTGCGGGCGATCTCCTGGGTGGCGGCGCCCTGCTGCTCCACCGCGCTCGCAATCGAGGTCGAGATCGACGAGATCTGGCCGATGGTCGCGCCGATCTCCTTGATCGCGGCGACCGATTCGGCGGTCGCTCCTTGCATCCCTGCGATGTGCGAGGAGATCTCGTCGGTCGCCTTCGCGGTCTGGCTCGCCAGCGACTTCACCTCGCTCGCAACCACCGCAAAGCCGCGGCCGGCCTCGCCGGCGCGGGCGGCCTCGATGGTGGCGTTGAGCGCGAGCAAATTGGTCTGCTCGGCAATCGCGGTGATCAGCTTGACCACCTCGCCGATCTGCTGGGCGGCGTGCGACAGCTTGCCGATGCGGCCGTCGGTCTCCTTGGCCTGCATGACGGCAGCCTCTGCGATGCGACTGGAATCGCGCACCTGACGGCCGATCTCCTCGACCGAGGCCGACAGCTCTTCGGTCGCGGTCGCGACCGACTGCATGTTGGAGGAGGCCTGCTCGGAGACGCCGGCGACCTGGCTCGACAGGCTCTGTGTGGTCTCGGCGGTGCGGGTCAGCGTGGAGGCCGCCGATTCCAGCTGCACGGCGGAAGCCGAGACGTTGGAGACGATGGCGCCGACCGCGCTCTCGAAATCGTCGGCAAAGCGGATCAGCTCGGCGCGGCGGCTTGCGGCCTGCTCGCGGTTCTGCACTTCGCTCGCGGCGGCGTCGCGCTCGGCCTTTGCAACAGCCTGGATCTTGAACTCCTCGACGGCACCGGCCATCTCGCCGATCTCGTCCTTGCGCCCCAAGCCGGGCAGGACGACGTCGAAATTGCCGGAGGCGAGCTCGCGCATCGCCTTGCACATCGCGATCATCGGCCGCGAAATGCCGGTGCCGAGCAGGAAGGCGAGGACCGCGCCTAACAGCGTGCCGCCGACGGCCAGCATCAGCACCAGCTGCTCGGTCTGCCCGATGGTCGCCTCCGACTCCAAATCCAGCCGCTGCTGCTCGGCGACGAGGTCCGCCTTCATGGCGGTGGCCCCCTGCTGGATCGCGCCAGCCGAGCCGCTCATCTCGGTGACGAGGTCATCGACCAGCTTGGCGTTGGCGATGAGCTTCTCCAGCGCCTCGCGATAGGCTCCGAGAATGGTCTTGGCGTCCTTCAGGCCAGCGACGATCTTGTCGTCCATGGAATAGACAGCACCGAGCGAGTTCTCGACGAATTTGAGCCGTGCCAGCGCGCTGGTCGCGATCGCCTGGTCGGACGTCAGGACGAAATTGGTGGCCGCAGCGCTCGCGGTCTGGAACTGGGCGTTGACCTGCTTGGTGCCGAACTCGATCGCCTGCGCCTCGGAATCGGACGCATTGTTGCCGATGTCGTCGAGCTTGTATTTCAGGAGATTGGCTTGGCGCTGGAGCTGGTTCTGCACCAGCAGCGCGCTGTCGCGCTTGGCCTGCAGCACCTTGGCAAAGGTCGCGGAGAAGTTGGAGAACTCCTTGGCGAGCTTGTTAAGGCTTTCCTGCCGCGCCGGCTTCTTGGCGCCCTTGACGGCCTGGTCGATGGCATTCTTCAGGCTGGCCTCGGTATCGAGCGCCGCCTTGGCGTCGTCCTCCTTGCCGGTGACGACGAAATATTTGGCGGCCGAACGATAGGCGAGCAGCTCGCGGTCGATGTTGCGGGCGAGATCGGCCTCCGACACGCTGCTGCGGTAGGATCCGACCCCGGAGGCGACCCGCTCGAAGCCGAAATAGGAGAAGGCCATGCTGCCGGCGGAGATCACCAGCACGGCGGCGAAGCCGAGGATGATTTTTGCGCGGAACCTGAGGGTCAGAAATAGTGCATGCTTCGACGGCGACGCGGTACGCCCAGACATTCCCAACCCCCAGCTCATGTTCTTGCAGCATTCTGCGGCCGGAAGCAGCCCTTTCCGAACCGTGCGCAAAATTAGGGCAGAATCGTCAAGGGGTGGTAAATCCGTCCGGGATTGCGGGGCAGCTTGTGCCGTGTTGCGGCTACCCGGAAAACGCCTTACTCTCGAATACTTATCAGGCACTTGTCAGGGACTTGGCGTTAGACCGAGCCTCGAGGGAGAAACGGAGTGGGGCAAACCGATTTCCGGTTTGGCGGTGCGTCTGGCGTTGCCGTGGCCAAGTCGAAGGCCGCGAGCGTCGATGACGCCGTGGCCGAGCTGGCGGCCCAGCTTCCTTCCGACGGGCTGGCGCTGATCCTGGTGTTCCTCTCCCCCAGCTACGACCCGCATCATTTCATCGCCGAGATCAGCCGGCAATTCGACGACACCCAGGTCTGCGGCTGCACTACCGCGGGCGAGCTTGCCCCCGATGGCTGGGACGAGAACAGCGTCGTGGCGCTAGCGTTCAGCCGCACCGACTTCTCCGCGGTAGTGAGGCCCATCTTCAACCTCGACAGCTTCCGCGTCGAGGACGGCCGCAGGATCGGCGGCGAGCTCCGGCACGAGCTGTTGCGGGCCACGCCGCAGGTCGAGCGCGGCAGCCCCTTCGGCCTGGTCTTGATCGACGGCCTGTGCCGCCGCGAAGAAGCGGTGATGTCCGCGATCTATGCCTCGCTGGACGATATTCCGGTCGTCGGCGGGTCGGCGGGCGACGGGTTGCGCTTCGAGAAGACGTTCGTGTTCTGCGACGGCAAGGCACACAGCAATGCCGCCCTGCTGATCCTGCTCAACACCTCGTTGCCGTTCCGCGTCTTCAAATGCGACAATTTCGAGCCGCAGGCGCAGAAGATGGTGGTGACCGAGGCCGACATCGAAAACCGCACGGTCCGGGAGCTGAACGCAGAGCCTGCCGCGCAGGAATATTCGCGCGTGGTCGGCATCCTGGATGCCAAGCTCGATCCGTTCTCCTTCGCCTCGCATCCGGTCCTGGTCCGCGTCGGCGGCGCCTATTACGCGCGGTCGATCCAGCGCGTCGAGCCGGACGGCTCGCTGCACTTCTTCTGCGCCATCGACGAGGGCATGGTGCTGACGGCGGCGACGTCGCGAAGCCTGGTCGGCGCGGCCCGCGAGACGTTCGCCGACATCCGCGACCAGATCGGAGACGTCTCGCTCTATATCGGCTTCGAGTGCCTGCTCCGCCGGCTCGATGCCGAGCAGCATCAGCTCGCCCGCGACATGTCCGAACTGTACCGGCAGAACCGCGTTGTCGGCTTTCACACCTACGGCGAGCAGTTCGGCTCCATGCATGTGAACCAGACCTTCACGGGGGTTGCGATCGGAAGGCGCCCGTCGTGACGGACATGTGGCAGGGCCCCGATGCGGTCGACCAGCTCAGGCGCGAGGCCGCCAAGCTGAGGAAGATCAATGCCGCGCTGATGTCGCGCGTCGAGCGCTCGATGGACCAGCAGCTCAACGCCTTTTCATTGTTCGAAACCGCCATCGCGCTCGACCACAAGGTTCGCGACCGGACGCACCAATTGCGCGAGGCGCTGCATTCTGTCGAGCGCGCCAATGAGGGTCTCTACCGCGCCAAGCAGCAGGCGGAGGCGGCAAGCTCGCTGAAATCCTCGGTGCTGATCTCGGTCACCCACGATCTGTTGCAGCCGCTCAACGCGGCGCGCCTGACCCTCTCCGCGCTGACGGAGATGATGGAATCGCAGGAAGCGGGCGTGCTGATCGACCAGGCCAACCGCTCGCTGGTGATGCTGGAGGACCTGCTGCGCTCGCTGCTGGAGATCGCCAAGCTCGACGCCGGCGCACTCAAGCCCGACGTCCGCGCGATCGCGCTGGCGCCCCTGTTCGAGCAGCTCCGCAACGAATTCGAGCCGGTCACCGCGCGGCAAGGCCTGTCCTTGCGTATCCGCACCTCAAAGCGGGCGGTGATGTCGGATGCGATGATGTTGCGGCGGATCCTCCAGAACCTGCTCGCCAATGCCATTCGCTACACCCGCAGCGGCGGCGTCGTGATGGGATGCCGGCCGCGCGGCGGCCAGATCTGCGTCCAGGTCTCCGACACCGGCCCCGGCATCGCACAGGCGCAGCAGGAGGCGATCTTCCGCGAATTCCAGCGCGGCGACGCCACCGCGGCCGACCAGGCCGGCTTCGGGCTCGGCCTCTCCATCGTCCGTCGCTTCGCCAGCGAGCTCGGGCACGAGGTGCGGCTGTCGTCGCAGCTCGGCAGGGGATCGACCTTCACCCTGGAGCTGCAGCCGGCCGACCTCGCTGAGGTCGCCGACGAGGCGCAGGAGGTCGAGCCCGCCGCGCGTCACTACGATTACAGCGGGCTCGAAGGCGCCAAGATCCTGCTGATCGAGAACGATCCGAACGGCTCGGAGGCGATGGCCGCGCTGCTGGAGGGATGGGGCTGCGACGTCGCGACCACGCGATCGGGCGCGGACGCGCTCGTGCGCCTCAACGAGCTCGGCGGCGCGCCCGATGTCGTGATCGCCGACCTCCATCTCGATCACGGCGAGAGCGGCCTGTCGGCCATCACCGACGTGCGGGAGCATTTGAAGCTCGACACGCCCGCCATGATCATCACCGCAGACTATTCCGAGCAGGCGGCCAAGCAGGCGAGCCTCCAGGGCCTCGAAGTGCTGAAGAAGCCGATCAAGCCCGCCGAGATGCGGGCGCTGCTGTCGTTCCTGTTGAGCTGAAGCGCGGATGATCTTCGCCTCGTCCCGCTTGCGGCGGGGCTAGCGGGCCTAGCCAAGACAAAAATGTCGAAAACAACCCCATGCAAAGTAGGCAGGGCCTGTCACTCCTCCTCCATCGCCTTGATTAAATTGTCGCGGAGCCTGACGACGCTTTTCTGCAGCCGCGCGAACTCATCCGGCTTGAGTCCGCTCGACTTCACGAGATTCATGTGCATGCCTTTCTCGCGGAGGCGTCGGCCGGCGTCGGTGAGACTGATGCGCACCTGCCGCTCGTCGGCGGGATCGCGCTGGCGGCGCAAATAGCCCATCGCCTCGAGTTTTTTGAGGATCGGCGTCAGGGTGTTGGATTCCAGGAACATCTTGTCGCCGAGCTCGCTTACGGTTTGGTCGTCCTGCTCCCACAGCGCCACGATCGCGATCCACTGCGGGTAGGTTAGGCCGAGTTCATCGAGGCCCGGCTTGTAGGCTCGTCCGTAGGCGAGGTTGGCCGAATAGATCGCGAAGCACAGGAAATCGTCGAGGCGCCGGTCGCCCTCGGCCGGTTGCGGTTTCTGATCGGTCATTGAATCGTCTCTGGAATCGGCACTGGGACCGTTCTTCAGGCTCATTCGGGCACCCTTTCCAACACGGACATGTGAAGTTCCGCATGCATATATATCGCGCCCGATTAAATCGGAAGGTTGACATTGAGGTTCTGCGGTCCTTTATACAGCGGACACGAATATATCGTAAACGAGCTAATTTAGGAGAGAGCAATGTCTGCCCCCAATGCAAACGAGACCACCCAAGCGCCAACGATCGATATGAAGCTCGAGGTCGTCGTCATCCCTGTTTCCGACGTCGATCGCGCCAAGAAGTTCTATGCGAACCTCGGATGGAGGCTCGATGCCGATTTCGCGGGGCCTGACGACTACCGCGTCATCCAGTTCACACCGCCCGGCTCCCCCTCCTCGGTCATCTTCGGCAAGAACGTGACCGCGGCAGCACCCGGCTCCGCCAAGGGTCTGTACCTGATCGTCTCCGACATTGAAGCCGCGCGAGACGATCTGCGCGGTCGCGGTGTCGAGGTCAGCGAGGTCTTCCACGCTGAAGGCGACGTGCACACCGGACCCGACGAGCCTTATCTGTTCGGGCGCCGTCGGATTGCCGGTCTGGATCCCGCGCGCGCCAGCTATCGCTCGTACGTCTCGTTCAACGATCCCGACGGCAACGGCTGGCTGTTCCAGGAGATCACCACGCGATTGCCGGGACGCGTAGAGGCAGCAGGCACAACATTCACCTCTTCCTCCGAGCTCGCGAGCGCGCTCCGACGTGCGGCTGCGGCACACGGTGAGCACGAGAAGCGGAACGGCGGTCAGTACGATGCGAACTGGCCGGACTGGTACGCCGACTACATCGCCCGCGAGCAGGCCGGCCAGCCGCTGCCGGCTTGAGCCGCGGCTGCAACGTGACCCAATTGAACGAGCGAGGGAGAGTCCCAATGCGTGCGCAACCAGTTTCCGAACTCATCAACACGGACCGACGCCAGCTCATCCTTACCGCCGCGATGGGAATTGCCGCGGCGGCGGCCTCAAGTGTTCTTTCCACACCCCCGGCGACGGCGGCCACAAGCGACGAAATCCGGCCTTTTCGGATCAATATTCCGGAAGACGCTCTGATCGATCTGCGGAGCCGCATAAACGCGACGAGGTGGCCGGAACAGGAGACCGTCGCCGACGAGTCGCAGGGCGTACAGCTTGCGATCCTTCGGGACCTCGCGCGCTACTGGGGGACGGATTACGACTGGCGCAAGATCGAGGCAAGGCTGAACGCCCTGCCGCAGTTCATCACCGAGATCGATGGGCTGGACATTCACTTCATCCACGTTCGCTCGAAGCACGAAGATGCGCTGCCGCTCATCGTCACGCATGGATGGCCGGGCTCGATCATCGAGCAGTTGAAGATCATCGATCCCCTCACCAATCCCACGGCATACGGCGCGAGCGCATCGGACGCTTTCCATGTCGTGATCCCGTCCGTTCCCGGCTACGGGTTTTCGGGCAAACCGACCACCAGCGGCTGGGGCCCCGCCCGCGTCGCGCGCGCCTGGGTCGAGCTGATGAAGCGCCTCGGCTACACGCGCTTTGTCGCGCAAGGCGGGGACATCGGTGCTCTCATTTCCAATGCGATGGCCAAACAGGCGCCGTGGGAACTGCTGGGAATCCACACCAACTTCCCCGGCACGATTCCACCGGAGATCACCAAGGCGTTGCAGAGCGGTGAGATGCCACCCGGTCTCTCAGCCGACGAGCAACGCGCCTTCGACCAGGTGAAGGATTTTCGCGCCCAGCATTTTGCCTACGCCGCAATGATGGCGACGCGGCCGCAGACGCTCTATGGCTTGGCGGATTCGCCGGTCGGCCTCGCCGCCTGGATTCTCGACCACGGTGACGGTGATGCGCAGCCGGCAGCGGCGATCACTTCGGCCGTGCTCGGACGCACCATCAATGGGCACTCCGCAGGCGACGTCACGCGCGACGACGTCCTCGACGACATCACACTCTACTGGCTGACGAACACCGCGATCTCGGCTGCCCGCTTCTACTGGGAAAACAAGGGAATGAGCGCACTGAACGCGGTCGACATCTCGATTCCCGCTGCCGTGAGCGTCTTTCCAGGCGAAATCTACCAGGCTCCGCGCAGTTGGACCGAGCGCGCCTATCACAAGCTCATTCACTACAACAAGGTCGACCAGGGCGGGCACTTTGCAGCCTGGGAACAACCGAAACTTTTTTCGGAAGAGATCCGCACAGGCTTCCGGTCGCTGCGAAAATCGATCTGAACATTCTGCCCAAGGGAGCACGAAATGAGCGAGCATCAAGTGAAGAGGAAGATCCTGGCGATTGCGGCGCTTGTCGTCGGAAGCCTTCTGGCTTCCGGCGCGGCGCAGGCTCAGCAGGCAGGCGTGACGCGCACCGATCTGCAGCGCCACGATCTCTCTGCGCCCGGACGCGAAGCCGTCCAGGTACGCGTCGACCTCGCCCCGGGAGTGGCCTTCGGCAAGCACAGGCATCCCGGCGAAGAGATCATCTATGTCCTCGAGGGTTCGCTCGAGTACCAGATCGAGGATAAGCCGCCGATCACGCTGAAGGCCGGCGACGTCCTGTTCATTCCGGCCGGAATGGTTCATGCGGCAAGGAACGTCGGCAGCGTCACCGGCAGCGAACTCGCCACCTATATCGTCGAAAAAGGCAAGCCGCTGCTCGCATTGGTGAAGTGACGGCGGCGAGCGACGAAAAAGTCCTGAGCCGCCCGAACTCTTCGCCACCGGGGCCTCCCTGGCCCCCAGATCACCTCGACCCGCACGCCGATCTCGTAACGGGATGAAAGGACACCGACCATGTCGCACCGGATCAACGACAACCCGATCGGTTTCTTCGAGATCAGCGAAGATATCACGCTCAGAAGGATGGTTCTGCGCAGCGCGAGACCGAATGGGATCGTTCTCTTTCTGCACGGCTTTCCAGAGACCCTGTATGCCTGGAAGGATATCGGCGCGGCCCTCGCCGATGACTACGAAATCCATGCCTTCGATTGGCCGGGCTACGGTCTTTCATCGAGGCCGGCGGAGTCGATGAGGTTCGCGCCTCGTTCCGATGACTGATGCCAGGCTATCCCGAGGGGGGTTCTGCCTGCGAACGCTCCCGCTTCGGGCCGGCCCCCTCGGCGGCCAGCGTCGCGAAATCGATCCGGGACATTTCGACGATGGCCTTGGTGCGGCTGAGCACGTTGAGCTTGCGCAGGATGTCGGAGACGTGGACCTTCACCGTGGTCTCGGAGATATTCAGCTCGAAGGCGATCTGCTTGTTCTGCAGGCCGCGCTTGAGCATTTCGAGCACGCGCAATTGCTGCGGGGTCAGCTCGTTCAGGCGTTTCAGGAGATCCTGCGCAGGGCCGGCGGCGCGTTGCGGGCGGACCAGCCCGCGATAGGCGGCAGGAACACAGACCGCGCCGCGCAGCACCTCGCCGATCGACTGCGCCAGATCCTGCTTCGAGGACGATTTGAGGATGTAGCCGGAGACGCCGAGCGACAGGGCGCCGGTCATGATCTGCGGATCCTGATGCCCGGACACGATGACGACGGGAATCCTGGGAAAGGCCTTGCGGATGCGGATGATGCCCGAAAGGCCTGTGGTGCCCGGCATTGACAGATCGAGCAGGATGAGGTCGAGCTCGGCAGCCGCCGCGGCCTGCTCGAGCGCACCGTCGATCGAGGTCGCCTGAAGGATCTCGGCGGCCGGCGCCACCATCTGGAGCGCGCCCTCGAGAGCTTCGCGAAACAACGGATGGTCTTCGACGATCAGAAATCGCATCACGCGTGAGCCATTCCTGGTTGATCGGCCAGATGATCGACGGGTTCGACGTCGAAACGAGAATGTCCCAGCCGGACCAGACCGGGTTGATCCAGATCAAGCAGGACATTGCGCGTCATTGCGGCCGCCCGCGGTCGGCCCGCGCATAAGGCCGGGCCTTGGGATCCGGCAGGTCCACCTTGCCGATCTCGATGATCGCCTTGTTGCGGCTGAACAGGCCGAGCTTGCGCAGAATTTCGGTGATATGCGCCTTCACCGTGGATTCGGCGAGCTGGAGCTCCTGGCCGATCTGCCGGTTCGGATAGCCGCGCCGCAGCAGCTCGAGCACGCGAAGCTGCTGCGGCGTGAGCTCGCGCAGCTTGACCTCGAGCGCCTTGCTGGCCTCGGCCCGCCGCCGCTGCGGCGTTGCGACGAAATCCTTCGGCACCGACACCGATCCATTCAGCACGCCCTCGATCGATTGCGCCAGCTCGCGCTTCGACAACGACTTTGGCAGATAGCCGGCGGCTCCCAGCTCCAGCGCCTCGCGGACGACGCGCTGATCCTCCTCGCTCGACACGATGGCGACAGGCAGCCGCGGATAGGCCTCGCGCAAGCGCAGAAAGCCGGAGAATCCGGTGGCATCGGGCAGCGAAAGGTCGAGCAGCGCGAGGTCGATGCCCTCGCCCTGCTCGGCCGTCAGGATATGAAGGGCATCCTCGATTGACACCGCCTCGAAGATCCGCGCCTCCGGCAAGGCCAGCCGCACCGCATTGCCGAGCGCCTCGCGAAACAGCGGATGATCGTCGACGATCAGGAAGCTGGTCATGGCGCCTTCACAGGACTGCACCGCCGAATGCTGCACCGTATAGGCATCCGCCGCCGCAGCGAAAGAGGCGGAACCATCCGGCATCCGCCCGGCACCGGGATGGTGCCGGATGGACGCTACCACATCCTCCCGATCGGCTTCGGTCAAGACCGTTCAGTCGTTCGATTCGGTCTGGACCGTCAGCAGGAAGGAATAGATGCTGTCGAACTGGTCATCGGTATAGACCTCCTTCCAGGCCGGCATGCCCTTGGTCGGCCGCCCCTCGTGCACGGTGGTCCAGTACTTCTCGCGCATCTCGTCGCCGTAGCGGTGACGCAGCAACCGCAGATCGATCTTCCGCTCGCTCTGGATCGCATCGGGACCGTGGCAGTGCGCGCAGGTTCCGTTGAAGATCTCCTTGCCCGCGCCGACGGCCTCGGTGCCCGGCGCGACCGCATCGCCCTTGGTCTCGGTCGCCACGACATTGGCGACCTGTGCGACGCCGGCTCCGCTTCCCGTGCCCGTCGTCACCGCCGCCGGCACCGCACCGAAGCGGACCGGCGCGCCGCTCGGCAAACCGTATTTCACGGCGAGCTCGCCGATCGTGCCCTGAAGCTGCGGTAACACGGCATTGACGCGATCGCGCAACTCGGTCGAGGTCTTGGCAAAGCCGATGGCCGCATCCCATGACAGGCCTTCGCCTTCGGTGAGCTCGATCTGATAGCGGCCGTCGTAGCTGGTCTTGTTCAGCCAGCCGGCGACCGGTCCCCAGATGAAGGCGACGTCGGCCCTGCCCTGGTCGAGCGCCTGCATGCCCTCCTCGGGCGACAGCACCGTCACCTTCTGGATGTCGTCGCGGCTCGCGAGCAGGTTTTGCGGCGTGCTGGCGAACTGCACGGCGACACGCTTGCCCTTGAGGCCGTCGATGCCGCCGACCGCCGCGCCCTTGGCAGCCACGAGGGCATAGCCTTCCTTCGCAAAGGCCTCGGAGAAGATGACGGCCGGGCCCATGAAATCCTCGGACCGCGGCAGCCCGATCATGGCGTCGCATTGCTTGCCGAGCAGCGTGACGCGCACGGTGCGCTTGCCGAAATAGGATTTGTACCAATCATAGGCGATCGGCCGGCCGAGCGCCTGCGCCAGGGCCTGTCCGATCTCGACATAGAAGCCGGGCTTCGACGAACTGTCGCTCGAGAATGGCAGGTTGGTCGGATCGGCGCAGAGACGGAACGGCTGGGCTTCCTCGGCCTGCAGCGACCAGGCCGGAACGATCAGCGCCGCGGCGGCACACGCGAGCAGGCCTGCGATGGCGCGATGTCGGCTCGCACCGGTGCCGGAATGATTCGGACGCATCCTCGTCTCCCTTTGCGTTTTCCTTGGCGTTTCGCCTGGCATTTCCCTTGGCCTAGTTGCGCCGGAGCTTGTTGAGCCAGGCGCGGCGGCACCAGGCACAACTCGATGCCGCAGCTAAAGTCTGGAGAAAGCGCGCGCGTATCCCGTCACCTCGAGGATACGCGCGCGAGTTGTCACTGGACGAAGAACACGAAGAGCGAACCGCCCTCGGGGGCTGCGGCCGTCATCTTCTTTCCTACCTCGCCCAGGAACGCAGGCAGCGCAGCGGTGCGGCCGACGACGATCGCGACATATTGCTTGCCGTCGACCTGATAGGTCACCGGACCTGCGCCGATGCCGGAGCCGAGATTCTTGCTCCACAGCACCTTGCCGGACTTCGCATCGATGGCACGGAAGTCGCCATGGATGTTGCCGGCAAACACCAGGCCACCGCCCGTGGTCAGCGTGCCGCCGTTGAAGGGCAGGTCTTCCTTGATCGACCAGACCTTCTTCTGCGCGACAGGATCCCAGGCCACGAGCTCGCCGAGGAAGCCGCCGGGGCCTTCCTTGGTCGGGAATTCGGCGCCGAGATAGAACACGCCGCGCTTGTAGGCGACATCGCTGACCGACCAGTCCATGCAGACGTTGTTGGACGGGATATAGACGAGGCCGGTCTGCGGGTTGAACGACATCGGCTGCCAGTTCTTGCCGCCGATCAGGTTCGGGCAGATGTCCTTGGCCGGATGATTCGGCCCGGGACGCTTGTCGGGATCCTCGACCGCGCGCATCGTGGCGACGTCCCACTTCTTGGCCCAGTTGGAGAACACGTATTTCTCCGCCGACAACACCTTGCCGGTCTCACGATTGGCGACGAAGAAGAAGCCGTTGCGGTCCGCCTTCATCAGGGCCGGAACGGTGCTGCCGCCGATCTTGAGATCCGCGAGCACGGCTTCGTTGACGCCGTCATAATCCCAGGCGTCGGCCGGCGTGGTCTGGATGTGCCACTTGATCTTGCCGGTGTTGGGATCGAGCGCGAGCGTCGAAGCCGTGTAGAGGTTGGTCAGCTTGCCGAAATTGCCGTCCCCGGTCGAACGCACCGCCGTGTTCCACGGGGCTGGATTGCTGGTGCCCCAATAGACCGTGTCGCTCTTCGGATCGTAGGAGCCGACCAGCCAGGCCGCGCCGCCGCCATGCTGGGCGGAGTCGCCCTTCCAGGAATCGCCGCCGGGCTCGTCCGGCGAAGGAACGGTGTAGGTCTGCCACACCTGCTTGCCGGTGTTGATGTCGAAGGCCAGCAGCGCGCCGCGCACGCCGTATTCGCCGCCGCCGAAGCCGGTGATGACCTTGTCGCGCACGACGAGCGGCGGCGAGGTGATGACCGAGCCCTGCTTGTAGTCGACCACCTTCGCCGTCCACAGCGACTTGCCGGTCGCGGCATCGAGCGCGGTCAGCTTGCCGTCGAGGCGGCCGACGAAGATCTTGCCGTCAGCATAGGAGACTCCGCGGCTGTTCACGTCGCAGCAGGCGTATTGCAGCACGTCCTCGGGAATGTCGGGCTCCCAGGTCCATTTCCGCGCGCCGGTCGCTGCATCGAGCGCATAGACGTATTTCGGGCCCCACGAGCTCGAAACGTAGAGCGTGTTGCCGACGACGATCGGCGAGGATTCGTTCGAACGCAGCGACGCCAGCGAGAAGGAATAAGCGAGCGTCAGCTTGCCGGCGTTCTCGGTGTTGATCTGCTTGAGCGGACTGAAGCGCGTGTTGCCGTAGTCGTGGCCGGCAACGGCCCATTGATTCGAATCGGATTGCGCCTTGAGCAGGGAGTCGTTGGCGCGAACGCCCGGTGTAACGGCGGCAAGCATCGCAATCATGGAGATGCCGGCCAAGAAGCCCTTCGTTCCAAAGGTCATGTATCCCTCCGCGGTGTTGTTGTGCACGCCTCGTTGGGCGTCTGCGCGCGTTGCGCTCGTGATGGGCAGTTCGCCTGCGAGCCATCGTTCGAAATTACAGCATCGCCGTTTCGCGCTTAGTATAGGCGGAAGGTAGTAGTGCAAATCATTGGCGGCTTTCGCCGCTCATCCCGTTGTCGCGCCTCGCGTCTTTGCCTTGGTTTGCAGATCGAAATGCACCCAAGCGCGTGTCGGGACCGACGACGTCGCCTCACTCTCGGTCGTCGTCCCGGACAAGCGAGCTCTTGGCAACGCGTAGCGTTGTCCAGAGTGAGCGCTGGACTCAGTTTGGCGCAGGCTGATAACTCCGAGTCCCCGTAACCACGTCTGCCTGTGGCTATGGGTCCCGGATCTACGCGCGCCTAAGGGTGCGCTTGTCCGGGACGACGGGGGAGTTTGTGGCGCGACCTTGGCTCGTCCTGCTACTTCGTCGGCTTAGCAATGTCGCTCCGCAATCCGCTCGCGCGCATCGCGTAGCGCGCAGCGATGGTGCGCATCGATCATGATGATGGCGCTACCACGCCGGCAAAACTTTCGAAGAAGTTCGCGGCGAGCTTTCGCGACGTCGAGTCGATCAATCGCGAGCCGAGCTGTGCGAGCTTGCCGCCGATCTGCGCATCGGCCTCGTAGTGCAGGATGGTGACGTCGGGCGCTTCTTCTTCCAGCCTGACCTTCGCGCCGCCCTTGGCAAAGCCGGCGACGCCGCCGGCGCCTTCGCCGACGATGCGGTAGCCGTTGGGCGCATCGATATCGGTCAGCGTCACCTTGCCGCTGAACGTCGCCTTCACCGGACCGACCTTCAGCACCACCGTCGCCGTCATCTCGGTCGGCGATGCCATCTCGAGCGATTGGCAGCCGGGAATGCAGCGCCTGAGAATTTCGGGATCGTTGAGCGCAGCCCACACATTGGCCTTCGACGCCGGGATCCGCTGACTGTCGTTCATCTGCATCGCTTCCACCCTTGTTGCCGTTGCTTGTACGGCTCCACTAGGAGGACGCGCGTCCGCGTTCAATCGCCAGGAAGTACTAGGCGCCTGTGGCCGACGCGGCTTGCCCGCCGGCCTCGCCCGGGCATGATTTCGCTGCATCGCCATAAGCAAAATCAATGGCTTAAGCCGTCTCGTCCTACTACCAAGATCGCGATTACAAAGGCGGGGGCGCATGCTCCTATTCGCGCAACGAGCAAGGCATCCGAGGGAGGAAGGACGCACGACCGGACCCAAATCCAGGGGCAAGCGGCCCACGGCACGCGCGACCAGGTCACGCGCCTATCATGGTGGCAGCCGGGCACGCGATCGCAGATGCAGCGGCGACTTTCCGCGTGTCTCCCGCAACGCCGCGGCACGTGACGGCGGCGGCACGAGACATCGTGGCCGATTAGCACATCTGCGACACCGTCGTCACGATGACCCTTCCATGACCGCGGTCAGCAAAAACCCAGTTGCAAAGTTTCGTTCGCGCTGTCTCTAATTAGAATAACTACAAGCATTCGGGAGGTACACACGTGTCTACAGTCAAACTGACAGTGAATGGCAAGGCCGTTGCTGTCGATGTCGAGGACCGCACGCTGCTGGTCCATCTGCTGCGCGATCACCTCAACCTGACCGGAACCCATGTCGGCTGCGACACCAGCCAGTGCGGCGCCTGCGTCGTGCACATGGACGGCCGCGCGGTGAAATCCTGCACCATGTTGGCGGGCCAGGCCGACGGCGCCACCGTCACCACCATCGAGGGCATCGCCAAGGGCGATGAGTTGCACCCGATGCAGGCCGCCTTCCGCGACAATCACGGCCTGCAGTGCGGCTATTGCACCCCGGGCATGATCATGTCGGCGATCGACATCGTGCAGCGCTATGGCGGACAGCTCGACGAGGCCACCGTCCGCCACGAGCTCGAAGGCAACATCTGCCGCTGCACTGGCTACCACAACATCGTCAAGGCCGTGCTGGATGCAGCCGGCCGCATGAAGGTCTCGCAGGCGGCCGAGTAAGCGGCGCGCCTCGAAACAAGAACCACCGTCGCAGCTGTCGATGGACAGCGCGGTCAAGGAAATTTCCGGTCGGGAGGACCAGACATGGGTGTTGAAGGGATCGGCGCACGCGTGGTGCGCAAGGAAGACAAGCGTTTCATTACCGGCAAGGGCCGTTACGTCGACGACATCAAACTGACGGGCATGACCCATGCCTATTTCATCCGCAGCCCCCACGCGCACGCCAAGGTGAAGAAGATCGATTCGTCCGCGGCGCTGAAGATGCCGGGCGTGGTCGCAGTGCTCACGGGACAGCAGATCGTCGACGACAAGGTCGGTAATCTCATCTGCGGCTGGGCCATCACCTCCAAGGACGGCAGCCCGATGAAGATGGGCGCGTGGCCGGCGATGGCGCCGGAGACGGTGCGCTTCGTCGGACAGGCGGTCGCGGTCGTGATCGCCGACAGCAAGAATCTCGCGCGCGACGCGGCGGAAGCCGTCGTGGTCGATTACGAGGAGCTTCCCGCGGTCGCCGACATGCACGCCGCCATCAAGCCCGGCGCGCCGCAACTTCATCCCGAGGCGCCCGGCAACCAGGTCTATGACTGGGTGATCGGCGACGAGGGCGCGGTGAATGCCGCCTTCTCGAAAGCCGCCAATGTGGTGAAGCTCGACGTCACCAACAACCGCCTCGCGCCGAATGCGATGGAGCCGCGCGCGGCGATCGCCGATTACGACACCGCCGAAGAGCACTTCACTCTCTATACGACGTCGCAGAACCCGCACGTCGCCCGCCTCGTGCTGTCGGCGTTCTACAACATCGCCCCCGAGCACAAGCTGCGCGTGATCGCGCCCGACGTCGGCGGCGGCTTCGGCTCCAAGATCTTCATCTATCCCGAGGAAATGGTGGCGCTGTGGGCCTCGAAGAAGGTCGGCCGTCCCGTCAAGTGGACCGGCGACCGCACCGAGGCCTTCCTCACCGACGCGCACGGCCGCGACCACATCACCCACGCCGAGATGGCGTTCGACGCCAACAACAAGATCATCGGCCTGAAGGTGAAGACCTACGCCAATTTCGGCGCCTACATGTCGCTGTTTTCGTCCTCGGTGCCGACCTATCTCTACGCGACGCTGCTGTCGGGCCAGTACAACATCCCGGCGATCCATGCCGAGGTGATCGGGGTCTACACCAACACCACGCCGGTCGACGCCTATCGCGGCGCGGGCCGTCCCGAGGCGAGCTATCTGATCGAGCGTCTGATGGAGACGGCGGCGCGGCAGCTGAATGTCGATCCGGCCCAGTTGCGGCGGACCAACTTCATCACCCAGTTCCCGCACCAGACGCCCGTGATCATGGCCTACGACACCGGCGACTTCAACGCCTCGCTCGATGCCGCGATGAAGGCGATCGACTATGCCGGCTTCCCCGCACGCAAGGCCAAGGCGAAGGCCGACGGCAAGCTGCGCGGCATCGGCGTGTCCTGCTACATCGAGGCCTGCGGCATCGCGCCGTCGAAGGCGGTCGGCAGCCTGGGTGCCGGCGTGGGCCTGTGGGAATCGGCCGAGGTGCGGGTCAACCCGGTCGGCACCATCGAGATCCTCACGGGGTCGCACAGCCACGGCCAGGGGCACGAGACCACCTTCTGCCAGCTGGTCGCGGAGCGTCTGGGCGTTCCGATCAGCCAGGTCTCGATCGTCCATGGCGACACCGACAAGGTGCAGTTCGGCATGGGCACCTATGGCTCGCGCTCGGCGGCCGTCGGTCTCACCGCGATCCTGAAGGCGATGGAGAAGGTCGAGTCCAAGGCCAAGAAGATCGCCGCGCATGCGCTGGAGGCCTCGGAAGCCGACATCGTCATCGAGAACGGCGAGTTCAAGGTGACCGGCACCGACAAGGCCATCGCCCTGCCGATGGTCGCGCTCGCCGCCTACACTGCGCACAATTTGCCTGAGGGGATGGAGCCGGGCCTGAAGGAGAGCGCCTTCTACGACCCGACCAACTTCACCTTCCCGGCCGGCGCCTATATCTGCGAGCTCGAGGTCGATCCCGGCACCGGCAAGACCTCCTTCGTCAACTTCGTCGCGGCCGACGATTTCGGCCGGCTGATCAACCCGATGATCGTCGAGGGCCAGGTCCATGGCGGCCTCGTGCAGGGCATCGGGCAGGCATTGCTAGAGCATGCGATGTACGATGCCAACGGTCAGCCGGTCACGGCCTCGTTCATGGACTACGCCATGCCGCGCGCCGACGACGTGCCGTCGTTCAACCTGTCCCACACCACGACGCTGTGCCCGGGCAATCCGCTCGGCATCAAGGGTTGCGGTGAGGCCGGCGCGATCGGCGCATCGGCGGCCGTGATCAACGCGATCACGGATGCGATCGGCAAGAACAACCTGGAAATGCCCGCAACTCCTGACCGGGTGTGGCGCACGATCCACGCGGCTTAAGGGAGGACAGAAGATGTACCAGACCACCTATCATCGCGCTTCCTCGGTCGACGAAGCCGCCAGCCTGTTTGCCAAGAGCAGCGAGGCGAAATTCCTCGCCGGCGGGCAGACGCTGCTTCCGGTGATGAAACAGCGCCTCGCCGGTCCCTCTGATGTGATCGACCTTGGCAAGATCAAGGACATGATCGGAGTCGAGGCCTCCGGCGACACGCTGACCATCAAGGCCGCCACGCCGCATTACGATGTCGCCACCAGCGACGCCGCGAAGAAGGCGATCCCTGCGCTCGCCTATCTGGCCTCGCTGATCGGCGATCCCGCCGTGCGCTACCGCGGCACGATCGGCGGCTCGCTGGCCAACAACGACCCCGCCGCGGACTATCCGGCCGCGACGCTGGCTCTGGGCGCGACGATCAAGACCAACAAGCGCTCGATTGCCGCGGACGACTACTTCAAGGGCCTGTTCTCGACGGCGCTCGAGGACGGCGAGATCATCACCGCCGTCTCGTTCCCGATTCCGGCGAAAGCGGGCTACGCAAAATTCCCACATCCCGCCTCGCGCTTTGCGCTCACCGGCGTGTTCGTTGCCCAGACGAAGTCCGGCGAGATCCGCGTTGCCGCGACCGGGGCGTCGCAGAGCGGCGTGATGCGGGTTGGCGCCATCGAAGCCGCGCTGAAGGCGAGCTGGTCGCCTTCGGCGATCGACAGCGTCAGCATTCCGGCGAGCGGACTTCTGTCCGATATCCACGGCACGTCGGAGTACCGGGCCAACCTCGTCAAAGTGATGGCGCAGCGCGCGTTGGCTGCTGCGGGCTGACAAACCGCTCCAGCGTCTCGACGCAAATTTTCCGCGGCGCGCACTTCGGTGCGCGCCGCTTTTATTTGGCCATGCGGCATGAAAACCGCTTGCCTCGCTGGCGTGAAGGCGGGAAAAGTTAATCAGCCGATTAACTCGCCCCCAAGAGCAACGTCAGAGGCGCCTGCCGGATCACCGGCATCCGCCTGCGACCCGAGGAAACAACAACGTGCTCGATCAACCCGTCCAAGAAAAACCAAAAGGCTCCTCCGTCCGCACTTCCGGCCCATTGTCGGGCTTCCGCATCGTCGAATTCGCCGGCATCGGACCGGGTCCGTTCGCCTGCATGATGCTGGCCGACATGGGCGCCGATGTCGTCACGCTCGACCGCGTCGGCGCGAAGAAGAGCATGAAGTCGGTCGCGGGCCGCGGCCGCAAGGTGATCGAGCTCGATCTCAAGGACAAGGCGGCGATCGCACAAGTGCTCGACCTGCTCGCCAGCGCCGACGCGCTGGTGGAAGGCTTTCGTCCCGGTGTGATGGAGCGGCTCGGGCTCGGGCCGGACGTCGTGCTCGCGCGCAACCCGAAGCTGGTCTACGGCCGCATGACCGGCTGGGGCCAGGAGGGCCCGCTCGCCAACGCCGCCGGCCACGACATCAACTACATCTCCATCACCGGCGCGCTCGCCGCGATCGGCACGAAGGAAGCGCCGGTGCCGCCGCTCAATCTCGTCGGCGATTTCGGCGGCGGCGCCCTCTATCTCGTCGTCGGCGTGCTCGCGGCGCTGCTGGAAGCGCAGAAGTCAGGCAAGGGCCAGGTGGTGGACGCCGCGATGTGCGATGGCGCGGCCTCGCTGATGTCGTTCTTCTTCGACATGACCACGATGGGACGCTGGACCGAGCAGCGCAACCAGAACTTCCTCGACGGCGGCGCGCATTTCTACGGCGTCTATGAATGCGCCTGCGGGCATTTCGTCTCGATCGGCTCGATCGAGCCGCAATTCTACGCGCTGCTGCGCGAGCACGCCGGCCTGACGGACGCCGATTTCGACGCGCAGATGGATCGCAAGGCCTGGCCGGCGCTGAAGGAGAAGCTCAAGGCCGTGTTCAAGAGCAAGACGCGCGAGGACTGGTGCAAGATCATGGAAGGCACCGACATCTGCTTCGCGCCGGTGCTGACCATGTCGGAGGCGACACAGCATCCGCACATGGTCGCCCGCAATGTCTTCATCGAGCGTCACGGCGTGAAGCAGCCCGCACCCGCGCCGCGATTCTCGCGCACGCCGTCGGCCGCGCGCGAGCCGGAGGCGGCGGAGATCGGGGCGGTGATGAAGGCGTGGAAAGCGGGCTAGCTTCCGTGCCCCCGACGCGGCGCAGCACGAAGTAATGCGCTGCTGAGCCGGGGCCTATGCCCGCAAAAGAGTGGGTCCCGGCTTCTGCGCAGCAGCGTTGCACGCTGCAGCGCGTCCGGGACACGAGCGTGCCTACGCCGCGTTCCCGACCTTCAACACCCCGCGCCGGATCTGATCCTCCTCGATCGATTCGAATAGGGCCTTGAAATTGCCCTCGCCGAATCCATCGTCGCCCTTGCGCTGGATGAACTCGAAGAAGATCGGTCCGATCGCGTTGGCCGAGAAGATCTGCAGCAGCACCTTGGTCTGGCCGCCATCGACCACGCCCTCGCCGTCGATCAGGATGCCGTTCTTCTTGAGCCGGGCGACGTCTTCGCCGTGCTTGGGCAGGCGCGCGTCGATCTTCTCGAAATAGGTGTCGGGCGGCGAGGGCATGAACGGCAGGCCAGCCTCGCGCAGGCCTTCGATGGTGCGGTAGATGTCGCGGCAGCCGCAGGCGATGTGCTGGATGCCTTCGCCGCGATAGGTCTGCAAATATTCCTCGATCTGGCCGGAATCGCCGGCGTCCTCGTTGATCGGAATGCGGATCTTGCCGTCCGGGCTGGTCAGCGCGCGCGAGAACAGGCCGGAGGCGCGGCCCTCGATGTCGAAGAAGCGGATCTGGCGGAAGTTGAACAACTTCTCATAGAAGCCGGCCCAGACATTCATGCGGCCGCGATGGACGTTGTGGGTGAGATGGTCGAGATAGAACAGGCCGGCGCCGACCGGCTTGGGATCGCGCGCGCCCAGCCATTCGAACTCGGCATCATAGGCCGAGCCCTTGGCACCGTAGCGATCGACCAGATAAAGCAGGCTGCCGCCGATGCCCTTGATCGCGGGCACGTCAAGCGTCTTCTGCGTCGATGACACATCGGCCGGCTCGGCGCCGAGCGCGATCGCACGATCGTACGCCGCCTTGGCGTCGACGACGCGAAACGCCATCGACGGCGCGCAGGGTCCGTGCGCGGCGACGAACTCGGTGCCGTGGGTGCCGGGCTCCTCGTTGACGAGATAGTTGATGTCGCCTTGACGATAGACCGTGATCTTCTTGGTCTTGTGGCGCGCGACGGGCGCATAGCCCATCAGCTTGAACAGAGCGTGCAGCGCTTCCGGATGGGGGTGCGCATATTCGACGAACTCGAAGCCGTCGGTGCCCATCGGATTGTCGGCACTGATCGTGGCCGGCGGTGCATCGTGCGGAAACGGACCCATGCTGCTCTCCCAAATGGCTGCTGGCAGGAACTATCCTTCATGGGGCGCGCAAGGAGCGTGCAAACGGGGCACGATTTGGCTATCGTATGCACGATCCGTGCACCAAATGGACAAAACACGCATGATCTCCGTGGATGCTTTCGACCTCAAGATCCTGGGTGCGCTGCAGGACGACGGTCGCCTCACCAACCAGGAACTGGCCGACTTGGCAGGCCTGTCGGCCTCGCAATGCTCGCGGCGGCGGATGCGGCTGGAGGAGGAGAAGGTGATATCGGGCTACCACGCTGACCTCTCTAGCGAGGCGCTCGGCTTCGGCGTGATCGCCTTCATCCAGGTCGGGCTCGCGACACACTCGCCGGACAATTCCAAGCGATTTCGTGCGCTGGTGAACCGGATCGACGAGATCCAGGAGGCGTATTCGCTGACGGGTGATGCCGACTATGTGCTCAAAGCCGTGCTGCGCGACCTCAAGGGCCTGTCCAATCTCGTCAACGACGTGCTGATGCCGCACCAGAGCGTGGCGCATGTGCGCTCCTCGATCGTGCTCGACCGGCTGAAGGAAAGCGCGAAGCTGCCGCTGAAGGAAATCAAGCCCGGCTGAAATCGAGGGAACTACGGCATTCGCGCGCGGCGCACGATCTGCGATGATCGCAGCTCCATGTGTGGAGGTTCAACATGGCGCTCCAGCTGCGACCGAACTGCGAATATTGCGATTGCGATCTGCCGCCCACCGCAACCAATGCGCGGATCTGCTCCTATGAATGCACGTTCTGTGCGGACTGCGTCGAGACCAAGCTGTTCAACGTCTGCCCGAATTGCGGCGGCGGCTTCGCCCCGCGCCCGATCAGGCCGGCGCAGGAATGGCGGCCGGGCGTGTGCATCGCCAGGCAGGCGCCGTCCGACAAGCGGGTGCATTTGAAGTACAGTGTCGAGGACGTCGCGGCGCATTGTGCGCGGGTGCGCGACGTGCCGCTGGAGAAACGCTAAGCTCTTCCGTCGTTCCGGGATGGACCGAAGGACCAGACCCGGAACCTCGAGATTCCGGGTTCGATGCTTCGCATCGCCCCGGAATGACAGTAACTCACTCCGCTGCCAAGATCGTCCCCTCGACCTCGCCGAAGCCGACGCGATAGCCCTTGCCCTGGCACCAGCCACGCATGACGAGGCTGTCGCCGTCTTCCAGGAACGAGCGCCTAGCGCCGCCGGGCAGCTCGACCGGCTCGGTGCCGTTCCAGCTGATCTCGAGCAGGCTGCCGCGTTGGTTCTTCTCCGGGCCGGAGATGGTGCCGCTGCCAAGGAGATCACCGACATTCATGGCGCAGCCGCTTGACGCGTGGTGCATCAATTGCTGCACCGAGGACCAGTACATGTACTTGAAATTGGTGCGGCTGATACTGGCGGGCGCATTGGCGCCGGCGGCGCGCAACGACACGTCGAGCTCGACATCGTAGTTCTGCGGCTTGGTCTGCTTGAGGTAATCGAGCGGGACCGGCTGCTGCTCCGGCCCGTTCAGGCGGAACGGCTCCAGCGCCTCGCGCGTCACCACCCAGGGACTGATCGATGTCGCGAACGCTTTTGCCAGGAACGGGCCGAGCGGCACATATTCCCATTGCTGGATATCGCGCGCGCTCCAATCGTTGAGCAGCACGAAGCCGAAGATCATCTCCTCGGCCTGGCTCTCGGTGAGCATGCCGCCCATGGCTGAGGGCTGGCCGATCACGATGCCCATCTCCAGCTCGAAATCGAGCCGCTTGCACGGCGCAAAGCTCGGCACGTCGACATTCGGCGGCTTCAGCTGCCCGCGCGGCCGCTTCACCTTGGTGCCGGAGACCACGACGGTCGAGGCACGGCCGTTATAGGCGATCGGCATGTGCAACCAGTTCGGCTGCAGCGCGTTGTCCTTGCCGCGGAACATCACGCCGACATTGGTGGCGTGCTCCTTCGATGAATAGAAATCGGTGTAGCCGGAGACGGCGAAGGGCAGATGCAGCTTGGCGCGCGACATGGGGACCAAGGCAAGCTTGCGCAACTCTTCATTGTCGCGCAGCTCCGGATGATCGTGACGCAGTAATTCGCTTATTCTTGCCCGAGTATCCGACCACACTTTCGGCCCCAACCACATAAACGAATTGAGAGAGCCCGCCGCGAAGATTCCCGGCTGTCCAACATCCAGGCGGCCATCCTGCTCGAGCTCCCAGAGATCGAGAATGTAGTCGCCAATGGCGACACCGACGCGTGGCGCCAATCCATTCGCCGAGAACACGCCGTAAGGCAGGTTCTGGATCGGGAAGTCCGAGGCCGGGTCGACGTCGATGAAGGAGCGGAGGCTGGGGTTGTTGGGGTGGGGCATTGGTTTCCCGTGGCGCAGCGGTGACGGTGTCACCCTCCCCTGGAGGGGGAGGGTCGGCTCATATTGAGCGCAGCGAAATATGAGACGGGGTGGGGTGATGTCTCAACACAGGCAGTGTTCCTTGCGGAGAGACCGTCACCCCACCCCGCTCGCTGACGCGAGCGACCCTCCCCCTCCAGGGGAGGGCAAGAGACCTCACGGCCTATTCGGATCGAACCGCTTTTCCAGGCCCTTCCAGCAATCGGCGTAATCGTCCTGGAGCGTGGAGGACTTCGCCGCGTGCGCGGTGACGCGCTGCGGGTAGCGGGTCTCGAACATGAAGGCCATGGTGCCGGTCAGCTTCACCGGCTTCAATTCGCCGTTGCTGGCGTGCTCGAAGGCGTCGCGGTCAGGGCCGTGCGGCAGCATGCAATTGTGCAAGGAGATGCCGCCGGGGACGAAGCCCTGCGGCTTGGCGTCGTAGACGCCGTAAATCAGGCCCATGAACTCGCTCATGATGTTCATGTGATACCAGGGCGGCCGGAAGGTGTTTTCGGCGACCATCCAGCGCTCGGGGAAGATCACGAAGTCGATATTCGCGGTGCCCGCGGTCTCCGACGGCGAGGTCAGCACCGTGAAGATCGAGGGATCGGGATGGTCGAAGCCGATCGCGCCGACGGGAGAGAAGGTGCGCAGATCGTATTTGTACGGCGCGTAATTGCCGTGCCAGGCCACGACGTCGATCGGCGAATGCGGCAAGGTCGTCTTGAACAGCGAGCCGCCCCATTTCACGTAGAGCTCGGTCGGCGTGTCCTTGTCCTCGTAGTTTGCCACCGGCGTCAGGAAGTCGCGCGCATTGGCGAGGCAATTGGCACCGATCGGCCCGCGCTCCGGCAGCGTGAAGGCGCCGCCGTAGTTCTCGCAGAGATAGCCGCGCGCCGGGCCGTTCGGAATCTCGACGCGGAACTTGACGCCGCGCGGGATCACCACGATCTCGCCGGGCTCGGCATCGATGCGGCCGAACTCGGTGACGAGGCGAAGATTGCCCTGCTGGAGCACGAACATCAGCTCGCCGTCGGCATCGTAGAAATGCTGGTCCACCATCGACTTGGTGATGAGATAGACATGCGCGGCCATGCCCGCTTGCGTGTTGACGTCGCCCGCCGTCGTCATGGTCTGCACGCCCTGGACGAAGGTGACCTCCCCCTTCGGCAGCGGCGTCGGATCCCAGCGCAGTTGCGCGATCGGCAGGTCGTATTCATGGCACGGCGCCGAACGCCACAGGCCGGCATCGACCTTCTCGAACCGGCCGGAATGCTTTACCGAGGGCCGGATGCGGTAGAGCCAGGAGCGCTCATTGCTGCCGCGCGGCGCGGTGAAAGGCGAGCCGGAGAGCTGCTCGGCATAGAGCCCGTAGGCGCAGCGCTGCGGCGAGTTGCGCCCGATCGGCAGCGCGCCCGGCAGCGCCTCGGTCTCGAAAGAGTTGCCGAAGCCGGACATGTAGCCCGGCGTCACCTGGGCCGAGCTGCGGATAATCTGGTCAGGCGAGGTATTGATGTTCATGACTATCCTCCTCCTTGCAAGGCTGCCCACATTTCCTGATCGCGCTTGTCGGTCCAGATCACGGGGTCGTCTATACCGGACGCTTCGTCGTAGGCGCGCGACACGTTGAACGGCAGGCAGTGCTCGTAAATGGCAAAGCTCGAAAATTTCGGATCCATTACCTCGCGCGTTGCCGCCATCGATTCCTTCAGCGTGCGGCCCTTGGCGACCGAGATCTCGGCGGCGCCATAGAGCGAGGTGACGAAGTCGCGCGTCATGGCGATAGCCTCGCGCACGGTGGCGGTGCCCTTCAGCGCATCGCCGCGGCCCGGCGCGATCGCCTTCGGATTGAAGTTGCGGATCTCGTTCAGCGTCATCGGCCATTCGCGCAAATGCGCATCGCCGCAATAGCAGGCCGAATGATATTCGATGAGGTCGCCGGAGAACATCACTTCCGCATCCGGCACCCAGGCGACGATGTCGCCGGAGGTGTGGCCGGCGCCGAGCTGCATCAGGCGCACCTCGCGCTTGCCGAGGTAGATCGACATCTCGCCTTCGAAGGTCAGCGTCGGCCAGGTCAGGCCGGGGATGCTGGCGGCATCCTGGAACAGGCGCGGGAAGCGGCCGTACTCGGAATCCCAATCCTGTTGGCCGCGCTCCTCGATCAGCCGATAGGTCTCCTGCGAGGCGACGATGCCCTGCGCGTGATAGGCGGAGGCCCCTAACACGCGCACGGCGTGATAGTGCGACAGCACGACATATTTGATCGGCTTGTCGGTAACAGCGCGCACGCGCTCGATCACCTTGTTGGCCATGGCCGGCGTAGCCTGCGCGTCGAACACGAGGCAGCCATCGTCGCCGACAATCACGGCCGTGTTGGGATCGCCCTCGGCGGTGAAGGCATAGAGATCGGTGCCGATCTCGGAGAAGGTGATCTTTTTCTCGGAGAGATCACCGGTGGATGCGAAGTTCTTCGCCATCAATTCGTCCTTACCAGGTTATTGTTGTTGCTGTTGTTGCTGCTGACCGTCGATCATGCGGCGCTTGGCGAGTCCGATCGCCTCGCGTAGCACGTCGATGTCGCCGATATGGTTGGCGAGGATCAGCACCAGCGCCGCGTCGAAATCGGCGCTCTGCTCCTCGGTCAGTCCGCGATGCGCCTCGACGATGGCGCGGAACGCATCGTCGGGACGTGCGAAGTTCGAGCTGGTGGAGAGCGGCATGCGGAACCTCAATTCAGCCCTTCGGCCCTGGACAATGCCGCCGCGATTGCCTCGCGCGTCGGATGGCGGAAGCGCGCCGCAACGTAGCCATCGGGCCTGAGCAGATAGGCTGCGCCCGGCCCCGCGTCGTAGCGTTTGGCGACGAGGCCGGAGCGATCGCCCAGTCCTTCCTCGCCGCCGATGCGGATAGTCTTGACGCCGACGGGCGCGTCGAGCGCCACGCCGTTGCTGAACGACAGCAAGGTGAAATCCGTTCCGCCCTGGCGGAAGGCATCCGTCAGATAGCCCCGCCCGGCAACGGGCGCATCGAGCATGGAACAGCCCGGACGAGGCCCACCGGCCCAGGCATCGGCATCGGGCGACGACAGCGGCGAATCGTAGCTGCACGGCACCGAGAGCCGGCCGCCATTGACCATGCGCTTGCCGAACTCGGTCTCCTTGGCCAGCGACAGCACCGCCTTGCGCAGCCGCGCCTCCTGATGCGAGTTCGGCGCCATGAAGTCGGTCGAGCGGGTGGATTCGCGGATGTTCTCGTCGGCCGCCATGCTGCGCTCGAGATGGTAGCTCTCCAGCAGGCTCGCAGGCGATTTGCCGCGCAGCACGCGGTCGAGCTTCCAGGACAGGTTCTCCGCGTCTTCGAGTCCCGAATTCGCGCCACGCGCCCCGAAGGGCGAGACCTGATGCGCGGAATCGCCGGCGAAGATCACGCGGCCATGGATGAAGCGGTCCATCCGCCGGCACTGGAATTTGTAGAGCGAGATCCACTCGAACTCGAACTTGTCGTGGCCGAGCATGCGCGCGATCCGCGGCCGCACGTTTTCCGGCATCTTCTCGACGACTGGATCGGCGTAGCGATTGAGCTGGAGGTCGATGCGCCAGACGTCGTCGGGCTGACGGTGCAAGAGCGCCGAACGCCCGGCATGGAACGGCGGATCGAACCAGAACCAGCGCTCGGTCGGAAATTCCGCGGTCATCTTGACGTCCGCGATCAGGAACTGATCCTCGAACACCTGGCCGGCGAATTCCGCACCGACCATCTGCCGCAGCGAGGAGCGCGCACCGTCGCAGGCGATGACATATTGCGCATTCAGGCGATAGGCGCCCTCCGGCGTTTCGATCGTCAGCAGGGCCGCATCGTTACGCTGCTCGAGCGCCGTCACCTTGTTGCGCCAGCGCAGGTCGATCGCGGGCAGCTCGTTGATGCGATCGACCAGATAGGCCTCGGCGTAATATTGCTGGAGGTTGATGAAGGCCGGCCGCTTGTGGCCGTCTTCCGGCAGGAGATTGAACTGGTAAAGTTGCGACTCGCCATGAAAGATCCGCCCGACGCTCCACACCACGCCCTTGTCGACCATGCGGTCGCCGACGCCGAGCCGGTCCCAATATTCCAGCGAGCGTTTCGAGAAGCAGATCGCGCGCGAGCCCTCGCCGATGCGGTCGGCATCATCCAGCAGCACGACACGCTGACCGCGCTGGGCCAGATCGATCGCCAGCGATAACCCGACCGGGCCCGCACCGACGATCACGACCGGATGCTCCGCGGGGCTCGATCCGGGGCGGTCCTGATCGGGGTGACGGCGGTAGCCGAACTTGGTCTTGGCGTGAGGGGTATTGGCCGGCGCCATACACGAACCTCGGCTCTGGTCAGGACAGGACTGATCTGCTAGATAGTCTCACGTGCAACTATTTTGGACCGGAGCCGGCCGGCCGTCAACTGGAATTCGGAGCGCTCTCCTTGGCGAGAACATCCAGCGACATCGCGCTCAAAGCGCGCGCGGCCGACGAGGCTTCAGCGCGGCCCAAGCCGCGTCTCGATCTGTTCAAGTTCGTGCCGTTCCGCCTCAACCGGCTCGCAGCTGAAGTCAGTTCCGCGCTGTCGGTCGAATATCAGGAGCGCCACGGCCTCGACATTCCGGCCTGGCGCGTCATCGCCACGCTCGGCTTCCGCGTTGATGCCTGCAGCGCGCAGTATATCGCGCAGTGCACCCGCACGCATAAATCCACCATCAGCCGCGCGGTGACGATGCTGCTCAACGAGGGCCTGATCGAGCGGGTCGAGAACGAAGCCGACCGCCGCGAATTCCGGCTGCAGCTGACGAAAAAGGGCCGCGCGCTCTATGAAGAGCTGTTCCCGCAATTGCTGCGGCGAGAGGACGAGATCCTCGCCTGCCTCTCCGCGCAGGAGCGCAAGCAGCTCTCGGCCCTGCTCGGCAAGATCGAGCAGAGCCTCGATCTGATCCAGACCAGCGAAGAGGCCGACGCCAAGCAGGCGTATTAGAGACTCATAGTGGCGCGGACGTCGGCGTTGGGGGGCCGGTTGAGAAAGCTTGGTAGGACCGTGACGGCAGCGACGTATATAGCGATGCTACTTTTGGTGTTTGCCGCAACTCGCGCATACGCCGCTGACATAGGTTATCTGGCTCCCCCTGGAGTCGCTGCGAACGAGTTTCCCTCACCGCAGCGTCCTGTCGCACGGATCGTCAGCCCACGCCGCTCCGCCGAAGAGCACCGCGACGCCCTCAATGAGGCCGGTCAAATCGCACGCGCTCTTGAACTGAAACCAGGGATGACAGTCGGCGACATTGGAGCAGGCGATGGCTACCACACGATCAGGCTCTCGCACCTCGTCGGATCCGCCGGATCTGTCGTTGCCCAGGACGTCATGCGGGATTACCTCGTCGAACTCGCCAGGCGAACAAAACTTCTGAAGTTGACGAACGTGCAATTCGCGCTCGGCGAACCACACGACCCGCGTCTGCCCGCTTCCTCGCTGGACGCCGCAATCCTTGTGCATATGTATCACGAGATAGCCCAACCGTATGCCTTCCTCTACAATCTTGCGCCCGCCTTGAAGCAAGGTGCGCGGGTCGGAATTGTCGATCTTGAGCTTCCGACGTCGAAGCATGGCACGCCAATTGATCTCTTGCGCTGCGAGTTGACCGCCGTCGACTATCGCGAGATCGCCACATATAAGCTCGCAGGGGACGGAGGATACCTGGCGATATTCTCTCCGCCGGAGCCAGCGGCTCGAAAATCTCCCCACGATATCGTTGCTTGCGGGGATCCTGCCGGTGCTCGTTGACATCGCGCCCGCCTCCCGTCTCGGCGCGTAGATGGGTTTCGCAAGGGCCGGCGAGAGGACGAGATCCTCGCCTGCCTCTCCGCGCAGGAGCGCAAGCAGCTCTCCGTGCTGCTCGGCAAGATCGAGCAGAGTCTCGGTCTGATCCAGACCAGCGAAGAGGCCGACGCCAAGCAGGCGTATTAGTTTAATCGCCCGCGCTTGGTGCCGCTCCCGTCATCCTGAGGTGCGAGGCGCACGATGCGAAGCATCGCGCGGGGAGCCTCGAAGGATGAGCGGCCTCGATGCAGCCGGGCCGTCGCCCTTCGAGGCTTGCCCTGCGGCGCAGGGCAAGCACCTCAGGGTGACGGGGATGAATCGAGCCCGCTTTGTCTTCGGCGTCACGTCGCAAACGATCGCGTCGGCGGCAGGTGCAGCGCCCAGGCGTCGACCTCATCGCTGGCGCGCGGATAGATCTCCGTGACGATCGGATCATGGCCGGGAATGTAGCGATCGGGATGGCCGGCGAGGCGCTCGATCGTTTCCCAGCCTTGCGCCATGTCGCCGACATTGTAGACGATCGGGAACGGGCTCCTGCGCTGCAGATTGGCGTAGTAGTGCGCGGCATCGGAGGCCAGCACCACGGGGCCGCGCGCGGTTTCGACCTTCACCACCTGCAAGCCGTCGGAATGGCCGCCGACGCGGTGCACGGTCACGCCGGGAGCGACCTCGCCATCGCCGGAATAGAAGGTGACGCGCTCGCCGTAGACGTGGCGCACCATCTGCGTGACATGCTCGACCGAGAACGGGTGGCGCAGCAGGCCGTTGCACATGCAGCGCCCGATCGCGTAGGCCATCTCGCGCTCCTGGAGATGAAAGCGTGCATTGGGAAAGCGGTCGAGATTGCCGGCGTGGTCGTAGTGCAGATGCGTCACGATGACGTCACGAACGGCTGACGCCGCGACGCCGAAACGCTCCAGCGCATCGACCGGATTGAGCGTGAGCTTGCGCGCCCGCGCGCTCGCCTCCTCGGCGTTGAAGCCGGTGTCGACCAGAATGTCGCGGCCGTGGCCCCGAATCAGCCAGACGAAATAATCGAGGTCCTGCGCCGCGCTGTCATGCGGGTCGGGCACGAGGAAGTTCATGTGGGGCGTGCGCGGCGACATCGTCGCATAGCGCAGGGCGTAGATCTCGTAGACGTTTCCCATGGGTCTTGCTTTTTTTCGTGTTGGATCTTCTGGAACGATCGCGCCCACCAAGCCATCGCCGGCAGGAAAGGTCAAACGGGGGGCGTTGCCGCGAAGGCGGGGCTGCAATGTGAGATCAATCACGTCTTCATCGCCATGGTTGCCTTAACGTCCGCCGATCGCATCGAGGTACCGAGGACTGTCATGACAACCCGTCTATTTTCGCTCGCGGCACGCCGGTCCGTTGCGGTCGATCATCGGATTAAGGTCGAATCTCCAAGTGGTTGACGCCCCCCGTCCCCGGTTTGATAATGAGGTAAGCGTAAGTTAAGGTCGCTGCGGCGCAAGCTGGAACGGCGCCTTTTTGGCTGGACCGCGCTGACTATGAAAATTCGCTTCTTTGTTCTCCTGTCCTTGCTCATCTCGCTCGTCCCGACTGCCCCCTCGCTTGCGGCCGGTGACCGTTTCGCGCTTGTCATCGGCAATGCCAAATATCCGGATGCGGATGCCCCGCTGAAGGAACCGATCAACGATGCGCGCGCCGTCGCCGACGAGCTCAAGCGCGACGGCTTTTCGGTCGAGCTCGGCGAGAACCTGACCGGCGACGGCATGCGCCGCGCCTTCGACAAGCTCTACGGCAAGATCAAGCCGGGCTCGGTGGCGCTGGTGTTCTTCTCGGGTTTCGGCATCCAGTCCGCGCGCCAGAGCTACCTGCTGCCGGTGGATGCGCAGATCTGGACCGAGTCCGACGTGCGCCGCGATGGCTTCAGCCTCGAGACCGTCCTCGGCGAGCTCAACACCCGCGGCGCCGGCGTCAAGATCGCGCTGATCGACGCATCCAGGCGCAACCCGTTCGAGCGCCGGTTCCGCAGCTTCTCGGCCGGCCTGACCCCGGTGATCGCACCGAACGGCACGCTGGTGATGTACTCGGCGGCGCTGGCCTCGGTGGTCTCGGACGCCGGCGGCGACCGCAGCCTGTTCGTCCAGGAGCTGCTGAAGGAAATCCGCGTCCCCGACCTGATGGCCGAGGAGACGCTGAACCGCACCAAGATGGGCGTCACCCGCGCCTCGCGCGGCGAGCAGGTGCCGTGGATTTCCTCGTCATTGGCCGAAGATTTCTCGTTCATTCCGGGCGCCGGCGGATCGCGTCCGGCAACGCCGCCGCCCGCGCCTCCCGCGCCTCCCGCCGCGCCGGCCGTCGTCGCCAACAACCCGCCGCCCGCCCCTCCCGCGCCGCCGCCGAAACCGGCCGACAGCGCTGCGGCCCCTGCTCCTGCGGCTCCGGCACCTGCGGCTCCAGTTGCGGTGCCCGCACCGGCGCCGGCGCCCGCGCCTGCTCCCACGCCGAGGCCGCAGATCGAGGCCGCCCTGCCCCCGCCGCCACCGCCGGCGAAGCCGGTTGATCCCGCTCCCGCGCCGAGCACGGACGGCGGGCCGAGCGCTGCCGCCCTCGCCGACGATCCCACGATCAAGAGCCTGACCGCCAAGATCGCCGCCAACCCGGACGACGTGAACGCGCTGTACCGGCGCGGCCAGGTCTATGCCAGCAAGGGTGCCTACAGCCTCGCCATCAAGGATTTCGACGACACCCTCCGGATCAATTCGAAGGACGTCGAAGCCCTCAACAACCGTTGCTGGACCCGCACCGTGGTCGGCGACCTCCAGGGTGCGCTGAAGGATTGCAACGAGGCGCTGCGGCTGCGGCCGAACTTCGTCGATGCACTGGACAGCCGCGGCCTGGTCAATCTCAAGTCGGGCGCGGTGAAGAATGCGATCGCCGATTTCGACGCCGCCCTGAGGATCAACCCGCGCCTGACCTCCTCACTCTATGGACGGGGCCTTGCCAAGCAACGAAACGGCTCGGCCCAGGAAGGGGCGCTGGACATCGCCAATGCCAAGGCGATGGACCCGAACATCGTTCAGGAATTCGCAAGCTACGGAGTACGCTAGTATTTTTTTGGAGTTGGGCCCGTCCAAGGCTCGAACCTTGAACAGCCCTGGGAAGACCAATGGGCGGATGCCGCAACAAGCCTTTTCGGGGGCGGTTGCTTGAATTCTTAGAGCACGCGAGCTGGCTGCGCAGGAGGGACTGGCTATGAGATCGGCTGCAAAAGGGCTTACCGCGATTCTGTCCATCATCACCGTCGGCGTCGCGCTGTCGCTGCCGACCTCGACCGCATACGCGGGCGATGACGGCAACAGCAAGAACGTCACCGAGGACGAGATCGTCCGCGCGCTGGCGCCGGCGCCGAAGAAGCCCCTGACCCGCGGCCTCTCGATCGGTCCGCAGACCGAATCCGCGCCGAACGCCGCGGAGACCAAGCTGCTGCAATCGGTGCGCGGCCGCTCGACGCGCTCGCTGTCGTCGACCGAGCGCGAGGAAATCGCCTCCGTTGCCAAGGACAAGCCGAACATCGATCTCGAGATCACCTTCGACTACAACTCCGCCAATATCAGCGCCAAGTCGATGCCCTCAGTGCAGGCGCTCGGCCGCGCGTTGACCAGTCCCGACCTGAAGGGCTCGACCTTCGTGGTCGCCGGCCACACCGACGCCGCCGGCGGCGAAGCCTACAACCAGGACCTCTCGGAGCGTCGCGCGGATGCGATCAAGCGCTATCTGGTCGAGAAGTACAGCATCTCCGCGACCGATCTCGTCACCGTCGGCTACGGCAAGAGCAAGCTCAAGGACGCGAACCAGCCGCTGGCGGAGGTCAACCGCCGCGTGCAGGTCGTCAACATGGAAAACAAGACCACCGCATCGAAGTGAGCGCGACCTAATCCTTTGCAGTGACAAGTCGTGATGTGGTGTAAGGTCTCGCTTCCAAAGCGCGTCCCGCAGCCTTGCGGGACGCCGCTTCATTTCAGGGAAACGCTCCGTTTGGGCCTCGCGCGGATGGCCGTGAGCCAGGTCAGGATGATCCGGCGATGAATTTGACTGAATATCTCAAGCCGGCCGGAACCGTGGTGTTCGTCGTCGCACTCGGCATCGGCTATTATCTGTTCGAGCATCGCAAGCGTCCGGAGCCGAAGGAGACGCAAAGCGAGGCGCTCGTCATCGTGACGAAGTCGACCAATGCCTGCTTCTCCGATCTGGTGCGGGTGACCGGCTTCTTCGTGCCGCGCCGCGAAGCGGTGGTCGTGGCCGACCAGGAAGGCTCCAGGGTCACCGACCTTCTGGTCACCGAGGGTACGATCGTCGCCGACAACCAGGAGCTGGCGCGCCTCACTGCGCCGCCGCAGATTCCGGGCCAGCCGCAGCGGCCCGGCCCGCAAGGCCCGATCTCCCTGAAGGCCCCTGCGCCGGGCCTCGTCACCGAGGTCCGCACCATCGTCGGCGCGCCGGCCTCGCCGCAGGCCGGTCCGATGTTCCGGATCGCCGTCAACAATGAGATCGAGCTCGATGCCCAGGTCCCGGCGGTGCACATGTCCAAGCTCACCTCCGGCGCCACCGTGCGCATCAGCCGCGACGATGCGCCCGATCTGATCGGGCGGGTCCGGCTGGTTGCCCCCGAGATCGACCGCACCACGCAGCTCGGGCGGGTCCGCATCAGCGTCACCAACAACCCCTCGCTCAAGGTCGGCGTGTTCGCTCGCGCCTCGATCGACGCCAAGCGAAGCTGCGGCGTCTCGATCCCCAAGACCGCCATCGATCACCTCACGGTGCAGGTCGTCAAAGGCAACATCGTCGAGACACGCAAGGTGCGGGTCGGATTGTCCTCCGACAGCGCGACGGAAATCCTGGAAGGGCTCGAGGTCGGCGAAATCGTCGTGGCCGACGCCGGCTCTTCGCTCCATGACGGCGACCAGATCAAGACCATGTTCGCCGATGAACTCGATCGCACGCGGGTACGCTGATGGCTCTCAATATCTCGGCATGGTCGATCCGTCATCCGCTGCCGTCGGTCGTCTTCTCGATCATCCTGCTGGTGCTGGGCTGGGTGTCCTTCACCAAGCTCGCGATCACACGGCTGCCCTCGGCCGACATTCCCGTGATCTCGGTCGCGGTGTCGCAGTTCGGCGCAGCGCCGGCCGAGCTCGAATCCCAGGTCACCAAGACGGTTGAAGACGCGGTCTCCGGCGTCGAGGGCGTCAGGCACATCACCTCTTCGATCACCGACGGCCTGTCGGTCACCACGATCCAGTTCGCGCTCGAGACCAACACCGACCGGGCGCTCAACGACGTCAAGGACGCGGTGACGCGCGTGCGCTCCAACCTGCCGCAGAACGTCACCGAGCCGCTGATCCAGCGCGTCGACGTCATCGGCCTGCCGATCGTGACCTATGCCGCGATCTCGCCCGGCAAGACGCCGGAGCAGCTCTCCTATTTCGTCGACGACGTGGTCAAGCGCGCGCTGCAGGGCGTGCGCGGCGTCGCCCAGGTCGAGCGCATCGGCGGCGTCGAGCGCGAGATCCTGGTCTCGCTCGATCCCGATCGCCTGCAGGCGATGGGCCTAACCGCCGTCAATGTCAGCCAGAGCCTGCGCGGCACCAATGTCGACGTCGCCGGCGGCCGCGCCGAGATCGGCAAGAACGACCAGGCGATCCGCACGCTCGCCGGCGCCAAGACGCTGGGCGATCTCGCCGGCACCATGATCCCGCTGTTCGGCGGCGGCGAGGTCCGGCTCGACGATCTCGGCACCGTCACCGACACCATCGCCGACCGCCGCACCTTCGCCCGCTTCAACGGCGAGCCGGTGGTCGCGCTCGGCATCAAGCGCTCCAAGGGCGCCAGCGACGTGAAGGTGGCCGAGGCCGTGCAGAAGCGCATCGACGCGCTGAAAGCCGCCTATCCCGAGGTCGACCTGAAGCTGATCGACACCTCGGTGGAATACACCAAGGGCAATTACCACGCGGCGATCTCGACCTTGTTCGAAGGCGCGATTCTCGCCGTCATCATCGTGCTGCTGTTCCTGCGCGACCTGCGCGCCACCATCATCGCCGCGATCTCGCTGCCGCTGTCGATCTTCCCGGCGTTCTGGGCGATGGACCTGCTCGGCTTCTCGCTGAACCTCGTCAGCTTCCTCGCCATCACGCTCTCGACGGGCATTCTCGTCGACGACGCCATCGTCGAGATCGAGAACATCGTCCGGCACATGAACATGGGCAAGTCGCCCTACCGGGCTGCGCTCGAGGCCGCCGACGAGATCGGCCTCGCGGTCATCGCGATCTCGCTGACCATCATCGCGATCTTCGCGCCCGCGAGCTTCATGTCGGGCATTGCCGGACAGTTCTTCAAGCAGTTCGGCATCACCGTCTCGGTGCAGGTGTTCTTCTCGCTGCTCGCCGCGCGCTTCGTCACGCCGGTGCTGGCCGCCTATTTCCTCAAGCACAGTACGCATGAGGAGCCGCCGCCCGGCCGCATCCTGCGGTCCTATCATCGGATCGTGGCCTGGTCGGTGCGGCATTATTTCATCACCGTGCTGATCGGCCTCGGCATCTTCGCGGCCTCGATCTGGAGCATCACGCTGCTGCCGCAGGGCTTCCTGCCGGCCCAGGACAGCGCGCGATCCCTGCTTGCGCTCGAGCTGCCGCCGGGCACCCAGCTCGCCTACACCGAGAAGGTCACCGAGGACATCGTCGCGCGCCTGCGCAAGCGGCCCGAGGTCAAGAGCATCTTCGTCGACGGCGGGCGCGTCCCGCCGGGCACCCAGGAAGTGCGGCGCGCCGCCCTGATCATCAACTACACGCCCAAGGACAGCCGCGACATCACCCAGCGCGAGCTCGAATTCTCGATCAGCCAGGAGCTGGAGAACGTTCCCGATATCCGCTTCTGGTTCCTGGACGAGAACGGCCTGCGCGCGATCTCGCTGGTGGTGACCGGCGTCGACCCCAACATCGTCAACAACGTCGCGAGCGAGCTTGCGACGCAGATGAAGCGCATTCCCACCATCTCCAACGTCATCTCGGAAACCTCGCTGGAGCGCCCCGAGCTGCGCATCGAGCCGCGCGCGGATCTCGCCGCACGGCTCGGCGTCTCCACCGAAAGCCTGTCGCAGACCATCCGCGTCGCCACCATCGGCGACGTCGGACCGGCGCTCGCAAAGTTCGACGTCGGCGACCGCCTGGTGCCGATCCGCGTGCAGCTCGAGGATGCCGCCCGCGGCAATCTGAAGACGCTGGAGCAGCTCCGCGTGCCGCTCGGCGAGCACGGCGAGAAGGGGGGCGTGCCGCTCTCGGTCATCGCGGACGTCAAGCTCGACCAGGGTCCGACCAGCATCGGCCGCTACGATCGTGAACGGCAGGCGACCGTTGCCGCCGACCTCGTCGGCTCCGCCGCGCTCGGCGACGCCACCAAGAAGATCTACGACCTGCCGGTCATGAAGACCCTGCCGAAGGGCGTGAAGGTCTCGCCCTCGGGCGATGCCGAGAGCCTGAACGAATTGTCGGAAGGTTTTGCGACCGCCATCACGGCGGGGCTGATGATGGTGTACGCGGTGCTGGTGCTGCTGTTCGGCACCTTCCTGCAGCCGATCACCATCCTGTTCTCGCTGCCGCTCTCGATCGGCGGCGCGATCGCGGCCCTGCTCGTCACCGGCAAGCAGCTCACCACGCCGGTGTGGATCGGCATCCTGATGCTGATGGGCATCGTCACCAAGAACGCGATCATGCTGGTCGAATTCGCCATCGAATCGATCCACGCCGGCAAGCCGCGCGAAGAGGCCATGATCGACGCCGGCATGAAGCGCGCCCGCCCGATCGTGATGACCACGATCGCGATGGCCGCGGGCATGATGCCGAGCGCGCTCGCCGTCGGCGCCGGCGGCGAGTTCCGCTCGCCGATGGCGCTCGCGGTGATCGGCGGCCTGATCTTCTCGACCCTCCTGTCGCTGGTGTTCGTGCCCGCGATGTTCATGGTGATGGACGATTTCGGCGCCCTGATCTGGCGCTTCGCCAAGCGGCTGATCGTGCACAGCGAGGATGCGGAGACGGACGGTCATCACGAAGCGGCGCCCACGCAAGCGGGGCCAGCGCCGAAGAGCCTCGTGCACCCTGCGGCGGAATAGGGTTCGAAAGGCTGCGGTCGTGCACTGGCGAAAGGCGAGCGCTGACGCTATGTTGCGCCTATGACGTTTACACGCATCACGATCGATCCTGCCGTCTGCACCGGGAAGCCCTTTATCCGCGGGCTGCGATTTCCGGTCGCAAGGCTGCTCGGCCTGCTTGCCGCCGGCGAGACGCGTGAGACCGTTTTGAACGACTACCCCTATCTTGAGCGCGAAGACATTGACGAAGCATTGCGCTACGCGGCCTTCCTCGCAGAAGACGAGGCCGTCGAGCTTCGCCCAACCGCTTCAGCCAAGTGAAATTCCTCGTCGACATGCCCTCTCGCCAGTACTGTCGCGCTGGTTGACAGAGATGGGACATGACGCCGTCCACGCCTCCGCGATAGGACTTCATGCTGCGAGCGATGTTGAGATCATCGATCGGGCCAAGCAAGAGGCGCGCACAATCGTTACGGCGGATCTCGACTATCCTCGTCTGATTGCAACAGCAGGCGGCGACAGCCCAAGCCTCGTTCTCTTCCGGGGCGGCGACTGGACCGAGACGAGCGTGCGGAACCGGCTGGCAGAAGTCCTATCCGCTCTCCCCGAGAGCGAGATTCAAGGGAGCATCATCACCATCGACCGTGATCGTGTCCGCCGACGCAGGCTCCCGATCGTTTGACCCTAGTCATTCCGCGCGATCGCGGTCAGCTTGGTCATGTTCCGCAGCAGGATCCGGCCGCGCTGGAGATCGAGGATCGCGTCCTTGCGCCAAGCCTGGAGCTGGCGGTTGACGCTTTCGCGGGCGGCGCCGACGAAGACGCCGAGCTGCTCCTGCGAGATGTGGACCTCGGAGCCGAAATCGGCGGCGAGCGCGCAGAGCCGCCGCGCCAGCCGCACCGGCAGCGGCTGCAGCATGGATTCTTCCATGCGCTCGCTCTGCCAGCGGATGCGCTGGCACAGAAGCGCGATGATCTTGATCGCAACCTTGGGCTCCCGCTCGAGGAAGCCGAGGAAGTCTTCGCGCCGCAGCACGAACAATTCGCTGGCCTCGCCCGCGGTCGCATCCGCCGTGCGGTTCTGGCCGTCCAGCACCGCGACCTCGCCGAACAGATCGCCCGGCCCCATGAAGTTCAGCGTCAGCCGGCTTCCGTCGGAGGCGCCGGTCTCGATGCGGACCTGGCCGCGGCGCACGCCGAACAGCGCGTTCCCGGGATCGCCCTTCTGGAACAACACCTCGCCGCCAGCCAAATGCTGGGTGTGGCAGAGATTGGACAGCCGCTGGAGCTCGTCCGCGCCGAGATCGGCGAACATCGGGTTCATCTTGAGGATGACCGCAAATTCGGCCTGCTTGCTCATGTCAATGTCCTTGTGAACGTCCCGGTCATCGTTCGTGGCAAATCGCTCGAAACCATCGACTTCATGATCGCGTAATACCGCGCCGGAGAAGTGTGTCATAAGTCACATAACTTTGCAGCACCCCCCGACTATTTTTACGCGCTTGGAGCCGCTTCCCGTCCGGGGATAAACTCCGGGCGCAAAGGACGGGTGATCTGCCGGTTCGACGCGGATTGTCCGTCGCTGGAAAGTCGACATGAGAGCATTGAAATTCGTCGGCGGGGCTTTGGCCGCCGTCATCGTCGTGATCGCACTTCTGCTCGTGGTCGGGATCCCCTCGGGCTTCCTGACCTCGACGATCGCCGCGCGCCTCGAGAGTGCGACCGGCTATCGCCTGTCGATCGACGGCACCACCAAGATCAGCCTGTGGCCGACGCTGAACGTCACGCTGAACGACCTCACGCTGGCCGACCCCAAGGACCGCAGCGGCATCACGCGCCTCACGATCGACCGCGTGCAGGCCGACATGTCGCTCGCCAGCGTGTGGTCGGGCAAGCCTGAGATCGGCGAGCTCGTCGTCACCCATCCCGTGCTCCACCAGCCGCTGCTCCGCGAACGCCTGCCGAATGCAGCCGGGCCTTCGAAGCCGCTCGCGCTCGACAGCAACGGCGCCACCATCGAGCGCATCAAGATCACCGACGGCGAAGTCGCATTCTCGCGCCTGCGCGACCGTGTCGAGAGCCGCATCAGCGCCATCAATGCCGACGCGGTCATGGACCGCGACCGCAAGGTCAATATCACCGGCACCGCGCGCGTCGGCGAGCATCCGACCAAGTTCGACATCAAGGCGGCCTCGCCGGCCGAACGGCCGACGTTTCAGGTGGATTTCGCCGTCGACATGCCCAGCGTGCTGAAGTCCCAGCTCACCGGTCAAGCCGAGATGCGGCTGAGCGGCAATGTCGTGATGATCAACGGCGTGAACGGCAGGCTCGGCGACGGCGCCTTCAACGGCTGGGCTTCGGTCGACATCGCGAGCAAACCGCTGGTCAAGGTCGACCTCGACTTCCAGCGGCTATCTATGCCGCTGGCGAAATCGCCGCAAGGCGTGTCCGGGCAGCCCTGGAGCAATGCGCCGATCGACGTCTCCGGGCTCAATTACGTCGATGCGCAGGTGCGGATCTCCGCGACCGAGGCCGTGATCGGCGATGAGCGCATTGCGCCGCTGGCGCTCGACGCCAAGCTCGCCGGCGGCGTGCTGAAGGCCGGCACGGCCAATCTCGGCGCCTATGGCGGCCAGGTCTCGGGCGAGGTGATCCTGGACGCGACCACCGGCGCGCCGAGCTTTGCCATGCATTCCGACCTCGTCGGCGTGCGCGCGCTGCCGCTGCTCCAGGGCCTTGCCGAGTTCGACCGCATCGACGGCAAGCTGCAGGCCAAGCTCGCCCTGCGCAGCGCCGGCAACAGCCAGCGCGCGCTGATGGCGAACATGCAGGGCACGGCCTTCGTCAATTTCCAGGACGGCGCCATCCGCGGCATCAATGTCGCGCAGATGATCCGCTCGCTGACGACGAGCACGCTCTCCGGCTGGCAAGGCAACCAGGACCCGAGCCAGGAGCAGAGCACGGATCTGTCGCAGCTCTCGGCTTCCTTCCGCATCGACAAGGGTCAGGCCGTGACGACCGACCTCAACCTGATCGGGCCGCTGGTGCGCGTCACCGGCGCCGGCACCATCGCGCTCGACACCAAGATGATGGGCTTTCGCGTCGAGCCCAAGCTCGTGATGACGACCGAAGGCCAGGGCCGCGCCAACGAGCCGGTCGGCTTCGGCATTCCCGTGATGATCCAGGGCTCCTGGTCGCAGCCGCGGATCTACCCTGACATGGCCGGCATGCTGGACAATCCGGACGCCGCCTATGCCAAGCTGCGCGAGATGGGCAAAGGCCTGTTCGGCCCCGACGGCGCCGGGCTCGGCAACATCCTCGGCAGCCTCGGTGGTAACCTCGGCCTTGGTGGTACCGCCGCGCCGGGCGGCGGCAATGCAACCGGCAATGCGAATCCGCAAGGCCAACAACCGGGGCAGAACAATCTGCTCGGCGGCCCGCTCGGGGAGGCGATCGGCAACCTGATCCAGCAGGGACTCTCCAGCGGCGCGGGGAGCGGCACTGGCACCGGCACCAGCCGCAGCCGCAGCCTGCCGGCAACGCCCTCCACGCCGGCGCCGCAGGCCTCTCCTGCGGCTCCCGCCCTCGAGAACCCGCCGGCCGCGCAGCAGGACAGTCAGCCAATGAACGACGTGCTGCGGCAGCTCTTCAATCGATAAAGTCCCTCCTTCGAACGGATCGGCCTGCGGCCATCGCTGCCGGTCCACCCGCCCGGGAGACCACAGGGGGTAACCACACCGGCCGGTCTGCCGGCTGCATGACCGCCCTTCGGTCCAAATTGTGGTAGAACGGCTTGAAAGGGCCTGTACGGCCCGTAGCGCGCGGCATCAGTGGCGGCGCGAGAGGATCGGGATGGCAGGAGCGAACGACAAGACACGATCTCTGCGCGAGGGCCTGTTCGCCAAATACGTCGTCTCCCTCGTCGGCCTCGTCGTGTTCGTCCTCGCCGTCAACGGGGCGATGGAGACCTGGATCTCCTATCGCGCCACCAGGACACAGCTGACCGACGGGCTGGAGGACAAGGCGCAAGGCGCCGCCCGGCGCATCGAGCAGGCGATTTCTGAGCTCGACCGCCAGATCAGCTGGGTGACGCGGGCGAGCCAGGACACGCTGGAGAAACGCCGTGCCGATTACGCCTCGCTGCTGCACCAGGTCTCGGTCGTCAACCAGCTGTTCCAGCTCAACGGCGACGGCCGCGAGGTGCTGCGCGTCTCCAGGCAATCGACCACGACCGGCGGCAATGCCGACCTCTCCCGCGACATGCGCTTCACCGACGCCGTCGCGCGCGGCGTCACCTACGCGCCGGCCTGGTTCGCCGACCGGACGCCGGTGATGTCGATCTCGGTAGCGCATTCCGGCTTCAATGCCGGCGTCACCGTGGCCGAGATCGACCTCAGCTTCCTCTCCGACTTCCTGTCCGACGCCCAGGTCGGCAAGGCCGCCTTTGCCTATGTCGTCGATCCGCGCGGCCGGGTGCTGGCGACGTCCTCGAAGGGACCCGAGATCGGCAAGGACCTTTCCAAGCTGCCGCAGGTGGCGGCCGCGATTGCGCCCGGCCACGAAGCCGAGACGTCGGGCACCGACTTCAACGGCCATGCGGTGATGAGCGCCGCGAGCATCGTGCCGAAGCTCGGCTGGAGCGTGCTGTTCGAGCAGCCGACCACGCAGGCCCTGATGCCGATCCGCGACCAGCTGGTGCGCATCGCGCTTCTGATCGGCATGGGCCTGATGGTCGCGATCCTGGCCGGCACGCTGCTCGCCCGCCGCATGATCATCCCGATCACGGCGCTGCGCGACGGCGCGCAACTGCTCGGCGCAGGCGATTTCAGCCACCGCATCGACGTGCACACCTCCGACGAGCTGGAAGACCTCGCCGGGCAGTTCAATCGCATGGCCGCCCAGATCCAGGAGACCTATTCGAACCTGGAGAGCAAGGTCGAGGAGCGCACCCGCGATCTCGCGCAGTCGATCCACGAGCTCAAGGTGCTGGAGGAGGTCGGCCGCGCCGTGGCCTCCTCGCTCGATCTCAACGCGGTGCTTGCGACCATCGCCGCGCGCGCGATCGAGATCACCCGTGCCGACGCGGTGCTGATCTACGGCTTTGACGCCGAGGCGCGCCGCTTCGACCTGGTCGAGGCCAACGGCATCGACAAATCCGCCGAGGGCGCGCATGTCACCATCGCGCAAGGCGGCAACATCCTGAGCGATGCCGCCGACAGCGGCGAGCCGATCGCGCTGGCCGAGCTCGGCGATGCCGCCGAGCAGCCGTTGCGCGAGGTCGCGCGCGCGGCCGGCTTCAACTCGGTGCTGGTGGTGCCGCTGATCGACCAGCAGGGCACGCTGGGCTCGCTCGTCGTGCTGCGCCGCGCCGCCGGCGCGTTCGCGCCCAGCATCATCGGCCTGATGCGCACCTTCGCCAACCAGGCCGTGCTGGCGATGCGCAATGCGCAGCTGTTCACCGAGGTCGACCACAAGAGCCACGCGCTGGAGGCGGCGAACACGACCGTGCGGGCCCAGGCCGACAAGCTCCGCGAGCAGACCGAGCAGCTCAAGGACTGGAACAAGTCGCTGGAGGAGCGCGTCAGGACCCAGCTCGGCGAGATCGAGCGCATCCGCAAGCTCGAGCGTTTCCTGGCGCCGCAGGTGGCGCAGCTGATCGCCTCCTCCGACAGCCCCGAGGGACTGCTCACCAGCCAGCGCCGCGAGGTCACGGTGGTGTTCTGCGACCTGCGCGGCTTCACCGCGTTCACGGAAGCGACCGAGCCGGAAGAGGCGATGAACGTGCTGCGCGAATATCACGCCGCGCTCGGCCAGCTGATCTTCAAGTACGAGGGCACGCTCGACAAATATGCCGGCGACGGCGTGATGATCCTGTTCAACGCGCCGATCCAGTTTGAGGATCACACCAAGCGCGCGGTGAAGATGGCGGTGGAGATGCGCGACACCATCGGCCCCTTGACCGAGCGCTGGCGCAACCGCGGTCACAGCCTCGGCTTCGGCATCGGCGTCGCGCTCGGCTATGCCACGCTCGGCCAGGTCGGCTTCGAGCAGCGGCTGGAATATGCCGCGATCGGCAGCGTCACCAACCTCGCCTCCCGCCTCTGCAGCGAGGCCAAACCCAACCAGATCGTGGTCAGCCGCCGCGTCTACGGCATGGTCGAGCCCTGGGTCGAGGCCCGCGCCCTCGACGACCTCCAGCTCAAGGGCTTCAACCACCCCGTGCTGGCGATGGAGATCCTGAGCTGGCGCGAGGAGGTGGAGAACGTGGTGGATGCGGCAGTGGTGCGGCGGAGGGGGTAGCCAAACCAAAAGTGCGAAAACAACCCCATGCACAGTAGGCGGGGGTCGGAAAATCAATGACTTACGGCGCGCCTCGCACGTGCCCACGCGATTTGACCCGTCGGGCAAAACGCCGGCAGATTGGCAACACCCCAGACGCCTCCCGCCCGAACCACATCCCTCCTCCCTGCGACCAACCATCGCCTCAACGGCGAGGTGGATGTCTGGGAGACGAACCCGTGACGCTTGCGCTGCCTTCGCGTGCCTATGATTTGCAGATGCTGGACCGGCCCGCGGATCGCGCGCGTGATCAGGGCTGGGTGTTTGGGCTGCCGCCGGGCATTGCGTCCGAGCAATGGCCGCTCGATCCCGTCACCGGTTATCCCTTGATGCACGGCTTCACGCTTCTGTTGCCGGAGGATTATCGGGTGCATGGCGCGGACATCGTCGCATTGTCGTTCTTCGCCACGGCGCCCGATCACAATGACGGCGGCGCGCCCGACGATCCCGAGATTCGCGAGGCGGTGCTGGCGCGGCCATCACATCCGCGCCTGTCGCGCATGAGCGATATTCTCGACTACGCCTATGCCGCGCTGCTGCTGACGCAGGGCGAATATGACGGCGGGTTTGCCGCACCTCCGGCGCCGCTTGCGCTGGCAACAGTGGAGCGGCCGCGCTGGCTCGACGTCGGCGGCGCCAGCGCCTTCTTCGAGGCCGCGCCGGCTTACGCAAAGAAGATGTTTGCCGCCCCGCCGCGTGCCGATCTCGGCGAGACGCGCGCGATCGCGCTGTCGCCGCGCGCTGATGATCCCAACGCCGGCAAGGGCCCGCAGGACGAGTATGTGCGCGAAAATCCGCCGACCGGCTATCAGCCTTACTACTACTACGTCGGCGGCAGACCGGGCCGCGACAATTTCCGCCTGCACGACTGGGCCAAGGATCACGCCCACAACCATCTCGGCGGCACCATGCGGCCCTGCCAGGCCGTGCCGGAGATGAGCCCGTTCTACATCGAGTTCGAGGAATATTTCGGCGGCTACAATTTCGGCGGCGGCAACGCGCAGCTGGACTTCAAGGACATGAAGTTCGACTGGGCGTGCGGGTGAGATCACGGAATCCGCGCAAGAGTCCGGACGTTGCGATGATGCGAGCGTTCACGGCGTCATGCCGAGGAACGGATTGAGGATGGTGAGCCCGCCGATGCTGCGCCTGTGCTGGAGGTCTTCGCTATAAAGCGTATCGCATCCGGTCTCGATCGCGGACGCGATGATGAGGGCGTCGTAGAACGCTACGGAATGATCGCGGGCGAGCGCAATCGCAGCTGCGTGCGTATCCGCGGTCAGAGGCACGATGTCCGGAAAGCGAAACCGGATCGTCTGGACGGCTGCCTCAATGACCGGCCAGTCCTGCTGCTGCTTCTTGCGCAGCACGTTGGTGAACTCGTTCAACACCTGCGCACTGATCACGCCGCCTCCGGCAAGGGCGTTCAACGCCGGTCCTCGCCGGGCGTCGGTCGAATAGGCATAGATCAAGATATTGCTGTCGAAGAACGCGCTCACCGTTCGTTCGCCTCGTCCCGATCGAATTTATAGCCTTCGGGGAGCGGAAAATGGAATTGCTCCACCTGCTTGAGAAACTCCGCTCGTTTGTCGACCTTCTCCACCGCAATCTCGCCCTTCGAGGCTTTGACCACGTTGAGTTCGTCACCAGGCGAGAGCTTCAAGGCTTCGACCAGCGCTTTGGGCAGGCGCACTGCAAGGCTGTTGCCCCATTTGGAAACCAGCACGGCACCCTCCGCGACATACGGGTTCATACGTATATCATAGGCAGGATATCATAGTCTTTCAAGAACTGAGGCCCCCGTCACACCCCCCGCTTCGGGCCGATCGCCTCGAACCCGGCCTTCTGCTCGTCGCTCAGGTCGGCCTGGAAATCGTCGAACGCGTCGGCCACGCCGTTCACCGCTTGCAGCATGGTCTGCAGCCGCGTCTTCACGGCGGCGAGGCGGGCCTGCGGGGTTGCGGCGGGCTCGGTCGGGCAGGCGCTGAGCGTCTGCATGGTGCGCAGCGTGGTGTCCTGCAGCACCTCGAAGCGGGCGCGGCCGACCTCGTCGAGGTGGAGCGTGGCGGCGATCTCGGCGGGCCATTGCTGCTGGACGAGCTGCTCGTATTGGCGCTGCGCGTTCTCATCAGAAAGAGGATCGTAGTCCGCCTGGCAGGCCTTGGCCGCCTGCGTCTCCTTGGGAGCGTTCTTGTCAGCGTTTTTGGACTGGAAGGATGCCAGCGCGGCGCGACGCTCGTTGGCGAGGGCGTTGAGCCGGGCTTTCTGGTCGTCATTGAGCAGGCCGACGAATTTCGACAGCGGCGCTTCGACCGCGTCGATGGCCTTGATCATCGCCTCGATGCGCTCGCGCATCAGGCCGAGGCGCTCCGCCGCATTGGCAGGGACCTGCGCCGGGCAGGCGGTGCGGATGGTGTCGCGCGCGGCAAGCCAGGCGGATGAGAGCTCGTCGAGCGCGGTGCGCTGAGCTTCGTTCGGTGCAACGGCGCTCGCGATGCGCTCGACCGGCAGGCCGCCGGTGTCGCTGGCCTCGCACAGCGTTTCCGCGGCCGGGATTCGTCGCGCGCGACGGCCTGGCGGGACGGTGTAGGCGGCAAGCTCGGTGGCGGCGTAGGGCGTGAAGAGCGCGGCATAGATGTCGCCATAGCCGTAGAGCGAGAGGCTGGTGGTGTCGCCGAAGATGATCGCATTGGTGAGATCGTCATGCGCGAACGGCCAGAACACCGGGCCGACCCAGCCGTAGCTGCCGTCGGGATGACGCCACCAGCCCTGCGGGCGGCGGCCGCCTTGCCAGCCCGCCAGCGCAGCCTGCGCCGTGAGGGCCGCACGCAGCACGTAAGGGTTCGGCAGCTGGCTGCGGTCGGCCCCGCGCGGGTCTTGCGACCTCAGCGCAGCGGAGCGATAGCGGCCGCCGCGCACGGCCATGCGGGAATGACGCAGGCGCGACATGCCGATCATGTGGCCGACGGCGAAACGCGCAACCCCGAGCGGACCGCCGCGCAAGCCGAACTGCGCCTCCGCCCTACCAGGCAGCAGCACTGCCGCAATCAGCAGGGTCGCACCGGCAAGCGCCAGTGCCATGCGTCCCGGCATGATCGCTGACCTAACCACGGGCTTCATCACGGGCTTGATCACGTCTTGGCCCTCCCTCCCGCGCCAAGTGCGCAATGCGTCGCATCACGATGACGCGCGAGGGAACCGAATGTTCCTTGGAGACACAGGACAATGCGTCGCAACGCGCGCCGGCCACTGCCGGTGCGGTGTCACTCCGCCTTCTGCGGCATCACGAAGGTCTGGCCGGGATAGATCAAGTTCGGGTTGTGGATCTTGTCGCGGTTGGCCTTGAAGATCACCCCGTAACGGGCGCCGTCGCCGTAAGCGAGCCGGCTGAGCGCCCACAGGCTGTCGCCGCGGGCGATGATCCGGCTGCCGCCGGCCTCGGCCGGTGCGGTGGTGAGCGCCTCCGCCGGCGATGCCGATGCGATCGCGGTGGCCGCCGGCGCATGCGCGAAGGCCTTGGGCTTCGGCGCGCCGATCAGTTTCGGCCGGGCCGCTTGCTTGTCAGGCACCGAGGCCAAGCGCGGCGAGGCCGACGGCAGGGCGGCGACGACATCCGATTTGTCGTCGGGCTTCTCGGCCTGCTTGGTCTCCTGCTTCGCAGCCGGCGGGGTGCGCGCGGGCGGCGGCGCCGCCGCAGCGATGGTCACCGGCATGGTCCGGCCGGATTCGGTGACCGTGCCGTCCGGCGCCTTGGCCCGGAGTGTCAGGTCATAAGAGCCGGCAGGCAGCTGCGGCGGGGTCATCACGAACTGGCCCGAGGCGTCCGCAACCACGCTGTCGAGCGGCTTGCCGTCGCGCAGCAGCTCGACCCTCGCACCCGGCGTGGCGCGGCCGGCGATCACCGCCGCCTCGCCGTGCTCGTCGATGCGGGCGACGTCGAAGCGGGGGCCGGCATCTGCAGCCGGCGCCGGCGGCTTGACCGGCACGAGATCGCCGAGCGCAGCCACCTGCTTCTGGGTCTCGGCCAGCGCGCCAGCCTTCGGCTCCGGGGCAGGCGGCGCGCTGCCGGCGAGCTTCGGCTGTTCCGGCTCGAGTCCAGGCTTGGACTCGGGCTGGGACTCAGGCTTGGACTCGGGCTTGGACGTGTCCGGCTTGGACTCCACCTTGGCTTCAAGCTTGGGCTCCACCTTGACCTCCGGCTTGGCGGCGACGGTGACCTTGGTCCCGTCCGGCAACAGGCGGCGCAGCTCGGTTGGGCCGATCACCAGCGCAGTGCCGACCAGCGCGAGCAGACAGAGGGCAATGAAGACCTTGGAGGCGGTGATCATCTGAAAAGGACCTTGGGTGGCAAATCAGCCGAGGTCGGCAAGGTGCGCCGATTTGGCTGCCGCAGCAAGACTGCCGATGGGATTATGCCTCCGTCCCGGCGCGCGGGATGAACCGGCGCGACCATGGCGGTGTCCAAGTATCAAGGCCGCCTCGCGGCATTCTTCAAGGGAATTTTTGCCGTGACCGTATTTTCCCGTGCCGCGCGATCGCTGGCGCTGGTGCTGATGCTGATGCTGGCCGCTTCACCCGCATTGGCCGGCTCCGGCCCGCCGCCCGGCTTCACGCTCTCCGACGATGCCGATCTCGCCTTCACCTCGCCCGACGGCGCCACCAGGCTCGAGCAGTACATGAAGGAGGGCGAGGATTTCGACATCAATTGGCAGGTCTGGGCGCGGCGCGGCGAGGAGATGCGCGAGCTGAAGCCCGAGCAGGGCTATCCGGCCGGCTTCCGTTTCACGGCCGACTCGCAATGGCTGGTACGGATGCAAAAGACCGGCTCGGGCGAGCAGGACCTCTTTCTCTACCATGTCGAGAACGGCGCCTTCGTCAACGCGACGAAGCAATCGCTCAGCGATCTCGCCTGGGCCTATTTCCACAGCCGGCCCGACACGAAGAACATGAAGCTCGACTACCACATCTCGGCCAATCTGATGAAGGGCACCGAAGATGCGTATCGCTGGCTCGGCGTCGACTGGCCCAACAACCGCTATCTCCTGATCTCGCTGTCGGGTGAAATGGACAAGCATCCGAAGAACGTCGCGGTGAAGGGACTGGCGGATTGGAAATGCCGCTATGACCTCAAGACCGGCAAGTTCGACGTCCCGGCGATGTTCGCCAAGGACAATGCGGAAGCCTTGAGGTGGGAAATCAAGCGCTGAGGGTCCTGCGGTCTCGCCGCAATCTCCCGCGCGGTGGAACCAACCCTCTGATTCCATTCCGATTCATCTTTCCCTAACCGTCAATGGTAACGGGCTCTTGTCGGTTTTGCAGCATCTTGCATCCCACGGGAGGACTGGGATGGGCGCATCGATTCGATGGACCGCGCGAACGCGCGCGTTGTTTCGCCGTTGGCGCGGGGCGCCGCTGACGTGGCTGATCGCCGGCGGCTTCGTGCTGATGCTTGCGACTGCCATCGGCACCGCGCTCACCGTCGACCGCTTCCGGCAAAATGCCATCGAGAGCGGTCGCGACAGCCTGGAAAACGCCGTCCGCATGCTCGCCCGGCATTTCGACCGCCAGTTCGAGGACTTTGCGGTGCTGCAGAAGAGCATCATCGCCGAGCTCGAGAGCCACGGCATCGACTCCGCCGAGGTCTTCCGCAGCGAGATGGGCACGCTCGCCGTGCACGAGGTGCTGCGCGCGAAAGCCAGCGGCTGGTCCGACGTCGCCGGCGCCAATCTGTTCGATTCCAGGGGCGTGCTGATCAACTCGTCGCGGCAATGGCCCGTCGCCGACATCTCGGTCGCCGACCGCGGCTATTTCCATCGCCTCAAGGACGATCCGGCCGCGCAAGAGGAAGTGGAGGTCGTGCCCGGCCGGTTCGGCAAGGGACCTGCGATCGTGTTCGCGCGGCGCGTCTCCGGCCCGCACGGCGAGTTCCTTGGGCTGGTCTCGCGCGCGATCACGCCCGAGCAGCTCGAATCCTTCTTCGCCTCGACCGGGCTCGGCGAGGATTCCTCGATCGCGATGCACCACCAGAACGGCCAGTTGCTCGCCCGCATTCCGCATGTCGAGTCGTTGATCGGGCAGAACTTCCGCAACGGCACGCCGGAGCAGATGGCGGTGTTCGAGCGCACCTTCGTCACCACCCAGCTCGCAAGCCCGATCGACGGCAAGGACCGTATCGTCGCCTCGCGCCTGCTCGCCGGCGAGCCGTTGGTCATGGTCGCGACCAAATCGCTCGATGCGACGCTGGCGACCTGGCGCACGCAAACGAAATTCTTCGTCACCATCGCCGTGCTGTCGATCGGCCTCTTGGTGCTGACGCTGTTTCTGATCTTCCGCCAGGTAACGCTCCGGCTCTCGCTCGAGAAGCAGCGGCTCGACACCGCGATGAACACGATGACGCAGGGCCTGTTGATGTTCGACCAGGACGAGCGGCTGATCGTCTGCAACCGCCGCTACATCGATATGTATCGACTGTCTGCCGCATTGGTGAAGCCCGGCGTCCACTTCCGCGACGTGATCCGGCATCGCCGGGACACCGGCTCGTTCGAGGGCGACGTCGAGACCTATTGCGACGACATCCTGAGCAATATCGGCCGTACCAAGAGCGCGATCGTCGAAACCGCCGACGGCCGCCTGATCGAGATCAAGAACCAGCCGGCCGCTGCCGGCGGCTGGCTCGCCACCCATGACGACGTCACCGAGCGCATCCGCGCCGACGAGCGCATCGCCCATCTGGCGCATTACGACGCGCTCACCGACCTTCCCAACCGCGTGCTGCTGCGAGGGCATCTGGAGCGCCGAGTCGCCGAACTCGCACAAGGCAAGCCGTTCGCGATCCTCTATATCGACGTCGACGAGTTCAAGGGCGTCAACGATTCGCACGGGCACGAGGTTGGCGACGAATTGCTGCGCCAGGTGGCGAGCCGCCTGCGCGCCTGCGTCAGCGGCAACGACATGGTCGCGCGGCTCGGCGGCGACGAATTCGCCATCGTCAAGGCCGGCACCAACGATCCGGCCGAGCTGACGGCACTCGCGGAAACGATCCTTGGGGCCTTGCGCGCGCCGGTGGACTGCAAGGGGCAGGAGATTCCGACGGATGCCAGCATCGGCATCGCCATCGCGCCCGACCATGGCGACAATCTCGACGATCTGCTCAAGCGCGCCGATCTGGCGATGTATGCGGCGAAGTCCGAAGGCCGCCGCACCTTCCGCCTGTTCGCACCCGAATACGACGCCAAGGTGCGGCAGCGCCGCCAGCTCGAGCTCGATCTGCGCCAGGCGCTCGCGCGCGGCGAATTCGAGGTGCACTACCAGCCGCTGGTCGACCTCACCGCCAATGTCGTCACCGGCTGCGAGGCGTTGCTGCGCTGGCGCCATCCCGAGCGCGGCATGGTTTCGCCGGCGGAGTTCATCCCGGTCGCCGAAGACACCGGCCTGATCGGCGAGATCGGCGAATGGGTGCTGAAGCAGGCCTGCGTTGAGGCCGCCTCGTGGCCCGGCCGGATTCACATCGCGGTCAACGTGTCGCCGGTCCAATTCCGCTCGCGCACGTTGGCGCTCAAGGTCGCCGCCGCCCTCACGGAATCCGGGCTCGCGCCGGGACGGCTCGAGCTCGAGATCACCGAGACGGTGCTGATCCGCGACGACGAGGAGGCGCTGGCGATCCTGCAGCAGCTGCGCGAGCTCGGCGTGCGTATCGCGCTCGACGACTTCGGCACCGGCTATTCGTCGCTGAGCTATCTGCACCGCTTCCCGTTCGACAAGATCAAGATCGACCGCAGCTTCATCAGCGACATCGGCGAACCTGAGGATTCCTCGCCGATCGTGCAGGCCGTGGTGCACATGGCCGCCGCGCGCCATATGGCGACCACCGCCGAAGGCGTCGAGACCGAAGCGCAAGCCGAGGTGCTGCGTCGGCTCGGATGCAGCCAGATGCAGGGCTGGCTGTTCAGCCCGGCGGTGCCCGCAGCGAAGCTGAAGCAGCTGCTGGCGGCGCAGGCGGTCGCGGCTTAGCGCGGCGGCTCCTCATCGGAGACCTCCCAGCCGCTCATCCCCTCACCGCCCGCCGAAAAATAGGATCAAACCTTGCGCCTCGCGGTTATCGCCTCGCTGAGACGGTCGGGAACTCCGGCCGACGGGCCCTAGTCGACATTGCATCACGCGCACCACAGGCGGGCTTTTCGCCAGCACTGTCGCGCGCGCGTGCGTGCGTGAAACCAGCGAGGTGACATGGCGACCCCAGCGTTCAGAATGATCCTTCTCGTCGCGGTTGGGACCCTGATCGGGCTCGCCGCGGAGGCCCGCGACGACGGACGCTACGCAAACTCTCCCCTCAAGGGCTGGTTCGAGAGCCTGAAGAGCAAGGGCGGCGGTCCCTGTTGTGCCGATGCCGACGGCACCGCGCTCGACGACGTCGACTGGGAGACGCGGGACGGACATTACCGGGTGCGGCTCCTCGGCAACTGGGTCGAGGTGCCCGACGACACTGTCATCACCGAGCCCAACCGCGCCGGGCGCACCATGGTCTGGCCTTATTACGTCAACGGCCGTCCCATGATCCGCTGCTTCATGCCCGGCAGCATGACGTGATCCGGAACGGGCTCCGCAAGGCCGGATAGCTCACATCGATTGTCGGGCCGCCCGCACTTCGACGAATTCGGCGTCTGGGTGGCTGACGATGGTGGCGACCATGATGCCGCTGATGATCAGCGACCAGGCGGTGTTCCAATAGATCCAAAACACGGGCCAGCCTCCCTTTTCCTTTTCTCACGCGGCAGAGCGATGCCGCCGTTCCCCACGCGCCGCGATGGCGAGCGGCGAGGCGCTATTTTGATTTGGTCGGTGGCGACGCCCGGTCGGTTTGGCCGGTGTGGCGCTTTGCCACGACGTCCTCGTCGCGCTCGCCCTCGTGCGGGCGCGGCGGAAGCTTGGGCTGGCCGGCCTGACCGCCATGCTTGCCGCCCATGTCGGGCTTGCCTTCCAGATCGTTTTCGCGGGGCATGCCGGTTCAATGCGTTCGCAGCGCAATGGTTCGCAGCAGCATCGGCTGTTTCCGCCTGTGAACGGCCTCATAGAACCGCCGCTCTTTGCGGTGCAGGATGGCGGACGCGGCCCTTGGCCTCGCAGCTTGCACCGACGGATTGGCCTGATGCGAAAACGCCTCATCCTCTGGACGCTCGTGACGTCCGCCCTGGTCGCGGTCACCTTGTGGATCATGCTCGGGCCGCCGGACCGCCCGCCCGGGCCGCATTTGCCGTCCCGCACTGCGGCGGTGCGCTGACACGCCATCCCGCGACCGATGCGATTTCGGCATCGATCGATCCCATTTGGATTTTGGTGCGACGGCGCGCCTGCCGCTATCCTCGCGGCAAAACGACAATGCCGCGAACCGGCTTTCAGGAGGAGCCCATGTCGAGATCGATCCGACGCATCGCATCGCGCGTGCCACGCGCTGCGATCGCCGCTACCCTGTTCGTTTCTCTCACTCTCGGTTCAGGAGTCCGTGCCGGCATGGCCGAAACCTTCGCCTATGTCGGCAATGCCGACAGCAACGACATCAGCGTGTTCAAGATGAGCGAGAGCGGCGAGATGACGCTCGTGCAGACGGCCGCCTTCAAGGGCGTCGAAAAGCCGGGCTCCTCGACACCGCTCGCGATTACGCCCGACCACCGCGTGCTGATCGCCGGTATCCGCTCGCAGCCCACTCTCGCGGTGAGCTTTGCAATCGATTCCAAGACGGGCCAGCTCAGCCATCTCGGCAACGGACCGCTCGCCGACAGCATGGCCTATATCGCCATCGACCGCAGCGGCAAGTTCCTGTTCAGCGCCTCCTATGGCGGCAACAAGGTCGCGCTGAATCCGCTGCTTGGCAACGGCGTCGCCGGCGAGCCCAAGCAGGTGATCCCGACCGGGCTGAACGCCCACGCCTTCCTGCCCTCGCCCGACAACCGCTTCGCATTCGCGACCAATCTCGGCTCCGATCAGGTGCTGGCCTTCGCGTTCGATGCCACAGCCGGCACGCTGACGCCGAGCGATCCGCCAGCGCACAAGGTGCCGGAGAAATCGGGGCCGCGGCACTTCGTCTTTCACCCCGGCGGCAAGTTCGTCTATCTCCTCCACGAGCTGAACGGCGACGTCGCGGCATTCACCTATGAGGCCAGGAGCGGCGCCTGGGACGAGATCCAGCGCACCACCGCGCTGCCGGAGGGGTTTTCCGGAAAACCCTGGACCGCTGACATCCACATCACCCCGGACGGCCGCTTTCTCTACACCTCCGAGCGCACCACCAGCATGCTCACCGCCTACAAGGTCGACGGCTCGAGCGGCAAGCTGACCACGATCGGCAGCGTGCAGACCGAGAAGCAGCCGCGCGGCTTCCAAATCGATCCCGCCGGCCGCTACCTTGCCGCCGTCGGCGAGCTCTCCGACAGCATGACGGTCTATGCCATCGACCAGGGCAGCGGCGCGCTGGCCAAGCTGAAATCCTACCCGACCGGCAAGAAGCCGAACTGGGTCGAGTTCCTGAACCTGCCGTGAGGCGCCGTCACCGACCTACGTAATCATCCGTAATTTCGCGCGGCCGGGCTTGACGTCATATCTCGGTCATGGACCGCCAGATTGTCTTCAAATGCCCCCAGACGGGCCTGAACGTGCAGCATCGGCTTACCGACGAGCCGAGCGATCGCACGCACGTGTCGGTGTCCTGTCCGGCCTGCACGCGGCTGCATCTGATCGAGCGGGCCAGCGGCAAGCTGCTCGGTGAGCGGCGCCGCTGACGGCCTGAGCTCTTCGGAGCGAACCTGTTCTCCAATTCCGCGACTCATCAAAGACTTGCCGCGACTGCCGGCGGCGGCGCTGCGTCCTGTTTCGGGACGACGCGGCCGTAGTGCGGGCGGCGGCCATCTGCTATCGATTGGAGGCATAGCCCAAGTGGAATTTACCCAATTGGAATTTCCGATGCGTCATTTGCCCCGCGCCGTTGTTCGAAACCTGTATCCCGCAGCCGTCGCCGGCCTGCTCGTCCTCAGTCCCCATCCGGCCGGTGCCGCCGATGACGACGCGCCCAAGGGGCCGGCGGTCACGGTGCTGAAGGTCGCGAAATCCTGCTTCTCCGACATCGTCGAGGCCACCGGCACGATCATCGCGCGGGAGGAAACCTCGGTGCGGCCCGAACGTCCCGGCCTGAAGGTCACGGACGTGCTGGCGGAGGCCGGCGATACCACCACGGCCGGCCAGGTGCTGGCGCGGCTGGCGCTGCCCGAGGGCGGCACGCTTCAGGTCACCGCCCCCGTGGCGGGGGTGATCGCGACCTCGACCGCGCAGATCGGCAACTTCGCCTCGGCCAAGGGCGAGGCACTGTTCACGATCGTGGCGCGCAGCGAGTACGATCTCGTCGGTCTCGTCGCCACCACCGATGTGCGCAAGCTCGCGGTCAATCAGCAGGCCACCGTGCGGATCGCAGGCGCCGGCGATATCAACGGCAAGGTGCGCCGCATCGGCCCGACCGTCGAGCCGAACATCCAGCAGGGGATGGTCTATATCGGCATCTCCTCGCAGAAGCGGCTGCTGCTGAATGCCAGCGGGCGCGCGCTGATCAAGACCGGGCAGAGCTGCAACGTCGCGGTGCCGCTGACCGCCGTGCAATATTCGTCCGCCGGCACCGTGGTGCAGGTGATCCGCCGCAACCGCGTCGAGACCAAGCGTGTCGAGGTCGGCTTGATGTCGGGCGGCAATATCGAGGTCCGCGACGGCCTCAACGAAGGCGATGTCGTCGTCGCCCGCGCCGGCGCCTTGCTGCGCGAAGGCGATCCGGTGCGTCCGGCGATGGCGAGCGCGGAAGCGGCGAAGTAATGATTGCAGAACACCTACCCTCCCCCTCCAGGGGAGGATAAGAAACTAACCGCCGGCTTCGCCGAAGCGGACGTCTTCGAGCAACGACGACGACACGGTCGGGACCTGGTCGCCTTCGCTGGCGCGGGAGATGGCGAGGCGGGTCTTGTTGAAGACGCTCTCGGCGCTGCCGGGCTTGCTGAGATTGTTGAGGAACTCGCTGACCAGCACGCTGTGCTCGCCCTTGCCGTCGTCGACGACCTTGCCGGGCGAGGCCGAGGTGAGAATCAGCGCATTGTCGGACGCGCTGATCGGCGCAAGACCGTGGCTGTAGGAGCGGAAGCGGCGCTCGTAAGGATTGCGGCGGGAGGCGTCGACCACGACGAGCTTGGCCTTGGCACCCTGCTCCTTCATCATGTCGAGCACGCCGTCGATGGAGACGCCATGGCGGCGGACGTCGCCTTCCTTCCAGATCACGGCGTCGACCGGCAGCATGTAGCTCTCGCGGCCGGCCTGCACGCCGTAGCCGCCGAAGAACAGCATGACGACGCTGTCGCGCGTGATCCGGGACTTCAGGCGGCCCACGGCACGCACCATGTCGTCCTTGGTCGCGTCTTCCACCATATCGACGTCAAAGCCGTTCTTGCGCAGCGACGAGGACAGCGCGCGGGCGTCGTTGATCGACTGCGTCAGCGGCGCGCTGGCGTCCGGATAATGACCGTTGCCGATGACGAGCGCGAGGCGCGAGGTCTGGCCGATCGAGCCCGTGATCTGGTCGGTCGAGACGGCCTTGGCGGCATCGATCGCTCGCATGTTGAGAGCAGCATGGGCGCCGATCACCAGCGACACCGTGCCGATGAGGGCTGCGGCGAGGGCGATCGTACGTCTGGAAAGGTCGAGCTGCTTTACATTCATCTCGCTTCGTTTCCTGTGCCAAAGACCAGCCAAGCGCGCGCACACTGTTTGAGTAGCGCGATAGCGTCTTTAGGTTTGAGGGATCGGCCGGGGAAGTGCCCCCGAATTGCGCGCAATTTGCGGCGCCGCACCAAACAAACCCTTAACCGCATATAGGCCCTGGGGCAATAGATTGCTCAAAATTTGAGCTAAGTGACTGAATGTGTTAGTTAATTCTCCGGGCTAGGTTCCTGCATTTTCGGGTTCCCTCGTAGCCTTCCGGAGGCTGATCATGCAGTCCTCGTGCCTGATATTTCCGTGACCTCCATCACATTTGTATTTCCTGCGAATCCAGGTAGCTTTTCAACGACTTGCAGGGGGTGGTGTGCGGACGGCTGCGCGCTCGCCGGCCCCGGCCGAGCCCCCCGCGACCAGGTATTTCATGAGCTTTCATTATTTTGCCGGCGCCGCCTGCCGGGCGCTGACGGCGCGGAAGGACGGCCCCACGCTTTACGACGTCTGCGATCCCGTATTGTCTGACACGGCCAGCGGCGATCCGCATCTGGCCAAATTCTACAAGACCGCACTCGGCAATCCCGCGCTGCGGATCCTGCTCCGCCGCGCCGGCCTCCCCGAGCTGCGCGACCAGGGGATGCTGACGCGGCTGCGCGCGGCCCTCACCCGGGCCCGCGACGACGTCGAGCCCGACTGGGCGACGGTCGGGCGGCCGGTCGCCGATCTCGTCGACGGCATCGCGCTCGACCATCCCCGGCCGCCGCCGGTGCCGTTCATCGCCGCCATGCCGCAGAGCGCGCAGATCGACGGCGTGATCCGCGATTGCGCGCAGCATCTGCTCGGCTCGTACCGCCGCCACGGCTTCCTGCCGACCTACGCCGCCTTCAACCTGATCGGCGACCCCGATTTCCGCGGACGTGAGCTGATCATGGCACTGACGGGACTGAACGCGCGCGGCTACAAGAATTCCTCGCTGCTGTTCAACCTCGCCCGCGTCTTCATCGCGCGCTCGCCGGCGCGCGCCGTGGTCAATCCGCCCTGGAAGGGCATTGCCGAGCCGATGTGGGAGCCGGTGCAGATCCGCCACCGCTCGGCCTATTACGACGCTTTCTTCATCGAGGCCCTGCTCAGCTTCGTCGAGACCGGGCTCGCCTCGCCGGCCGACAAGATCGCGGCGGAGCGCGCCATCGCCGACATGGTCGATTTCTGCGTCAACATCAGCCGCGAAGAGGTCGAGGGCATCGACGGCGCGCGCTTCAACGTCATCACGGCGCTGGCGCCGGCGCCGCATCCGCGCTTCTCCCGCTACTTCGCGCAAATCAAGCAGGACCTCGGCTTCGGCATCTACGTGCCGGATTGCGACACCACGGCCTGCTCGATCTCCGCAGCGACGCAGGCCGGCTGCCTTGATGCCATCATCGACCAGCCGCTCCTCGACTTCTATGCGGGCTATCAGGTGCGCGCCGGCGTCAACGAACCGCGCGTGAGCGTGCCGCTCAACGACAATATCGACTATGAGGGCGGGGTTGCGACCTGGATCGACAATCTTGCGGGCGAGCGCCCTTACGGCAACGATCTCGATCCGACACTCAACCTCGACATTCTCGAGGTCAGCTTTCGTAACCTTAAGCGCTGGAAAGTGCTGGAGACGCCGTCGCGGCTCGCCACCGTCCATCGCATCATCGGATTCCAGAAGCGCCTCGCAGCGAGCGGCGCCTTCGCCAATCCGCGCTCGCACATCTATTACCTGCCGGAGCTCTACAGCGCCTATTTCGGCCGCTGCTATGCCGCCTTCCTGGCGCTGCCGCTGGAGGCGCAGGCCGCGATCGATCCCGCCGGCGATTTCGATTTCATCCGCCACCGCGTGCTGTCCTACGTCAAGGCCGAGCTGATGGCGGCCGAGATGAACGTGTTCGACGCCGCGCTGGCGCTGATCGCGCTCGGCCATCTCGGCGCCGACCCGCGCGCCTTCGCACCGGCGCTGAACGTGATCGTCGCCGGGCTCGGTGAAGGCGGCCGCCGCGGCCCGTTCCGCGCCTATGAATGGAACAAGATGAAGACGCCGACGCGGATCCTGGTCGGTGGCCCCGAGGTGACCTCGGCCTTCGTGCTGATGGGGCTGGCGGTGGCGAAGCGGGCGATGGCACGGGGGTGATGTGTCCTCTTACCCTCCCCTGGAGGGGGACGGTCGATCGCGCGCAGCGCGAGCGGGGCGGGGTGACGGTCTCTCCGCGACGTACAGTGCCCGTGTTGAGAGATCACCCCACCCCGGGCTCACATTTCGCTGCGCTCAATGTGAGCCGACCCTCCCCCTCCAGGGGAGGGTAAGCAACACCGCCACAATGACAGGAAGTTGAAACCGATCTGTTCGGCCTGCGCTGGCCGGGCGGCCAAAAGCCGACCACAATTGCGCGGCTTATCGAGATTGTCATCACAACTGGACCGGCATGTTGCGAAAAGTCCTGATTGCGCTGTCCTTGTTCGCCATCCCTTCGCTGGCTGATGCCGCCGACATCACCGGCACGGCAAAGGTCCGCGCCGGCGATGCCGTGGTGATCGGCAACACGCGGATCCGGCTCGGCGGCGTCGACGCGCCTGCAGTCGACCAGCTCTGCCTCAACACCAAGACGGAGCGCTGGACCTGCGGCGTCGCGGCCCGCGACGAGCTCGCCAAATACACCGAGGGCAAGAATTGGGTCTGTCACACCCGTGCGATCGACCGGCGCGGCCGCACCGTGGCGCGTTGCGAGGTCGGCGGCGAGGACATCCAGAAATGGCTGGTGCGCAACGGCTGGGCGCTGGCCTACACCCGCGTCTCCAAGGACTACGAGCCCGACGAGGCTGCCGCGCGTGAGGCAAAAGCCGGCATGTGGCAGGGTGCCTTCATCGCGCCGTGGGACTGGCGCGAGCGCAACAAGAAGACCGCGATCCTGGGCGCGACCAAGCCGCCGGACGGCGCACACGCGGTGCTGCTCGCTTCGGCCTCGGGGCCGGTCGCGCCATCGCCGGACTGCACCATCAAGGGCAACGTCAACAGCGCCGGCGAATGCATCTATCACCAGCCGACCAGCCGCTGGTACACCCAGATCAAGATGAAGATCAGCAAGGGCACCCGCTGGTTCTGCTCGGTCGAGGAGGCCGAAGCGGCCGGTTGCCGGGAGACCAAGAGATGAGAGCATGGTCCGGACCCGAAGGACCGCGTTAGCGCAAAGTGTGAAGCGGTTTTCCGACAAGACCATGCACAAAGCAAAAAGCCACGCCAGACCTGCGTTTTGCGCGCTTTTCTTGGCCTCCAACGCCGCGTAAAAGTGAGACTCAGCAACCCACCATCCTGTTCTCAAGCAACAAGGACTGACAGCAATGACCGTTCGCGCGGGCCGGGAGTTTCTGGCCATCCCCGGGCCCACCACGATGCCCGACGAGGTGCTGCGGGCGATGCACCGTCCGGCGATCGACATCTACTCCAAAGAGATGCTGGATCTGACCGAGAGCCTGCTCAGCGACATCTCGAAACTGTTCGTGACCAAGGGCAAGTCCTACATCTACATCGCCAACGGCCACGGCGCCTGGGAAGCGGCACTGAGCAACGTGCTGTCGCGCGGCGACAAGGTGCTGGTGCTGGAGAGCGGGCGCTTCGCGATCGGCTGGGGCAACGCGGCGGCGCTGATGGGCGCCGAGGTCGAGGTGCTCAAGGGCGATTGGCGCCGCGCGGTGCGGCCGCACGAGGTCGAGGAGCGCCTGCGCCGCGACAAGGAGCACAAGATCAAGGCCGTCGTCGTCGTCCAGGTCGACACCGCCTCCGGCGTGCAGAACGACATCGAGGCGATCGGCAAGGCGATCAAGGCCAGCGGCCATCCCGCGCTCTACATGGTCGATACCGTCGCCTCGCTCGGCTGCATGCCGTTCGAGATGGACAAATGGGGCATCGACGTCGCGATGTCCGGCTCGCAGAAGGGCCTGATGACGCCGCCCGGTCTCGGCTTCGTCGCCGCCAATGCGCGCGCGCTCGAGGTGCACAAGAAGGCCAACATGTCGACGCCCTATTGGAGCTGGAGCGAGCGCGAGGGCACCGAGAACTATCGCAAATATGCCGGCACCGCACCGGTGCATCTGTTGTTCGCGCTGCGCCGGGCGATCGACCTGCTGCACGAGGAGGGGCTGGAGAACGCCTTCCGCCGCCACAGCCTGCTCGGCGAAGCCGCACGCCGCGCGGTTGCGATGTGGTCGGAAGGCCAGGTGCTCGGCTTCAATGTCGCGGAGGCGAGCGAGCGTTCCAACACCGTGACCACGGTGACCATGAGCAACGGCCATGATCCGGCGGTGCTGCAACGCTATTGCAAGGACAAGTGCGGCGTCGTGCTCGGCACCGGCATCGGTGATCTCTCGGGACAAGCCTTCCGCATCGCCCATATGGGCCATGTCAATGCACCGATGCTGCTCGGCACGTTGGGAGTGATCGAGGTGGGCCTCAACGCGCTGAAGATCCCACACGGCAAGGGCGGGCTGGAAGCGGCGGTGGCGTATCTCGGTGAAGAGGTAGCGGTGTAGGAAAGCGCTTTCTTCCTTCTCCCCTTGTGGGAGAAGGTGGCATAGGCGGCCTTCGGGCCGCCGTTCCTAAGAACGCCGAAGCGTAGCTTCGGCTATGGCGCCGGATGAGGGGTTATCTCCGCGAACTCAATTGCGAAACAGATTCGCGGAGAGATACCCCTCACCCGTCTCGCCGCTGCGCGGCGAGCCACCCTCTCCGACAAGGGGAGAGGGGAAGATCAGTGCTCTAGCCGATACGCTTCCACCTGCGCCTTCAGCTCCTCCAGCACCGCAAGCGGCATCTTCGGATCGACGCGATACTCCCCGCTCGGAAGCCATCTCAGCACCATCGCGTCCACGACCGGCGAATGGTGGATGACGTCGCTGTAGTTATCGAGATCGTGCGTGACTGCCTTGAGCGCGCGGAAATCGTGCAGGCGGACGTTGGGCAGTTGCGTCAGACGCTGCGCAATGTGCGCCGTGAGATCGGTGACGATCTTCAGCGTTTCGGGCGAGGCATCGCGCATCGCGACGAATTGCAGGATGGAATAGGGCGGGAAGTAGATGTCGAAGGTCACGTCGGGATGGCGCGTGATCAGGCCGACGGCGTCCTGCTCGAAATGCCGGACCATGGCCTCGAAGCCGTAGCCCTCGCCGAGGAAGCGGCTGCGTACGGGGCTGGTGATATAGGCAAAGGCGGCGAGCGTCTTCTTCGCGTTGTAGTCTCGCGCAACGTCGAAATCCCGCGCCAGGGCGTAGATGTCGTCGATGTCTGCCAGCGCGAACTTGACAGGAAGATAGGGCGACGCCCGGGTCAGCGGCTCCCGCAACAGCGGGACGGACCGCAGCAGCGCGAACAGGGATTCCTTCGCCATCGCCGCGCTGAACAGATAGGAGGCGATGCCTTTCGTCGTCCGGCGGTAGAGATCGACGGAGAGATAAGGATCGGCCTCGATATCGGCGGCATCGACGAAGATGAAGTCGTCCATCGCCCAGATCACCCGTCTTGCGCCGCGGTCGATCGCCTGCTCCAGCACGAAGGCCTGCTGGCGCGAATTGGAGCCGGTCATCGCCAGCTTGAGCGAGCGGACGCCGAGCGCGCGATCGATGTCGCTCTGGCGGAAATGGATCGCGAGCGAGGTGCCCATGAAGGCGGCGTCGAACGGCTGGCTGCGGATCAGCCCGGCATTCTGCACGCGCGTGTCCTCCGAGTAGAAGGCCGGGACCAGACGCGAGGGGCGGAACAATTGCAGGGGATCGACGACGAAGGTGAGCGCTGCGGCGCCAAGCACGCAGGCCGCGCTCGCCAGCAAAAGACGCCTGAGATGGGTGAACGCGCCCTGCATCAGAACCGGAAATAGATGAATTCGCTGTGGCTCTGGATGCCCAAGAAGCCGAACGCGAGCACCAGCGAGGCCGCATAGAGCACCAGGGGCCGCATGCGCCCTGCCCGCAAGGCCTCGCCGACCTCGCGGTTGCCGTGATCATATCCCATCAGCGCTTGCGTGTTCGGCGCCAGCCATACCAGCGCCGCATAGATCGCGACCTGCACCAGGGCTGCGATCTCCCCGCGGTCGAGCACGATGTTCGAAGGGGCAGCCATGGCGTGGAGCACCCGCAGTGCCCAGGCGACGCTCTCGGCGCGGAAGAACACCCAGGCCACGACGACGGCGAGGAAGGTCAGCACGGCGCCGAACATGCGGCCGGGGCGCGCCAGCCGCGGCGGAACGTTCGGCACCAGCGCGTTGAACGCGTGATTGACGCAGAGGTAGGCGCCATGCAGCGCGCCCCAAACCACGAACGTCCAGGCCGCACCATGCCAGAGCCCGCCGAGCAGCATCGTGATCATCAAATTGACGTAGCGCAGCACGCGGCCGCGGCGGTTGCCGCCGAGCGGGATATAGAGATAGTCGCGCAGGAATTGCGACAGCGTCATGTGCCAGCGCCGCCAGAACTCGACGATGCTGGTCGCCTTGTAGGGCGAGTTGAAATTGACGGGCAGGAAGATGCCGAACATCAGCGAGATGCCGATCGCCATGTCGGAATAGCCGGAGAAGTCGAAATAGAGCTGGAAGGTGTAGGCGAGCGCGCCAAGCCAGGCCTGGTCGAAGCTCGGCGAGCGCGCCTCGAAGGCGAGCGCGACCAGCGGCTGGATGCCGTCGGCAAGGCAGGTCTTCTTGAACAGGCCGATCGCGAAGATGATGATTCCGCACAGGATCAGATGCGCGTCCGGATGCTTGGTCTCCTTCTCTTCGAATTGCGGGATCATGTCCTTGTGATGGAGGATGGGCCCGGCGATCAGATGCGGGAAGTAGGTCACGAACAGCGCGTAATGCGGCAGCGCATAGGCCGCGACCTGGCCGCGATAAGCATCGACCAGGAACGCGATCTGGGTGAAGGTGTAGAAGGAGATGCCGACCGGCAGCAGGATCTGGACCGCGACATGCGTGCCGAGCAGCGCGTTGATGTTCTCGGCGACGAAGCCGGCATATTTGAAGATGCCGAGCATGAGGAGATCGCCGACAACGCCGACAGCGAGCGCGGCCTTTCGTTGCCGGTGCGCAAGTTCCGCCACGATGAGAAGATGGCCGACGCCGTAGTTGAAGGCGATCGAGAGCAGCAGCAGGGCGACGAACTGCCAGCTGCCGATTGCATAGAAGGTGATCGAGGCCAGTGCCAGCCAGATCACCGGAGCCAGATTGCTGCGCCGGCCGAGCCGGAAATAGCCGGCGAGCACGATCGGCAGGAACAGCAGGATGAAGGGATAGGAATTGAACAGCATCGGGCTGGACCGGCGGCGGGGATAGCGTCCCTAAAGCATACAAGGGGCTGGTCAACAACCCGGTGGGATGGGGCGGTCGTGCTGGCAATCCGCGGAATCGGGACGATATAAGATGGAACACGGCGAGCCGCTTTTCTTCTCCCTCTCCCCGTTCTTACGGGGAGAGGGTCGGGGTGAGGGCCTCTCTCAACGGATGCGATCGTCGAGAGACCTGTACCCCCTCACCCGGAATTTGCTTACGCAAATTCCGACCTCTCCCCGCAGGCGGGGAGAGGTGAAGAAGGGCGACATCGCAGATACCCATTGAATGAGGACCGAGTGACCCAAGCCAAGACGCCTTCGAAGCCCCCCGTCGCCCCGCGCCGGCCGCATTCCTTCACGCGGCACGGCATCACCGTCACCGACGATTATGCCTGGCTGAAGGACGCGAACTGGCAGGAGGTGCTGCGCGACCCCACCGTGATCGATCCGGATATCCGCAAATATCTCGACGAGGAGAACGTCTACACCGAGAGCCTGCTCGGCCATACCGCGTCGCTGCAGAAGACGCTGGTGCGCGAGATGCGCGGACGGATCAAGGAGGACGATTCCAGCGTGCCGTCGCCGGACGGGCCGTTCGCCTATTTCCGCAGGTTCCGCGAGGGCGGGCAGCACGAGTTGTTCGGCCGCATGCCGCGCGACGGCGGCGACGGCGAGATCGTGCTCGACGGCGACGCGCTCGCCAAGGACCACTCATATTTCAAGTTCGGCGGCAGCCGGCACTCCTACGATCACAAGCTGCAGGCCTGGAGCGCCGACACCAAGGGCTCGGAATATTTTTCGATCCGCGTGCGCGACTGGGCGACGGCCAAGGATCTCGACGATCTCGTCGAGGAGACCGACGGCGGCGTGGTCTGGGCCGCGGACTGCAAGAGCTTCTTCTATGTGAAGCTCGACCACAATCATCGGCCGATGCAGGTGTGGCGGCACAAGCTCGGCATGAAGCAGGCCGACGACACGCTGGTCTATGAGGAGCAGGATGCCGGCTGGTTCACCCATCTGCATGAGAGCACCAGCGGCCGCTTCTGCGTGATCGCGGGCGGCGATCACGAGACCTCGGAGCAGCGGCTGATCGACCTCGCCAACCCCGACGCGCCGACGCGCCTCGTCGCGGCGCGCGAGGAGGGCGTGCAATATTCGCTCGCCGACCGCGGCGACGAGCTGTTCATCCTCACCAATGCCGATGACGCCATCGACTTCAAGATCGTCACCGCGCCGCTTAGCCAGCCCGAGCGCAAGAATTGGCGCGATCTGATCCCGTATCGTCCCGGCATCTACATCATCGACCTCGATCTCTATGCCGGCCATCTGGTGCGGCTCGAGCGCGCCAATGCGCTGCCGTCGGTCGTGATCCGCGATCTCGCTGGCGGGGAGGAGCATGCCATCGCCTTCGATGAGGCCGCTTACTCGCTCGATACGATGGGCTCCTACGAGTTCGAGACGACTACCCTGCGCTTTGCCTATTCGTCGATGACGACGCCGTCGGAAGTCTATGATTACGACATGACGAAGCGAACGCGCGTGCTGCGCAAGCGGCAGGAGATTCCGTCGGGGCATAACCCGGCCGACTACGTCACGACGCGCATCATGGCGAAATCGCATGACGGCGCCGAGGTGCCGGTCTCGATCCTCCATCGCCGCGGGCTGAAGCTCGACGGCGCGGCGCCGCTGTTGCTCTACGGCTACGGCTCCTACGGCATGGCGATGCCGGCCTCGTTCAGCGCCAACCGCCTGTCGCTGGTCGATCGCGGCTTCGTTTACGCCATCGCGCATATTCGCGGCGGCGCCGACAAGGGCTGGGGCTGGTATCTCGACGGCAAGCGCGAGAAGAAGACCAACTCGTTCGACGATTTCGCCGCCAGCGCCCGTGCGCTGATCGATGCGAAATATACCAGCGCCAAGCGCATCATCGGCCATGGCGGCTCGGCCGGCGGCATGCTGATGGGCGCGGTGGCCAACCGCGCCGGCGAATTGTTCGCCGGCATCGTCGCGGAGGTGCCGTTCGTCGACGTACTCAACACCATGCTCGACGACACGCTGCCGCTGACGCCGCCGGAATGGCCGGAATGGGGCAATCCGATCGAGAGCGAGAAGGATTTCCGCACCATCCTGTCCTACTCGCCTTACGACAACGTCGCGGCGAAGGACTATCCGGCGATCCTGGCGATGGGCGGACTTACTGATCCCCGGGTCACTTACTGGGAGCCCGCCAAATGGATCGCACGCCTGCGCGCCACCATGACCGGCGGCGGGCCGGTCCTGCTGCGCACCAATATGGGCGCCGGCCACGGCGGCGCTTCGGGGCGCTTCGACCGGCTGGACGAAGTCGCGATCGTGTACGCGTTCGCGCTATGGGCGGCGGGGATGGCGGAGGCGTGACGTCGTAGCCCGGATGGAGCGCAGCGCAATCCGGGATTCGCGCAGACATCAAGACTGTTCCCGGATCACGCTTCGCTCCATCCGGGCTACGAGAGCGCTACCGCCCGTTCTTCCTGCGCCATTCCGCGAAATCGGTGAGCGTCTGCGGATCGGTGGCGGGATAGAGACCGAAGATGCCGCGGCCCTTGCCAACTTCCTCGGTGACGAAATCCTCGAACGCGGTCATTTCGAAAGTTTCGTTGGCGATCTCGTCTGCCAAATGCGCGAATCATTATTGGCCGACTTTCTGCGGTGCCATTGCCGTCCCCTCGTTGCCGCGACGTGGTTTTGCACCGACGCCGGCCCGCGACGGCCCGGTTGAAGCAGCGACTTGTTCTCTTTCGGCACAACATGGCCGAAATACTGATGCAGAAAGTCCACAGGTTAACCGATAATTAACGATAGGTCTTGCCGCCGGCGCGGCGACTTGGTTTGATCGCGTCCATGAGCACAACCCTGATCGAGGTCCGGCCGGCCAAAGCTGCAGATGCTGCTGCGGTGGCGTCGACCCATGACGAAGCTTGGCGTTCGGCCTATCAGGGCATCATTCCCGGCGCCGAGCTGGAGAAGCTGATCAACCGCCGCGGTCCGCATTGGTGGGACAGCGCGATCCGCAAGGGCAGCCGTGTCAGCGTGCTGGTGTTCGGTGACAAGATCGCCGGCTACGCCAATTACGGCCGCAACCGGGCCCGCAGCCTGCATTTCGACGGCGAGATCTACGAGCTTTATTTGCGGCCCGAGTTTCAGGGCCTCGGCTTCGGCCGCCGCCTGTTCGCTGCCGCCCGCCGCGACCTGATGCAGAGCGGGCTGAAGAGCATGGTGGTGTGGGCGCTCTCGGACAACGACCCGGCCACCGAGTTCTACCGTGCCCTGGGTGGCCGTATGGTGGCGCGCTCGTCGGAGCGGTTCGGGCCGAAGGCGCTCGACAAGGTTGCCTTCGCTTGGACCAATTGAGCTGCTGAAACCCTAACCAGGCAGCGTTCCCATCCGTCGATACCGCCGGCCGATCGAGCCGGTGATCGCCGGATTCATTATTTCACAAAAACGCGATGGATCAGCGGGCCAAGCCCGCGTATGACAGCGCCAAAATCGCTGCCGGGCGCGATTTATCCTCGGCAACAACGGAGCCTTGAATGCGTATCGATGCGGTCTCGATCGGAAAAAACGTCCCCCACGACGTCAATGTCATCATCGAGGTCCCCGTGGGCGGCGAGCCGATCAAGTACGAGATGGACAAGGAAGCCGGCACGCTGGTGGTCGACCGCTTCCTGTATACGCCGATGCGTTACCCCGGTAATTACGGCTTCATCCCGCACACGCTGTCGGATGACGGCGACCCTTGCGACGTGCTGATCATCAACACCCGCGCCATCATCCCCGGCGCCGTCATGAGCGTGCGCCCGGTCGGGGTGCTGTTCATGGAGGACGAAGCCGGCGGCGACGAGAAGATCCTGGCGGTGCCGTCGTCCAAGCTGACGCAGCGCTACGACAAGGTGAAGTCGTATTCCGATCTGCCCGACATCACGCTGCAGCAGATCCAGCACTTCTTCGAGCACTACAAGGATCTCGAAAAGGGCAAGTGGGTGAAGATCCTGCGCTGGGGCGGCCCGGAGGAAGCGCACAAGCTGATCCAAGAAGGCATCGAGCGCGAAAAGAAGAAGAAGGGCTAGGTTTTTCCGTGCCCCGGACGCAGCGCAGCGTGAAACGATGCGCTGCTGAGCCGGGGCCCAGTACAGTGGCGCCATGGGTCCCGGCTCAGCGTCGCGCCATTTCATGCCGCGCCGCGTCCGGGACACGAGTCACACCGCCGGCTTCGGCAGCCCGGCAATCGCACAGGCCGCGCGGAGCGTGTTCACCAGGAGGCACGCCACCGTCATCTGGCCGACACCGCCCGGCACCGGCGTGATCGCGCCGGCAACGGCAAGCGCTTCCTGATAGGCGACGTCGCCGACGAGCCGCGTCTTGCCGTCCTCCTTCGGGATGCGGTTGATGCCGACATCGATCACGGTCGCACCCGGCTTCAGCCAGTCGCCGCGCACCATCTCAGGCTTACCCACGGCGGCATAGACGAGGTCCGCCTTTTTCACGAGGCCGGGCAGATCGCGCGAGCGCGAATGCGCGATCGTCACTGTGGCGTTCTCGTTCAGCAGCAATTGCACGAGCGGGCGGCCGACCAGATTGGAGCGGCCGATGACGATGGCGTTCAGGCCCTCCAGCGAGGCATGCACGCTTTTGGTGAGGATGATGCAGCCGAGCGGCGTGCAGGGCGACAGCGCCTCGAAGCCGCCGGCGAGCCGGCCGGCATTGTTCGGATGCAGCCCGTCGACGTCCTTGGCGGGATCGATGGCGTTGATGACGGCCTCGGTATTCAACCCCTTCGGCAACGGCAATTGCACGAGAATGCCGTGCACGGCGGGATCGCGGTTGAGCTTTGCGACCATTGCCAGCAGATCTGCCTGCGAGACGTCGGCCGGCAGCTTGTGCTCGAACGAGGCCATGCCCGCGGCCTGGGTCTGGGTGTGCTTTGAGCGGACATAGACCTCGCTGGCGGGGTCATTGCCGACCAGGACCACCGCAAGGCCCGGCACCAGATTGTGCTCGCGCTTGACGCGGGCGACCTCCTCAGCGACGCGGCCACGGAGTCCTGCCGCAATGACTTTTCCATCGATGATCTCAGCGGTCATGTCAGTTCCCTCAGTCCTTCGATTTGGTCGATACGAGCTGGCGCAGGGCTTCGCCGAGCCGCGCCGGATCGCCGTCGACCGCGATCTGCTTCAGCCGCGACGTGGCTCCGGATAGCAATTTCACGCTGGCCTTGGGCACGCCGAGCGATTTCGCCAGCAGCGCCAGAACGGCCTTGTTGGCCTCGCCACCATCGGCAATGGCGCGGACCCGCACCTTGAGCACGCTGCGACCATCCGAGAGTTGCTCGATGCCGTCGATATCGTCGCGGCCGCCGCGCGGCGTCACCCGCAACGCGATGCTGAGTCCTGTGGTCGAGTAACGCCAGGGTTCCCTAGAAGCTTCTTTCGCAACCAAGGCGCTCCAGCCCGCTTAGATCACGTTCGGGTAGATGTAGTACAGGATCACCCGCTCGATGAACATGATGATCAGGATCAGGATGATCGGCGAGATGTCGAGACCGCCGAGACTGGGCAGGAAATTGCGAATCGGCGCCAGCAGCGGCTCGGTGATCCGGTACAGGAACTCCGCCACCGCCGACACGAACTGGTTACGCGTGTTCACGACGTTGAAGGCGATCAGCCAGGACAGGATCGCGGAGGCGATCAGCAGCCAGACGTAGAGGTCGAGCACGATGATGACGATGTCGAGAACGGCACGCATGGCTTATGAGGCCTCTGGCTTTTGATAACTCTGGCTCGGTCGGGATTGACGCCCCGTTTGCTAGATATCGGTTCCCCCCGGTCCAAACAAGGGAAGTCGGCGCCCGGAGGGCTAAAACCGGGTTACACCCGTCCTTGACTTGACCTTGGCGGGGACTTAAATGGCGCCCGGTTGTCGGCCGCGTTCACCAGAGCGGCCAGCAAAGGGGCCATAGCTCAGCTGGGAGAGCGCGTCGTTCGCAATGACGAGGTCGGCGGTTCGATCCCGCCTGGCTCCACCAGCCTTCGCTCGCTTCGCGAGCTACGGCTAGGCAAGCCAGCCATGCTCTTTCGTGGCGAAGTGAGCGTCCCGCCATAGCCCGAAGGGCGACGGCGGACCTTCTCCGTAGACTCCCCCCTACCTCCCCGTAAACCTCGGCGGCCGCTTTTCCATGAAGCTCGCTACACCCTCCCGGAAATCACTTCCGTTCAGCGCCACCATCATCTCGCGGTTGGCCTCGATCGTCGCCTCCGCCAGCGTCTGGAACGGCACTTCGTAGAGCTGGCGCTTGATCACGGCCATCGCGCTCGGCGAGACGAAATCGGCGAGATCGCGCGCATAGGCGTAGGTCTCCTCGCGCAGCTTCTCCGGCGAACAGAGCCGGTTGACCAGCCCGATCCGCAGCGCCTCCTCGCTGGAGACGCGCCGCGCCGAGAGCAACAGATCCAGCGCATTGGCGTGGCCGACGATGCGCGGCAGCATCCAGCTGATGCCGTGCTCGGCGATCAGGCCGCGCCGCGCGAAGGCGGTGGTGAACACGGTGTTGTCGGCGGCAAAGCGCAGGTCGCAATAGAGCGCGTGGACGAGGCCGATGCCGGCGGTCGCACCGTTGAGCATGGCGATGACCGGCTTCTTGATCGAAGGATAATAGCCGTACCGCGTCTGCCAGTCCGGCCGGCGATTCATGTCGAACGGCGGCAGGTTCGAGGCACGCCTGACGTCGTTGGGATCGAGGCCCTTCAGCGCATCCATGTCGGCGCCGGCGCAGAAGGCGCGGCCGGCGCCGGTGAGGACGATGACGCGGACATTGTCATCGGCGTTCGACGCCTCCATCGCGTGGCGCACGTCGCGCTCCATGATCGGCGTCCATGCATTCATGCGATCGGGGCGATTGAGCGTGATAGTCGCGATCTTGTCGCTCACCTCATAGAGAATGTGTTCGTAGGCCATGACGCTCTCCCTGGTTTGCCGGCGCGATTGCGCGCGCGCTCGTTGGCAGCGAGCCTAGCATATCCAAGGAAGGGGCAGCGACTTGCGCCAAGGGCCTGCGCCAAGGATCTGCGCCAAGGACCTGCGCGAAGGCGCGATCACTCGGCGGCTTGCGCCAGCACCGGCCGGCGCTCCAGCCAGCCGTCGAGGAAATGATCGAGCCAGGCGCGTTCGGCGACATCGTAGACGGCGCGATCCGCGAAGTGATGATGCCGCTGCCGTGCACCGGGCGCGCTGAAGCCGTCGTAGCCGCGCGTGGTCCAGCGGCACATCATCGCGTAGGTCACATCGGGGTGGAACTGCACGCCGAAAGCATTGCCGGCGCGGAACGCCTGCACCGGGAAATCATCACCTTCGGCGAGCAAGTCGGCGCCGACCGGCAGCTCGAAGCCCTCGCGATGCCAATGATAGACCTGCGCCGGCCAATCCGGGCAGAGCGCGCGGCCCGCGGCGGTCGGCCGGATCGGGTAGTACCCGATCTGCGTCAGCGCCTGCGCATGCGGCGCGACGCGCGCACCGAGCTGTATCGCCAGCATCTGCGCACCGAGGCAAATGCCGAGCAACGGCCGCTGTTCGCGAAGCGGAATTTCGATCCAGTCGATCTCGCGGCGGATGTAATCGTCGGGATCGTTGGCGCTCATCGGGCCGCCGAAGATCACCGCGCCGGCATGCTGATCCAGCGTCTCGGGCAGCGGATCGCCGAAGCGGGGACGGCGGATGTCGAGGCGATGGCCGAGCGCGCGCAGCGCATTGCCGACGCGGCCGGGTGTCGAGCATTCCTGATGCAGGACGATCAGAATCGGCCGCCGGGTTTCAGTGGCGGCGGCGTTCGGCGCCCTCTGTGGGAAGGCGACCACCTCTGCGCCACCAAACCTGTCCGTCCGGAACGACATGGCCTCTGCGAGTGCTATCGGTTCAGACCGCCAGCATAGCTAAGCGATGGTTAACATCGTGTGAGTTTGCGCACACACGCCGCGTGCTTGAAGCAAGCTCCGGGCCACTACGGATGCCGCCGGCGATGTTCAGCGCCTCTGCCTCTGGAACCGGCTGGTGGCGGCCAGGATGAAGCCGCGCGGGAAGAAGCGCAGCGCGAACGGCACAATCTTGATGCCGAGACCCGGCAGCACTGCCCGTTTGTTGGCCATCAGGCCGCGATACGCCTCCCGCGCAACTTGGTCGGCAGAGACGTTGAGAGCAGCCGTATCATGTTGCGATCCAACGCCGGCGCGGGCCTGGAATTCCGTGGGCACCGGGCCCGGGCAAAGCACGGTGACGCGGACGCCGCGGGGCGCGAGCTCCGCCCGCAATGCTTCGGTGAAGGAGATCACATAGGCCTTTGACGCGTAGTAGACGGCCATGCCGGGGCCGGGCAGGAAGCCTGCAACCGAGCCGACATTGAGAAGACCGCCCTTGTTCCTGATGAGCTGATCGGCGAAGCGCAGCGACAGATCCGTCAGGGCCCGGACGTTGACGTCGACGATGCCGAGCTGCGTGTCGCGATCGCGCTCGATGGCGTCGCCGAACACGCCGAAGCCGGCATTGTTGACGAGATGATCGAGCTCGACGCCTTCGGCGGCAAGTGCTGCGGCGATCCTCTCGCCGGCATCCGCGTCCTCGAGGTCGCAAGCGATCACGATCGGCTTCTTGCCGCCCCTGGCGGCGAGCTCGTTCGCGAGCGCTTCGAGCCGATCCACCCGTCTCGCGGTCAATGCGAGGCGATGTCCATTGGCGGCAAACACGCGCGCCAGCTCCATCCCGATGCCCGCCGAGGCACCGGTGATCAACGTTACCCGCTCAGTCACGATCGAAGTCTCTTGAATTGAAGTCTGTGGCCCCGGCAATGGCTGAACGAGAGCATAGGCCGTGCGCGCCATGCAAGCGGCGCTGGCAGCATGGCGGCTTGAGAAGGCGACAGGGGATCAGGAAAGACCGTTATTTGCAGCCGAATCCGCAAAAGCGGAGGGCCGCCGGGCTTACATTAAAGTTTCGTCATGTGGCTCGCAGGCCAGGCAATCCGCCGGGGACGACGGCGCGATCCTTAACCTTGCCACCGGCACGCTCCGCAACGGCGTGCTTCAGCTCGATCCGGTCACGCTGGGAAATGCCGAGCAGATCGGACGCGCGCCAGACCACATTGTCCTCGAATTCGCTGACCTGACCGTCGGCATAGACCAGCTCCCACATCATCTGCACGATCCGCTTGCGACCCGCTTCGTCGAGCGAGCGCATGATGACGCTGGTGAAGTGATAGAGGTCGACGGCCTCGCCCTCGACCTGGGTGGCGTCCGCGATGAGACGGTCAGCGGTGCCGCGGTCGAGCCCGAAATGGCTTTCGATCAGGCTGTGCAGCTTGCGCTGCTCGGTCGCGCTGGGCTGGCCGTCCAGCGAGACCACATGGACCAGCAGCGCGGTCGCGGCCAGCCGATAATCGCTGTCGCCGAATGCGCGGTCCTGGGCTTGGGGACCGACGATGTCGGCGATGAATTGGCGCAAGCCGTCAAGCATGGGTCCTACCGAGATCGATGACGCCGCAAGGAGCGCGGCCGTTACCAGCATTATATGAGCAGGAAACTCAGCCGACGCAACGTGCGTCAGTTCCGCGCGCGTATTACGTTTCGGCAATCTGTTCACGGTCATTCCGGGGAATGACGGTTTGAGACTCACGGTATCTCGTACACCACCATCTTGTCGGCGATGCCACGTAGCGCGGCCTGCTTCTGGATCGGCTTGATGGCGCGCTGCTCGAGCACCTCGGCGACCGCGGGCGCATCCGCCACCGGGCCGGTGATGTGGATCTCCTGCGCGGTCGACAGGCTTTGCACGCGCGCCGCGATGTTGACGGTCTGGCCGAAATAATCCTGCCGCTCGTTGAGCATCACGGCAAGACAGGGGCCTTCATGGATGCCGATCTTGACGATGAGATCGGCGGTGCCGCGTTGCTTGTTGAGCGCGTCCATGGCCGCGCGCATCCGCAAGCCGGCGACGATGGCGTGCTCGGGACGGACGAAGGTCGCCATCACGGCATCGCCGATGGTCTTCACCACGGCGCCTCTTTCGGAGGAGATGATCTCGAGCAGCGCATGGAAATGCGCGCGCACGAGATCGAACGCGGCGAGGTCGCCGACGCGCTCGTAGAGCGCGGTCGAGCCCTTCAAATCGGTGAACAGGAAGGTCAGCGAGGTGATCTGAAGCCGCTGATCGAGACTGAGATTGTCCGCCTTGAAGACGTCGCGAAAGGTCTGGTTCGACAGCATCCGCTTGGCGGTGAGGAACGGCTTGCGCTTGCCGATGAGATGGTGAAGCGCCTCGGCCGCGATGAAGACCGAGGGCAGCACGCGCACGCCGGCCTGGTTCTCCAGCGACAGACGCAGCGGCCCCGGCCGCATGGTCGTCGTTCCCGTCGGGGCCTGCACCTTGTTGTACATGATGGCGAGCTGCTGGCGATCCCTGGTCGGCTCGCCCTGCACATCGATAAAATGCGCGGCGTGCGTCACCGGCTCGAAAATGATGACGAAGTCATCAGGCAGCTGCAGCGACATGGTCGCTTTCTCGCCCGCCGGCAGCTCCATCGTGTCGAGCGTCACCTCGTTCGCAAGTGTCGCAAAGGATTCCTTGTTGAAGTCGACGCCGGAGCTCCAGAACACCTGCTTGAAATATTCCCAGACCGGAAGCGTATCGGGGTCGTGCGCCGCGATGCGCCGGACACGTGGGTTCACGGTGAAGGAGACCTCGACCTGATCGTCGACCGAGGCCTTGTAGCCGCAGGCGCAGAGCGCGCAGTGATAATCGTCCGGCTTGAGCGCCTTCAGCGTCGAATGCGCGCCCAACACCCCGCCGCAGCCCGGGCACAGCACGTTCCAGCCGAGGTCGAACAGGCCGAGCCGCGCCGAATGCAGGAAGGCCGAGATCACGCGCTCCTCGTCGAGGCCGTTCTGCGTGGAGAAATCGAGCACGTTGACGCGGTTGAGCTCGTGATCTTCGCCATCTGCGATGAGACGCGCGATCGCATCGACCACCTTGGGATCGGCGGTCTGCTTCAGAACGGAGAACTGGGCCTGGATGTCGCTCATGGCGAAACTCTATCTAGGGTGGGTCAAGCCAGCGGCCAGACGCGCGCCTGTCACCGACGCGTGATGCGGAACATGGGTGAGTGGTCCGGCTGGGTGGTGACGACGCCGAGCGGGATCACGGTGGTCGCGGGGTCCGCGAGCTCGACACGGAATGCGCCGATCAGCCGCGCCAACGCCAGCACGGATTCGGCCTGGGCAAACGGCGCGCCGATGCAGACGCGCGGACCTGCGCCGAACGGCAGGTAAGCGAAACGGTCCGGCGCCTCCTTCGAGATGAAGCGTTTTGGAATGAAGGCGTTCGGCTGATCCCACAGCTTCTCGTGCCGGTGCAAGAGCCAGGGCGCGATCATGATGATGTCGCCCTTGCCGATCTCGACACCCGCCGCGTTGTCCTTATCGCGCGCGGCACGCGCGACCAGGAAGGCCGGCGGATAGAGCCGCATCGTCTCGTCGATCACCGCGCGGGTGAATTTCTGGCGATCGATGTCGGCCATGCTGTCGAGATGCTCGCCGCGGGTCTCGGACGCCACCTCCTCCTGCGTATCAGGGTCGAGCGCGAGCAGATAGAGCGCCCAGAACAGCGCCGTTGCCGTGGTCTCGTGACCGGCGAGGATCATGGTCGCGACCTCGTCGACGAGTTGCTCGTCCGAGAAGCCCTTGCCCGTTTCGGGATCGCGGGCCTCGTCCATAAGATCGAACAGGTCGCGCGGCGGCGCGCCGCCCTTCTTGCCGGACTTACGCCGCTCGGCAATCAGCATGGCCACGAACTCGGTCCAGCGCTTGCGGAAGCGGGCGCGGGCAAGATCCATCGGGCTCGGCCAGGACACCGGCAGCACCATGTCGAGGAAATAGGGACGCCCCAACCGCGCGGCATATTCCATGATGAAGTTGCGCAGGGTCGCGCCGTGCTGGTCCATGCCGAACGAGAACATCGTGCGCCCGGCGATCTCGAGCGTCATCCGCTGCATGATCGCGCGCAAGTCGACCGGCTCACCGGTTTGCGCGTCCAGCTTGGCGATGGTCTCGTCGAGCACCGCCGTCATGTGCGGAACGAGGTTTGCGGTCGCGCGCGGCGTGAAGGCCGGCGCCAGCGTGCGGCGCTGAAACGTCCAGGAATGACCTTCCGCGATCAGAAGGCCGTCGCCGAGCACCGGGCGCAGCATGCGGATGCCGGCCGGCGTGCGCGTGTAGTTCTCGTAATTGCTGAGCAGGACATGCCGGATCGCGTCCGGTTGGTTCAGGATGAAACTGTTGCGGAAGAAGAAGCGGCCCGGGATGACCTCTTCCTCATAGGCGCGTTGCCCCCAGGTCGCGATCATATTCTGGCGGACGACCGCGAGCCGGCCGAAGAACGACATATCGTCGGGCGCACGCGGGGGAGCCGGAGGGATGATGGGCCGACGCACGCTGGCGATATTCATGGCTCTCTCCCGCAAGATGGGACGCAGGTAAATAGCTAGTAAGTCAGCTCGGCAATGGCAATCCGGTTCTCGGACGCAGGCCAGGCGCGTGCCACAATCCGTTCTTCGCCGAATTGGGCTACGATGTTACGTCCGACCTCGTTGGCGGGAAGCCGCAGGGTTGCTGCCGTATCCGTGGGCACGCCCGGCTTGACATCGGCCGGCTCCTTGCCGTCGAGCAGCACCACGTCGCGCGGCAGGCCGAAATAGCCGCGCGGACGCGACATGATCACGACGGCGCCGGCGTCCTTGTCGGCCGGCCCGAGCGGGCGCGCAGGCCGCAGATGCACGACCTCGGACGAGCGCGGGAAGGGCGAGCGGTAAATATGCGTCGTCGGCGCATCCGGCGAGGTCAGCACGAATTCGAGCGACCAGGCGGGATCGACCTGCGCCGACCCCCAGCGGCCATCGGAGCCCGTCTTCGAGCTATGCAGCGCGCCGCCATTGCGCTCACCGGTATCGGGATCGACACGGAAGACATCGACGATTGCACCCGCGACCGGGCGATTGGTCGGCGCGCCGCCGGGTGTGCCCGTGACCAGGCCGCTCAATGACACGCTGGTCTCCGGCACGATCGCGATGCGCGCAGGTTCGCGCCCGGCGATGAACTTGTAGATCTCCCGAAACGCGCGCGGGTGAAAAGCCACCTCGCGATGGTCGAGCGCGCCGAGCACGAGATTGGTGGCGCCCTTCAGCTCCGGCCCTTCGGCGGTGACATTGGTCGGCGTGCCGGGCTTGCCGATGAAGCGGCCGTCGCTCTGCGCATATTTATCCATGCCGTCGCTGCGCAGCGTGAGGAAGGCAACACCCGGCGTCACCTCGCTCTCGCCTTCGTTCAGGCTGCGCAGGAACGTGCCGCGGCCGTTGAATTCGTTGTTGGGCTGGTCGTCGGTCGCGAACACGCCGTGATTGGGCGTGCCGCACAGCACGGCATGGCTGACATCGCCGGCGCCGCCGCTTCTGATGACATTGCGGATCGCGTTGCCGCCGCGCGAGCTGCCGACCAGCGCCACGCGAGGTGCGCCGGTGCGGCGCTTCAGTTCAGTGATGGCGGCGGCGAGCTCGCGGCGCTGGTCCTCGGTCGAGGAGCGGCCCGCCTGCTCGACCTTGTCGTCGTTGCGCGCCAGCGGGTCGGTGAAATTGATCGCCATCATGCGCTCGCGCGCGACGCCGTTGGACTCCATCCGCCACAAGGTGGTCATCCAGAGCGCGCCGTAATCGCCATTGCCGTGGACGAACAGAATCGGCGGCAGCTCCGTGCCCGGCGCGGCGGCGGGCGCAGTCTGGGCAAGCGCCCCCGCCCGCAAGCTCGCAATTGCGAAAGGCACGCTCGCAGCCCCTTGCAAAATCGTCCGTCGCGACAACTTCATTTGTTCCTCCCCGGCAACCGCCTCTTTGCACCGCTTATAGCGGCCTAAGCACTGGACAGCGAAGGACTTTCGCGGGCATCACTGAATTTGCCGCAATCGCCCGAGACCACTTCTCCCAGCTCATTTGGAAGGGGATATGACCGAGCAGCCGAACCGCCCGAAAATGGCCGCCGACGGCATCACTGCGCCCTTGCGGTACACCGTGTTCCGGCGGATCTGGCTCGCCAGCCTGCTCTCCAATCTCGGCCTCCTGATCCAGGGCGTGGGCGCGGCCTGGGCGATGACGCAGATGGCGGCCTCGGCGGACAAGGTGGCCCTGGTGCAGACCGCCTTGATGCTGCCGATCATGCTGATCTCGATGCCCGCCGGCGCCATCGCCGACATGTATGACCGCCGAATCGTCAGCGTGATTTCGCTGTCGATCGCGCTGATCGGCGCGAGCGCGCTCACCGTGCTGGCCGGCTTCAACCTGATCACGCCCGAATTGCTGCTCGCCTTCTGCTTCGTCGTCGGCAGCGGCAATGCGCTGTTCGGCCCGGCCTGGCAGTCCTCGGTCAGCGAACAGGTGCCGCCCGAGGCATTGGCCTCCGCCGTGGCGCTGAACGGCATCAGCTACAACATCGCACGCAGCTTCGGTCCGGCGGTCGGCGGCGTTATCGTGGCTGCGCTCGGAGCGGTGGCCGCATTCGCCTGCAATGCGATCCTCTATTTGCCGCTGCTGATGGTGCTGCTGCTCTGGCGCCGCAGCACCGAGCCGTCGCGCCTGCCGCGGGAAAAGCTCAACCGCGCCATGGTCTCGGGCGTGCGTTACATCACCAATTCACCGCCGATCAAGATCGTGCTGCTGCGCACGCTGGTGATGGGCCTGATCGGCGGCGCGGTGATGGCGCTGATGCCGCTGGTCGCGCGCGACCTCCTGCATGGCGGCGCGCAGACCTACGGCATCATGCTGGGCGCCTTCGGCATGGGGGCAGTGATCGGCGCGCTCAACATCCACGAATTGCGCAAGCGCATGAGCGGCGAGGCCGCGATCCGCGCCTGCACCATCTCGATGGCCTTCGCCATGGCCGCCCTCGCGCTGAGCACGGAGCCGGTGCTGACGGCAACCGCGCTGGTCCTGGCCGGCGCGGTCTGGATGGCCGCGATCGCGCTGTTCAATATCGGCGTGCAGCTCTCGGCGCCGCGCTGGGTCGCGGGCCGCTCGCTCGCGGCGTTCCAGGCCTCGATCTCCGGCGGCATCGCGATCGGCGCCTGGGGCTGGGGCCGTCTCACCGACTATGCCGGTGTCGAGATCGCATTGCTGACCGCGGCAGGCCTGATGCTGATCTCGCCGCTGCTCGGCATCTGGCTTGCGATGCCGCGCGTCGGCGCGCGCAACGAGGATGCGGACGTGCTGGCCGATCCCGAGGTGAGGCTGTCGCTGACCGGACGCAGCGGGCCGCTCGTGGTCGAGATCGAATACAGGGTCGCGCAAGAGAACGCGCGCGCGTTCCACAACGTGATGCAGGACGTGCAGCTCTCCCGCCAGCGTAACGGCGCCTATGGCTGGTCGATCGCGCGCGACATCGCCGACCCCGAGCTGTGGACCGAGCGCTATCACTGCCCGACCTGGCTCGACTATTTGCGTCAGCGCAACCGTTCGACCCAGTCCGAACGCGCACTGCATCAGCAGGCGATCGATTTCCACATCGGCCCCGAGCCGGTGCGGATCCGCCGCATGCTGGAGCGTCCATTCGGCTCGGTGCGCTGGAAGGACGAGACGCCGGACCGCGCCAATAGCGAGGTGCTGCCGGTGGTCGCGGCTGGGAGCAGTACGTAGGTTTTGATTGGTCATTCCGGGGCGCGCGAAGCGCGAGCCCGGAATCCATTCCTCTCAGGAGTTTGCCGCCCGATGGATTCCGGGCTCGCGCCTAACGGCGCGCCCCGGAATGACAGTCACTGCCCGTGATCCGTCAGCACCTTGTCGCAACCCTTGCTGAGCCGGGTGCGGTTCTGCTTCAGGCAGGCGAGCACAGCGCCGTCGCCATTGTTCATCACGGCGCGGCAAAAGCGGCTGACATCGCGCGCGCAGGCATCATGGCCGGGCTGCTGTTGGGCGGATGCAGCCGATGCGCACAGGAGCAAAGGAATGATGAAAACAAATCTGGTCATCGCGGAATGCCTCTTACCCGGAAGAATCTGCGGGCGAAGCTAGTGCGACGATCCCAGAGCTGCAACGGCTTTTGTTGCCGGCCGCGACGTGCCGCATGGCCTCGGCTTTGGCGCCGAGGCACATCGCGGGGGGAGCTGACTGACGCAACGGTCGCGGCGTCTGCCTGTCGCTTACTGCTTGTCTTGAGCGTCAGCGACCTTGCGCGAGGCGCCCTTGGCGAGGTCCTTGTCCATCACCGCGCGGCAGCCGGCGCTGAGGTCCGAGCGATGCTTGATCATGCACGCCGTGATCTTCGGGATGTTGGGGATCTCCGCCGAGCAGAGACGGAAGGCATCGCCCGTGCACATCTGCTGCGCCTCCGCCGTGAAGGCGAAGCTCGCACTGGTCGAGGCGATCGAGACGATGGCGGCAAAGCCCAAGGCCAGGCTGGTATCGCGGATCTTGCTGGTAAACGACTTGGTCATTTGAAGCTCCCATTGGCACCGCCACAGCGGGCCCGTTATCGATGGGAGCTACGATGCTCCAGTAAATCCGTTTCCACTGTGATGACGCTCACGGGAGGCCCACCCTGTGTGATGTCGGTCACTTTGGCGCAGCCCACTGAAATTCCTCCGCAACGGCTGTCGTGTTGGTGTCACGTTAACTCTTGGTTCGCATTAATGGCTCGTCGCGCGGGAAATTCCGCCGGTTTGGTTGCGTAATTGGAAAGATTAGCGATGCGTAATGCGTTGGGCCTGATGCTGGCCAGTGTAGTTGCGGCGGTCGTGATCGCCGCCGGCGGTTGGTTTTATTATTCCGCGCGCGCCGACCAGGGCGCTCCCAAGACAGTTGCCGCCCGTGCCGCCGACCCGTTGCCGGCACAGGCGAAGCTCGCCGCCAAGGACGACGTCGAGACCACCGCGGCCGTCGCGGCCAAGCCAGCAGCTCCCGTACCTGCGCCCGCGCCGGTCATGCCGATGCAGCCGAAACAGGCCTGCGCCAATCCGAACGCGCTGGGTGTGTCCCGCGTCGTCGAGATCGACACGACGGGCGGTCCCGGCTTCGGCTTCGAGCATTTCAAGCAGTTCGACTTCCTGACCGAGAAGGAGGTCGTGCTGACCTTCGACGACGGTCCGTGGCCGGTCAACACGCCCGCGGTGCTGAAGGCGCTCGCGGACGAATGCACCAAGGGCCTGTTCTTCTCGGTCGGCAAGCACGCCACCTACCATCCGGAGATCCTGCGTCAGGTGCTGGCCCAGGGCCACACGGTCGGCACGCACACCTGGTCGCATGTCAATTTGAACGGCAAGAAGATGACCGAGCAGCAGGTCAAGGACGAGGTCGAGAAGGGTTTTAGCGCGGTGCGGTTCGCGCTCGGCACCAACCCGGCGCCGTTCTTCCGCTTCCCGCAGCTGCAGCACAATCCGGCGATGGTGACCTATTTCGGCACCCGCAACGTCGCGATGTTCTCGACCGACATCGACTCCTTCGACTTCAGGAAGGGTGCGACGCCGGAGAAGATCGTCGAGACCGTGATGACCAGGCTCGACAAGCTCGGCAAGGGCATCATCCTGATGCACGATTTCCAGAAGCACACCGGCGAAGCCCTGCCGGCGCTGCTCGCGCGGCTCAAGGCCGGCGGTTACAAGGTCGTGCAGATGAAGGCCAAGACGACCTTCCAGACTCTGCCCGAATATGACGAAGCGCTGATGAAGGACATGAAGGTGCCGACCGCCGGCACGAACACGCGACCGATCTCGAGCGTGGTGCAGACGGTGTCGCAGTAGGCGCGATGACTACTCCAATATGCGCATGGCCGGGCTTTCGCCCGGCCATTTGCTTTGGGCGAGCGTTACCAATAGATGCCGTGGTCCTGGTGGCGAACTTGGTTGTAACCGGCGCTGAGGCCGCAGCGGGAGTGATCACCGCAGTAGGCGCAGAAGCCGAGATCGCCGGCGGTGAGCGGCCCGAGACATAGGTGACAACTCGTACCGGACACATGGGTTACACTTTCCGCTTTTGTTCTGCGGGAGGTGTAGATGCCGTGGAAAGCGAGTTCGGTAATGGAAGAGCGCCTGCGCTTTGTCGCCCGGCTTCTGGATGGGGAAGCCATGACCGCGGTGTGCCGGGAGTTCGGCATCTCCCGCAAGACCGGGTACAAGATTTTCTGCCGCTATAAGGAGCACGGGCTGGAGGCGTTGAGCGACCGCTCCAGGCGGCCGATACGCTATGCCAACCAGCTCCCGCAGCAGCTCGAGACCCTGATCGTCCGGCTGAAGAGCGAGAAGCCGCACTGGGGCGCCCGCAAGATCCGCGAACTGCTGGTGCGCCGGCTCGATGGCGAGGTCAGGGTTCCCGCCAAGAGCACCATTCATGCGGTGCTCGATCGCCACGGCCTGGTCAAGCGCGGCGGCGGGTCGCGCCACCGCGCGCGCGGCACGCCGCTGTCGCAGGGCACGCTTGCCAATGATCTGTGGTGTGTCGACTTCAAGGGCGAGTTCAGGCTCGGCAATGGCCAGTACTGTTACCCACTGACCGTCAGCGATCATGCCTCGCGCTTCCTGCTGCTCTGTGAAGCGCTGGACTCAACGCGCGAAGACCCTGCCATTACCGCCTTCGAGCGGCTGTTCCGCGAACGTGGTTTGCCGCTGGCCATCCGCTCCGACAATGGCGTGCCCTTTGCTAGTCCCAATGCCTTGTTCAACCTCTCGAAGCTATCGGTGTGGTGGCTCAGGCTCGGCATTGCGATCGAGCGGATCAAGCCCGGCCATCCACAACAGAACGGCCGTCATGAGCGCATGCATCTCACGCTCAAAAAGGAAGCGACTAGACCGCCTGGGTTCAACAGCCTGCAGCAGCAGGATCGCTTTGACCGCTTCCTGCACGAGTTCAATGCCGAACGTCCCCACGAGGCGCTCGACATGAAGTGCCCTGCCGAGCTCTACACCGCGTCAGCGCGCCACTACGATGGCCTGCCCGAACTGTCCTATCCCTTCCACGATCGCGACGTCGTCATCACATCCTGCGGCCGCCTTTGCCTGCATCGCAAGAAAATCAACATCTCCATCGTGCTGGCCGGCCAGAAGCTCGGTATCAAGGAAGTCGACGACGGCATTTGGCTCGTCAGCTTCATGCACTACGACCTGGGATACTTCGACCTTGAGCAAAAGACCTTGCAACCCCTCGACAACCCGTTCGGCCCGAGGCCTGTCACCGATGTCTCCGGTACGACATCATCGCCCTGACTGAGATAGGCACTCTTGCTCGTTCTTGGCATGGCAGCCCCCTTGCATGGCCGCACCGAGCGGTCAACCCCCGAAGCCCGCCAGGGGCGCGCCCCTTGGGCGCGCGGGGTTGACGGCGAATGTGCGGGCCGAGCAATAATGGGCGGCGCCATGAGTGCGCGGAGTACCTGCAACCCTCGACAACCCGTTCGGCACGAGGTTGTTACCCATGTCTCAGGTACGGTCTGTTACCTATGTGTCCGGGCTGGACACGGGGCAGCTGGTGCCGCAAGAGGGATTCGAACCCCCGACCCCGTCATTACGAATGACGTGCTCTACCGACTGAGCTATTGCGGCGACCCTGCCGGGACCCGGGCGATGCCGGGCCCGATACGCGCGCCCCTGATATCGGGCATGGCCCGAATTGGCAAGGACAAGCGGGAGGCGAAATGCGGCTCACGCGCCCCAGCGGGACCAGAATCCGCGCCAGCCGCCCGCCTGGGCCTTTGCATGGGCTTTTGGCGTGCCGATTTGTTCCGTAAATTCATCGCTTGGGCCGTCGTCGTCGATCCCGGGATCGTCGGGTGCACGGACGATCGGGATGACGGTCTGGATCGGCGCCGAGGCGGGCTTACTGAGGTCGGCCCGGGTCCGGAACACTGGCGTTGCCGCCGGCGGCGATGATTCGGCGGGCGGCGGAGCCGGATTCGCCGGCTCGGCGGGCGTGACGGCCGGCTCGTCGACCTCCGCAGTTTCCTTGGCCGTTTCCTTGGCAGCTTGCTCCGCAGCTTCCTTGTCGGTTTCCTTGGCAGCCTCCTTCGCGGCTTCCCTCGCCGGAGGGGGCGAATTGTCCTGCGCGGCCGGGGCCGGGGCCACCTCCGGCGGTTCCACCAAGGCTCCGCTGGGAGCCGCGGTCACCCGCTTCGGCGGCGGAGCGGCCAGCATGGCTTCCTCGAAGGCCGAGGATTCGATGGTGGCGCCCTTGTCGGAGGGCAGGCTCGCAACCGGCGTCTGCCATTGGAACGCATCGAGGCGGCCGGTGACCGGGGAGACCGGACGCCAGCGGTCGCTGACATAGCCGTCCGCGGTCCAGGCGGGATCGAGACGGGCGCGCACCGCGCGCAAGGTCCAGGCGCGGGCGCGGCCGCCATCGCCATGCTCGGCGCGCTCGATCTCGGCCATCAGCAGCGCGACGCGCTGGGTCGGATCATTGAGGTAGGGTGCAAGCACCTCGCGGGCGCGGGCGAATTCGGAGGCGTCGATCGCGGCCCGCGCAATTGCGAGCTGGCCCTCGACATGGCCCGGCTTGTCGGCCGGTGTCTTGGCCGCGAGCGTCTCCACCCGCTGCAGGCGCTGCCGCGCGGAATCGCCGAGCTTCACATGCGCATAGGCTTCCGCGAGATCGGGATGCGGATTGGCGAGCCAGGCGGCTTCCACCAGCTTTATGGCGCGGCGCACCTGATGCGCCTCGCTCTCGAATTTTGCCGCGAGCACGGCCGCCGGCACCAGGGTCGGCGCGAGCTTGACCGCCTCCATCACGCTCTCGCGCGCCACGTCGCGATCCATCGTTTCCAGTTCCAGCGCACGCGCGGTGAGCAGCACGCCGCGCTGCCGGCGATAGGTCTGCTTGTCGATCAGGCCCGCGGAGAGATTCGAATCGAGGATCGCGAGCGCGCCGCTCCAGTCGCCGCGCGCGCAGCGGAAGCCGAGCACCGCGTGCGAGGCCCAGGTCGCGGACGGCGACAGCTTGATCGCTTCCTCCGCGATCATCACGGCGCCGACCGCATCATCGGCGCGCTGCGCCTCGATGAACAGGCCGCGCAGGCCGAGCAGCCGCGTATCCTCGCGCTCGGCCATGGCGCGGAAGACGCGTTGCGCCTCGTCGCGATTGCCTTCGAGCTGCGCCGACTGCGCGTGCAAGAGCAGCGCGAGCGGATCGTTCGGTGCATGCCGCCGTGCCACCTCGGCATGCCGGCGTGCGAGCGCGGAATCGCCGTGGCCGATCGCGAGCAGGCCATGGGTAATGGCGTGACGGCCGCGCGCGTGGCGCTTTTCATGACGACGTCGGCGCAGACGCTTCGGCGTGCGCCAGATCGTCGTCAGGATGCTCCAAAACAGGACGATCGCCACGGCAAATACGCCCAGTAGGAGCACGAACACTGGAATGGTTGGCGAGGCCCGCCAAACGCCCCAGGTCATCACGACCTCGCCGGGCTGGTCGGCGACCCACGCCGCGCCGGCCGCCGCCAGCGCAATCACGACAAGGAAGAGGACGATGCGAAGCATGGCGATCCCTATACGCGCCGATTGTTGCGCGAATCTTATTGAGCAGATTTGGCGAGATCCGCCATGGCATCGTCGGCGAATTTGCGGGACGCGGCGAGCGCGGCGTCGCGGGCATCGGCCTTGTCGAGCCAAGCCTGCGCCGCGGCGCGATCAGCCACGGGCAGCGTCTTCAGCTCGCGCCGCGCCTCGGCGAAATCGCTGCGGAGCGCCGCCGCCGTCACGCGGGACACGATGGCACCGCGATCGTTGCCGACGCCGTCGGTGCGCTCGATCCGCACCAGCTTTGACGCGCCGGCCTGGAGACGCTCGACAATGCCGGCCTCGCTCGACGGAGCTTCAGCCGGCGGCGACAGCTTCGGCACGATGTTGAGGAGCTCGCGGCTGAGCGCAGCCGCCGCCGGGATCCCGGACGATGCAAACGCCTCGAGCGGCTTGAGCATGTCTGGCTTGGCCGTCAGCGACCGCGCCGTGGCCAATTGCGTTTGATAGGGATCGCCGTGGCGAACGGCAACGTCGAGCAGGGATGCCGCCACCACATAGCGGAGCGGCTTGTCGTCCATCGTCTTGGCCTCGGCGATCTTCTCGCCCTGCTGCGCGAGCTCGGCCCGCTCGGTCTTGCTGGCGCGCTCGAGCTGAGCGATGCGGTCGGTGAGCGCGGCAAGATCGGGCGCGGCACTCGGCGGCGCGGATTTCGCATCGTTCAGCGCGCTCGCCGTCTTGTCGAATTGCGCGCGCAAATTGGCGATGTCGCCGCGCAGGGCGCTCGCCGCTTTCTCCAACGCATCGATTCGCGCGACTTGGGCCGGATCGGCCGCGGGCTTGGCGGCCTTGGCTTCGACTGCGGCAACGCGCCCGCTCAGCGCATCGACGGTCGCACTGCTGACCTGCGGCGCGACCGGCGGAGCCTGCACCGCCGGCCAGCCCAGCATCCAGCCGACCGCGATCACGACGGCAGCTGCGACAGCGCCGGAGAACGGCGCAATGACCCAGGGGGAAACCGGCGCCGATACGGGCGCCGCCACGGACGCCTGCTGCTCTGCAGATTCGGACTGAGGCTCGGCCTTGACCTCTTCCGAGCCGGGCTCTTCCACCCTGGCCTGCTCCTGCGCGACATGCTCGGACGGCTCGGGCTCACCGGCGACCTGCTGCGGCTGGGTCGAGACTTCCGTCGCCTCGAGGTCGATGGTGGGCGGGGTGCGCTTGGCACGACCCGCGTCGGGCGCCAATCCAGCGTCTTCAGGCTTGTCGTCGGCCATCGTGACGGTTCCTCACACTTCCATACCAGGGTGGATTAGATTGCGTCGGATTCGGCCCGACCTTTACGCCAAACGGGTGCGCAACGCACGCTCCAAGGTGTCGAATAAGGCAGTTTCGTCCGGCGTTGCGGCCGCCAGAACCTGTGACGCGCCGGCCTCGCGCAGCACGCCCGCAACGGTCTCGGACAGGCAGCAATGCGGGATCGCCAGCGCCGAAATTTCAACACCTTCGTCCCGCGCCGCATCGAGGAAGGCACGCGCGCTGCGCCGGGAGTAGTGCAGCACCGCCTCAATCCCGTGGACGGCAAATCCTTCGCAGACCTCGCGCGGCAGATGCTTCACCGGCGCCATGCGATAGGTCGTCTGCGTCACCACGCGAAAACCTTCCGCACCAAGCTCGCCGCCGAGGTCGCGCGACAGATCCGCGCCCGCGAGATACAATAGCGTGCTCTTTTTCTTCAGCACCTTGTCGCGCGTGCTCTGCATCACCTTGTCGTGCAAGGACGCGGCATCGCCGCCGGCGACGATCACCTCGGCAAAACCGGCCTCGCGCGCCGCAGCAGCCGTATGCTCGCCGACCGCGAACAATGGCAGCTGCAACAGACCGAGGTCCGGCGATTGCGGCGCCACAGCGCGGATCGCATTGGCCGAGGTGACGAGAACGGCATCGTAAGAAACGTCACTCTCGCCATGGAAGGCGACCGGCTCGAGCTTGAGCGCCGGCGCAAGCAGCACCGCATGCCCGCGCGCACGCAGATTGTCCGCAGTCGCCTCGTTGTCGGGATACGGCCGTGTGACAAGAATGGACATCGCTGGTGTTCCCGGACCATTTGGCGGTGACGCATTGACCAGAACGGCTGCGCGGGACGATTGCGCAAGCCGACCTCGGGATGCTACCGGACGTACCAGAACTCTGCTTTACGGATGAGCGCAAGGGCGCAAATTGGATAACAATTCGCCAATGCTGGTGCTGGGCATCGAAACCACCTGCGACGAGACCGCTGCGGCCGTGATCGAACGCGCGGCCGATGGCAGCGGCAAGATCCTGTCCAACATCGTGCGGTCGCAGATCGATGAGCATGCCCGCTTCGGCGGCGTGGTGCCGGAGATCGCCGCGCGCGCGCATGTCGACGTGCTCGACGGGATCATCGATCGTGCCATGGCCGAGGCCGGCATCGACTATGCCCAGCTCGACGGCGTCGCGGCGGCCGCGGGGCCCGGGCTGATCGGCGGCGTCATCGTCGGGCTCACCACCGCGAAAGCGATCGCGATGGTGCACGACACGCCGCTGGTCGCTGTGAACCATCTCGAAGCGCATGCGCTGACGCCGCGCCTCACCGACGGCATCGAATTTCCCTATTGCCTCTTCCTCGCCTCCGGCGGCCATACCCAGATCGTCGCGGTCACCGGCATCGGCCAATATGTGCGGATCGGCACCACGGTCGACGACGCCATCGGCGAGGCCTTCGACAAGGTCGCGAAGATGCTGGGCCTGCCCTATCCCGGCGGCCCGCAGGTCGAGCGCGCGGCGGCAGGCGGCGACGCCACGCGCTTTGCGTTTCCGCGGCCGATGCAGGGACGCCCCGATGCCAATTTCTCGCTGTCGGGATTGAAGACGGCGGTGCGCACCGAAGCGAGCCGGCTGGCCGAGCTCACGCCGCTGGACGTCAGCGATCTCTGCGCGAGCTTCCAGGCCGCCGTACTCGATTCGACGGCCGACCGGCTGAGCGTCGGCCTCAGGCTTTTCCGCGAACAGTTCGGCGCACCGGGCGCGCTGGTCGCCGCCGGCGGCGTCGCCGCCAATCAGGCGATCCGCGGCGCGCTTGATGATGTCGCGAAGCAGGCCGGGACGCAGCTGATCATGCCGCCGCCCGCGCTTTGCACCGACAACGGCGCCATGATCGCCTGGGCCGGCGCCGAGCGCCTCGCGCTCGGCCTGACCGACACGATGGACGCGCAGCCGCGCGCGCGCTGGCTGCTCGACGCCAACGCAACGGTGCCGGCAGGCTACGGCAAGACGCGGGCGGGATTCTAGGGATGACCGCGCCGCAATCCGTCGCAGTGATCGGCGCGGGCGCCTGGGGCACGGCGCTGGCGACGGTGGCGGCGCGAGCTGGGCGAAAAGTGTCGCTGTGGGCACGCAATGCCGAGCATGCCGCGCGGATCGCATCGACGCGTGACAATCCGCGGCTACCTGGCGTGCGGATCGCGCCTGAGATCGTCGTGACGAGCGAGGTGGCGCTCGCCGCGCGCGCGGACATGCTGCTGATTGCAACGCCGGCGCAACATTTGCGCGGCGCGGTCAACATGCTGGCCTCGCACATCACGAAGCCGGTACCGATCGTCGCCTGCGCCAAGGGCATCGAGCACGGCACCCACAAGTTCATGACCGACGTGATCGCCGAGGCCGCGCCGCACGCGCAGCCGGCGATCCTGTCGGGGCCGAGCTTTGCCGACGACGTCGCCCGTGGCCTGCCGACGGCGGTGACCCTGGCGGCAAGGGATGAGGCGCTGGCCAGCAGCCTGGTGCAGGCGCTGGGCTCGCCGACATTCCGCCCCTATCACTCCACCGACATCCGCGGCGTCGAGATCGGGGGCGCGGCCAAGAACGTGCTGGCGATCGCGGTCGGCATCGCGGTCGGACGCAAGCTCGGCGCCTCCGCGCAGGCGGCGCTCACGACCCGCGGTTTTGCCGAGCTCACCCGCCTCGGCCGCGCGCTCGGCGCACGCCGCGAGACGCTCACCGGCCTGTCGGGCCTCGGTGATCTCATTCTGACCTGCTCGAGCCCGCAATCGCGCAACTTCGCGCTCGGACTCGCGCTCGGGCGGGGCGAGCAGCCTCCCGCCGGCAAGCTCGCCGAGGGCGAGTTCACCGCCCCCGTGCTGATCGAGCTCGCCGCTTCGCAAAACATCGAGTTGCCGGTATCGGAGGCGGTCGCATCGATCCTGAGCGGCCGAAGCACGATCGATGCCGCGATCTCGGCGCTGATGACGCGCCCCTTCAAGGCAGAGGAATAAGCATGGCGTACTGGCTCGTGAAATCCGAACCGTCGGTGTGGTCCTGGGACCAGCAGGTTGCGAAGGGCGCCAAGGGCGAGGCCTGGACCGGCGTGCGCAATTTCACCGCGCGCCAGAACCTCGTGAACATGAAGAAGGGCGACAAGGCGTTCTTCTATCATTCCAACGAGGGCAAGGAGATCGTCGGCATCGCCGAGATCATCAAGGAGGCCTATCCCGATCCGACCGACAAGACCGGCAAATTCGTCTGCGTCGACATCAAGGCCGACAAGCCCCTGAAGACGCCGGTGACGATGGCCGCGGTCAAGGCCGAGAAGAAGCTCGCAGACATGGCGCTGGTGAAATATTCGCGCCTGTCGGTGCAGCCGGTGACGGCAGAGGAGTGGAAGCTCGTCTGCAAGATGGGTGGGGTTTAGGGCGAGGCTGCCGGAGTGCAGTAGCCCGGATGGAGCGCAGCGCAATCCGGGAAAGTCTAGATTGAAGCTCGACCCCGGATTAGGCTTCGCTCCATCCGGGCTACGATATCCGAGCTTGCGGTTCGGGCAACGCAAACACCTCGCACGGCGCGGCAATGCCGCGCAGCTCATGCGTCCCGAGCGCGACGAGCGGCATCTCCGTCTCGGCGGCGAGTGCGCCCGACACCAGCACCGTCCGGCCCAGCGGCTTGCACAATCCCTCCAGCCGGCTGGCGAGATTGACGGCAGGGCCGATCGCGGTGAAGTCGAGCCGGTTGGCGGCGCCGATATTGCCCCACAGCATCTCGCCGAGATGGAGCGCGGCGCCAAACGACAGCGGCGGCAACCCTTGCGCGCGGCGCTCCTTGTTGAGGTACGCCATGCCGGCTTCGGCTGCGCCTGCCGCCCGCAGGGCAGCGTCACAGGCGCGGCGCGGCGACGCTTCGAGCACCGGAAAGATCGCGAGCACGCCGTCGCCGATGAATTTCAGCACCTCGCCGCCGAAGGCGTGAACCGCGCCGGCGATGCGATCGAACCAGGCATCGAGCGCCGCGATGACATCGGCCGGCGGTGTTGTCTCCGACAGGCTCGTGAAATTGCGCAGGTCCGCATACAGCAACGCGGCCTGGATGGTCTCGCCGAGATCGCGGCGCAGAGGCGCCGCGAGCACCCGCTCCGCGCTGCGCGTGCCGAGGTAAGCATCGAGCGTCGCCCGCAAGGTGGCGCGCGCGGCGAGCACGGCAAGCGGCGTCGCGGCAAAACGCGCGGCCTGACGCAATTGCTCGATCTCATCCGCCGTGAACGGACGCGGTCCGATCCAGCCGAGCAGCGGCCCATCGGGCCGTCCGGCGACATCTTCATGCACCTCGCCGCGCGCGCTGTCGCGCAGCCAGCGGCGGCCGGCGTCGTTGGGTGGATCGGGCGCGAGGCCGCCGGGCGCGAAGCCGAGCGCTTCAATCACCTGGCCGCTATCGGCACGCCACAGCCAGGTCCGTTTCGCGATCAGCGGATGCGGCACCTCCAGCGTCACGGCGCCCGCCGCGAGCGGCACACCGTCGGCGACCAGATGCGCGCCGAGTTCCGCGAGCAGGCGGTCGGCCCCGGGACAATCCGCGGCGGCATCGAGGAGCCAGGCGAGGGTCGAGGAGAGGTGCATGGCCCGATGATGACGAAGCCGGGCCGTCTTTGTCACGGGTAATCCTTGACGGAGCGCCGGGCCGCCGCCATGTCCCATCGTCAGACCAGGGATGATCGCCGATGCCCGAGCCGTTCATAGTGCGACGCGAGACCCAGATCGCGGCCCCGCGCGCCACCGTCTTCGCCTACCTCACCGACCCCGAGAAGATCCTGAGCTGGATGGGCTCGGATGCGACCACTGAGCCCTATCCCGGCGGGCTCTACCTGCTCAAGGGCGTCAGCCCGCGCGGCGGCGTCGCCCGCGGCGCCTTCCGCGAGGTCGTGCCGGTGCATCGCCTGGCCTACACGTTCGGCTGGGAAGGCGGTCAGGAAGTGCCGCCCGGCTCGAGCCTGATCGAGATCGACCTGATCGAGCAGGATGGCGGCACGCTGCTGCGCATGACCCATAGCGGCCTGCCGAACGAAGCGCAGGCCGCCGCGCATGCGACGGGATGGGCGCACTATCTGGAGCGGCTCACGATCGCAGCCGCGGGCGGCGATCCCGGCCCGGACCGGGGCGTTTCCGGCAAAACATAGCGAGGCGAAGGTCAGACCGCCGCGGTCGCCACCACCTGCGCCAGCAGCTGCTCGCGCCGGGCCTGCGAGCGCTGGCCCTTCATGGTTGCGGCGAAGCGCTCAAGGATGCCTTCCTCGAAGGCGGTGACGATGGTGTCGTGGACGTAGCTCTTGCGACAGATCGCCGGCGTGTTGGAGAGCTGGTCGGCGGCGGCGCGAATCGCGTCCAGCACCTGCTTCTTGCGGCCGCGCTGGCTATTCGCCGGCGTGATCCGCGACAGCGATTCCACCACGACGGCGGACGCCATCAGCGTACGGAAATCCTTCAGCGAAATCTTGATGCCGGCGATCTCGCGCAGAAACGCGTTCACCTGGGTGGTGTTGACCGCGCGCACGATGCCGTAGGCATCGCGATACTGGAACATGCGCTTGCCGGGAACGCTCTGCAAAATGCCGATGGCGCGCACCAGCTTGGCCGCGTCGCATTCTTTGCGCACGGCCTTGCCGCCCTTGGCCTTGAAGGTCAGCACGAAGCAATCGTCTTCCAGCGTGACGTTGGACTTCAGCAGCGTGGTCGCGCCGCGGGTGCCGTTGAGGCGGGCGTAGGATTCATTGCCGGGACGGATCGCGGTGCGCGCGATCAGCTCGATCACGGCCGAGAGCGCGAACTCGCGCGTCGGCTCGTCGCCGGACAGGAACGCCGAGACCTTGCGCCGGATTTTCGGCAGCGCGCCGACGAGCTTCTCCAGGCGATGCGCCTTGCGCTGCTCGCGGACCTTCTCCCAATCGGCGTGATAGCGATATTGCAGCCGGCCCGCGGCATCGCGGCCGACCGCCTGAAGGTGCGAGTTGGGATCGGCGGAGTAGCGCACCTCGCGATAGGCCGGCGGCACCGCCATGGCGTGCAGCCGGCGGATGGTGCGGGCGTCGCGGATATGCGCGCCGTTGGGACGGACGAAGGAATAGCCCTTGCCGCGCTTGATACGGCGGATGGTCAGCTCGTTCTGGTCGCCGAGCCGCAAGCCCAGCTCCCTGGCGAGGGCCTCGACCGTCGCCGCAGGCGCCGTGTCGTAGGTCTTTTTCGGGCTCGCGCGCCGGAAACCGCTCGGTTTCGGCCATTGTCCAAGGGCCTTGGCCAGGGCAATGGCTGCAGGATCGGCTGAAGCGGACCGCATCGTCCCGAGATTCTGCTGATCCATCATGGTCTTACGCCTTAGCCCTGTCTGTTATCGATCAATGCCGCTGTTCTGATTTTTGTTCCGAGGGGTCTCTTTGGACCCGGGTTGGCCATTTAGGGTGTTCCGAACGCTATTGCGAGTCCCGAATCAGTGAGATGAGGTTGCTAAATACCTCCGACCAGCGCATAGGGCTCTGCGGCGTCTGTTCTGGCGGCTTGGGTCAAGAGCCGAAAGGCGCCGGTCGGCCTGTTTCAGATTTGCGACAGCGAGCCTTCCGGACCTTGATCCTCCGCATGGCCGGCTGCCCGCCGAAGGTCCAGCTTGTGCTCCTTGTCGGGTCCGGTTAGCCCGACGCATAATCCATCAAATGATGATGTCGGCATTGCCTGAGCTTGCCGCATGTGGAGGGAAGCATGTCCGAGAAGATCTACGACGTCCCCGCGGAGTGGGCGAAGCGCGCCTGGGTCGACCAGGCCAAGTACAAGGAGATGTACGCCCGCTCGATCTCGGACCCGAACGGTTTCTGGGCGGAGCAGGCCAAGCGCATCGACTGGATGAAGGCGCCGACGAAAATCGAGAACGTCTCGTTCGCGCCCGGCAACATCTCGATCAAATGGTTCGAGGACGGAATCCTCAACGTCGCCCATAACTGCATCGACCGGCATCTGCCGGCGCGCGCCAACCAGACCGCGATCATCTGGGAAGGCGACGATCCCTCGCAGTCCAAGCACATCACTTACAAGGAGCTGCACGACGAGGTCTGCCGGATGGCCAACATCCTGCGCACCCGCAACGTCAAGAAGGGCGACCGCGTCACCATCTACCTGCCGATGATCCCGGAGGCGGCCTACGCGATGCTGGCCTGCGCGCGGATCGGCGCGATCCACTCCGTGGTGTTCGCCGGCTTCTCACCTGATTCCCTCGCCCAGCGCATCAACGACTGCCAATCCAAGATCATCATCACCGCGGACGAAGGCCTGCGCGGCGGCAAGAAGGTGCCGCTGAAGGCCAATGTCGATGCCGCGCTCGGTAAAACCGACGGCGTCGACTGGGTCGTCGTGGTCAAGCGCACCGGCGGCAAGGTCGACATGAACCCGACGCGCGACCTCTGGTACCACGAGGCGGCGGCGATGGTGACGACCGAATGCCCGCTCGAGCACATGCACGCCGAGGATCCGCTGTTCATCCTCTACACCTCGGGCTCGACCGGCCAGCCCAAGGGCGTGCTGCACACCACGGGCGGTTATCTCGTCTATGCCGCGATGACGCATCAATACGTCTTCGACTATCACGACGGCGACGTCTACTGGTGCACCGCCGACGTCGGCTGGGTGACCGGCCACAGCTACATCCTCTACGGGCCGCTGGCGAACGGCGCGACCACGCTGATGTTCGAGGGTGTGCCGAATTACCCGGATAATTCGCGGTTCTGGAACGTCATCGACAAGCACAAGGTCAACATCTTCTACACCGCGCCGACTGCGATCCGCGCACTGATGCAAGGCGGCGACGAGCCGGTGAAGAAGACCTCGCGCGCCTCGCTTCGCCTGCTCGGCTCGGTCGGCGAGCCCATCAATCCCGAAGCCTGGGAGTGGTATCACCGCGTCGTCGGCGACGACCGCTGCCCGATCGTGGACACCTGGTGGCAGACCGAGACCGGCGGCATCCTGATCACGCCGCTGCCGGGCGCCACCAAGCTGAAGCCGGGCTCGGCGACGCAGCCCTTCTTCGGCGTGGTGCCTGAAATCGTCGACGCCGACGGCAAGGTGCTGGAAGGCGAGACCACCGGCAACCTCTGTCTGACGCGGTCCTGGCCGGGCCAGATGCGCACGGTCTATGGCGATCACGCTCGCTTCGAACAAACTTACTTCTCGACCTACAAGGGCAAGTACTTCACCGGCGACGGCTGCCGCCGCGACGCCGACGGCTATTACTGGATCACCGGTCGCGTCGACGACGTCATCAACGTCTCCGGCCACCGCATGGGCACCGCCGAAGTCGAGAGCGCGCTGGTGGCGCATGAGAAGGTGTCGGAAGCGGCCGTCGTCGGCTTCCCGCACGACATCAAGGGTCAGGGCATCTACGCCTATGTCACCCTGATGGCCGGCGTGCAGCCGACCGACGAGTTGCGCAAGGAGCTCGTGACCTGGGTGCGCAAGGAGATCGGCCCGATCGCCTCGCCCGACCAGATCCAGTTCGCGCCGGGTCTGCCAAAAACCCGCTCCGGCAAGATCATGCGCCGCATCCTGCGCAAGATCGCCGAGGACGAGCCGGGCAGCCTCGGCGACACCTCGACGCTCGCCGATCCCGCCGTGGTCGACGATCTCGTCAAGAACCGGCAGAACAAGAAGTCGGCGTAAGCAAGCTCGTGCCCCCGACGCAGCGCAGCGCCACTTCAGCGGTGCGCTGCTGAGCCGGGGCCCAGCGATCGACTGAAAGAAAGAACTGGGTCCCGGATCGGCGCTCCGCTTCGCTGCGCTTGTCCGGGACACGACAGCGCGTGCCGGCCGCTCTCAACCAACGGCCATTCACACCCTCACGCTCTTGCCAGCGGGAGCCGTGGTGCGCCGGCATCTTTCCCGTCGAGTGTTGTTTTCGGGTCATTTACTTTATTTCGAACATTTTCTTTGTTCCCGCTGCTGGCCGGCCCTCGGCAGCCGCGCGTGGAAACCATTGGGTTAACGGGCGCGGTTAAGAATGAGCATCGACGAGGGCTTGGTGCGGCGGCGATTGCCGGTTCTGCGTCATTTTGGATGATCCGTTTGAGACAAGGGGAAGCATCGATGTCGATGAGGATTGCGGTAGCGCTGGCCGCCACCATCGCGGCTGGGGTGTTGACGTCGACGGCGGCGCAGGCGCGGCCGGAAATGGTGGGGGCACACCTGGCCGACTATTCGCCGGGCACCATCGTGGTCAAAACCAGCGAGCGGCGGCTCTATCTCATCCTCGGTAACGGCCACGCGGTGCGCTATCCGGTCGGCGTCGGAAAGGCCGGCAAGCAATGGGCCGGCACGACCAGGATCGACGGCAAGTATCTCAATCCGGCCTGGGCACCGCCCGCCGAGGTGAAGCGCGACAAGCCGAACATCCCCGATGTCATTCCGGGCGGATCGCCGCGCAACCCGATGGGCGTTGCGGCGATGACGCTCGCCGGTGGCGAATATGCGATCCACGGCACCAACGTGCCGGGCTCGATCGGCGGCTTCGTCTCCTATGGCTGCATCCGCATGCTCAACGACGACATCACCGATCTCTATGGCCGCGTCTCCGTCGGCACGACGGTGGTCGTGACGCGCTGATCGAGAAGATCGTGAGAGGACAATCAAAGCCGCGTCGCTCGACGCGGCTTTCTTGTTACCAGAAGCGCCAGCCCCGCGCGCACCAGCCGTCGCGATGGCCGCCATTGTAGCTGCGCACGTAGCCGCCCGCGAGCAGCGCAGCCGCGACGTCGGCGGTGCGTCTGGTCGCGACATCGGCGAGGACGCGCCCGTATTTGTCGGCGCCGAGATTGCTGATCGTGACGCCGCCCTGGCCGAGCAGCGCGCGCAGCGCGTCGGTCGCGGCTTCAGCCTTGTTCAATTCCTCCTGACAGGACGCCTTCATCTCCGGTGCATCGATGCCGCGCAGGCGAACGCGTGCGACGAGATCGCGGCCGCCCTGCTGATGCATGCGCGCGAGAAAGGTGTCGCCATCGACGGTGCGGACGACATCGACGGGCTGTCGGCCCTGTCCATTGTCCGACTGCCGCAAGATGATCTCGGCGTCCAGCGAGCGGCCGTCGGTTTCATGCGGGACCAGCCAGTGCGCGCCGTGCCGAAAGGTCAGCACCACCGCCGCCACGACGCCGACCACGAACATCCACGACACCAGTCCGGAGAAGCGCCGGCCGAACGGCGAGCCGCCGAACTGCGGCCGAAAAGAATGAGGTCGATCCCGGAATTGCATTAGCTCACGCTAGGGCTGAGTCGGGGAAACCGGCAAGGCTTGCACCCTCGCGACGAATCATCATTGGACCAGACCCCTCGTCGGATCTCCGCCACGGACGATTGTACCTATGCGCTGCACACTGTTCCAAGCGCTCTCCGTTCGTTACCTCCTGTAGTTGTACGGAGTTTGATGTTCACGTATTATTTAGTACTAAGGTGGCGTACTCGTTTTGCGTGTGGGGAGCGGTAAGTATGGCATCGTTCAAGTTTCGCATCGGGACAAAGCTGGGGCTGACCGCGACTGCGGGGGTTCTTCTCGTCGGTGGCATGCTCACCAACCAGCTGATTCGCAACGAGCAGATCGCGGAACTGAGCCGACTGGTGGTCATCAACACCGCCAACAAAGCCAACGCCCAGGGTGCCGAGCTCGCAATTGTCGATGTTCACTAATTCGCTGATTGGATCGCGGTGGTCTTGGTAGCGGCGAAGGCCTTGGGGGTTTGTCCTGCCAAGGCCTGATGGGGTCTGTGGTTGTTGTAGTAAACGAGGTACTCGAACAGTTCATTGGCGAAGTGGTCGAGGTTGTCGAAGGTCGCGCCGTCGATGACGTCGTCATCGAGGGTGCGCCAGAAGCGTTCGACCTTACCGTTGGTCTGCGGCCGATAGGGCCGGGTGTAGCGGTGTTTGATGCCGAGCTCGAGCAGCATGGCCTCGAACGGATGCTCGCCCGGCTTGGTGCGGGCGGCGAACTCGGCGCCGTTGTCGGACAGGATTTCCTGGAAGACGAGCCCATAGGTGACGTTGAGGGTGTTGATCATCTTCAGGGTCTTGAACATGACCGGCAGCGCCTTCTTGGATGTCAGGACCTCTGCCCAGGCCAGACGCGTGCAGCTGTCGATCAAGCTGATGATGTAGGCCGTGACCGGGGGTGGCGCGAGGAACATATCGCGCGGCAATTGATGCAGATCGACGTGGCCCAGCTCTCCGAGCTTGTCCTTGATAATACGGCGTTTCTCCTCACGCATCGCCGGCGTGCGGCGGTTCAGGCGGTAGCGTTTCAGCACCCGGTAGATCGTGATCGGCGAAGGTACCGTGTCGCGCGTTTCGCGCAAGACGGCATGAATCTCATAACGGTTCATCCCCCGCTTGCGATGGGCGACAATCTCCGTCTCGATCCCTTCCGGCTCGCGTCGCTCCCGCCACTTCGGGCCGCGCCGCCGCGGCAGCAGATCCGCTTCCTCGCCGCTCTGCAGATAGCGATTGTAATACTTGCGGAACGTCTGCGAGCAGGTCCCGTGGTGCCGGTAGAAGTCGCCGACCCGCTTGAACAGCGGCGATCGGCCAGCCTTCACCGCCTCATACTCCGAAATCAGAAAACGCCACTTCTGCAGATAGTTGCGTTCAACCGTTCGGTCATAGCTGTTGTCTCGCATCGGATCGTTCCTCCGCTGGAGCGATCCAATCAGCGAATTAGTGAACATGCACAGCAATGACCCGCGCACGGCTCGCCGTGGCGGAAATCGGATCCGCATCCTCCGCCGACGTGCTCGCCCGGCATCTCGACACGCTGCGCCGCTCCATCGCCAATGCCACGACCGAAATTGACGCCGCATTGGAGCGATCCCGGCGCGCCGAAGCCAAGCAGCTCTGCCGCGAGGTGAAGGTCCTGCTCGAGGCCGCCCTGAAGGCGGCCAACGAGCTCAGCGAGGCGCGCGGCTCGGCCGTCGCCGAGTTCGCCGCCGCGAACCAGATCGAGGAGGCCTGGAACAAGGCTCTCGACAAGCTGCTTGCTTCACCCACCGTCGCGGCATCGCAGAACCGTCTCACCGTCGAGGTCGGGTTGCGGGAAGCCGACGCCTTGTTCAAGGCGGTCAGCGCTGCGAACTGGCATTTCACGGCAATAGGAGAGGTTGAGCAGAAGGACCGTGTCTCCGGGCGCGCCGACGCCATGATCCGTGTCCTGAAACAGGTCCGCCAGGCCGCCAGCGACAAGGATGTCGCCGATGGGATCGACGCGCTCGCCGCACTCGCCGGGCGCTACAAGTCGGCCACGGGCGCAGCCGCGAAGGCCGAGGAAACCAAGAGCCGCATTTTCCAGGAAAAGGTACTTCCGGCCGCCACGGACATCACCACGCGCGTCGACAAGCTGGTCGCCGCCAACAACGAATTCATGGCGCTTCGGCAAAGCCAGCTGATGGCCGCGCTCGAGCAGACCGCCACGGTCAGCCTCGCCGTCGGTGTTCTCGTGATCCTGGTCCTTGCCGGCTCGGCGCTGTTTTCAGTGCTGAACATCGCTCGGCCGATCCGTCGCATCGGCGACGTGCTGCTGCAGCTGGCCGGCGGCAACAAGGCCGTCGAAATTCCCTATACCGCCCGCGGCGACGAGGTCGGCGACAATGCCCGCGCGGCCCGCACCTTCCGGGACAATCTCATCCGCATCGAGCAGATGGAAGCCGAGCAGAAGGATCAGGAGGCCGCAGCCGCCGCGCGGCGCAAACAGGAGATGATCCGGCTGGCCGGTGCGTTCGAGGATGCAGTCGGCGGCATCGTCAACTCGGTTTCCGTCGCCTCGCAGCAACTCGAATCCGCCGCCGGCACGTTGTCGGGGACTGCGGAAGAGACCGAGCAGCTCTCCGGGATGGTGGCTGCGGCTTCCGAGGAAGCCTCCACCAACGTCGGAGCCGTGGCATCGGCCGCCGAGGAAATGAGCGCATCTGTCGTCGAGATCGGCCGTCAGGTCCATGACGCCAGCCGCATCGCCGGCGAAGCCGTGAAGCAGGCGGAGCGCACGGACGCCCGGATCAATGAATTGCTCAAGGCCGCAGGCCGGATCGGCGACGTCGTCAAGCTGATCACCGCGATCGCGGAGCAGACCAACCTGCTGGCCCTGAACGCCACCATCGAAGCGGCCCGCGCCGGCGAGTCGGGTCGCGGATTTGCCGTGGTGGCGAGCGAGGTCAAGGCGCTGGCGGCCCAGACCGCGCGGGCGACCGACGAGATCGGCGCACAGATCGCCGGCATGCAGACGGCGACCGAAGATTCGGTCGGCGCCATCAAGGAGATCGGCGCGACGATCTCCAGAATTTCGGACATTTCGACGACCATCGCGGCAACCATCGAGGAACAGAGCGCTGCAACCGCCGAGATCGCACGCAACGTCAGCGAAGCCGCCAAGGGCACGGTCGAGGTCGCAGACAAGATCGCCCAGGTCAGCCATGGCGCAAGTGCCACCGGCTCGGCTTCGACGCAGGTTCTGGCATCCGCGCGCTCACTCTCGACCGAGAGCGGCCGCCTCAAGAGCGAGGTCGCAAAGTTCCTCGACACAGTGCGGGCCGCCTGAGGTCCCGCACGTCATGCAGCCGACCTGAGGCCGGCCGCAAGTCAACTTTCTGACGCGTCGAACAACCAACGGCTTTGGGAGGCCCCCACGCCGAGCCCCCGCTCGCGCCTGGGTCAAGCATGGTGAACAGGGGGATTGAGCGATGATCATCAGCATTGTCGGCGGCGGCGCAACCGGCATCACGGTCCTGCGTCATCTGGCGGAGCTCGCCGCTTCGGGACGAGACAATGGTGCCGTCAGCGGAATCCAGCTCTTCGACAAGTCGGGCTTCGACGGCGGGATCGCCTATCGCACGCAGAGCGATCGCCATCTGCTCAATATGAAGCCGTCGACAATGTCGATCCGCCCGAACGATGCGGAGGAGTTTCTGCGCTGGCTTCGCGCCCGCGGCCTCAGCTGCCACGGCAACACGCATCTGCCGCGGATGGTCTACAGGGATTATCTCGATTCGGTGCGACTGGCCGCGATTGCACAGTGCCGGAGCATCGGCCTGCCCGTTCATGTCGAACATGCCGAAATCGTCCGGATACGGTTCTCGTCGGACCGCGATGTCCTGCTGACGACCGACCGCAACATCACGCATATTTCGTCCGTGCTGGTGCTCTGTACCGGCCACAACGGCCCGGACGACCACTACGGTCTGGCCGCAAACCCGAATTACATCCGCGATCCCTATGCCCACTTCAGTTTTGCCGATCGTGCCGGCGTCGAGGTCGGCATCATCGGAAGCGGACTCAGCGCGGTCGACACCGCGGTTGCGCTGGCCAAGACCCACCACGACGTCCGAATGACGTGCTTCTCCAGAAGCGGCCTGTTTCCGACCGTGCAGCCGGTGGCGATTCCCGCCATCACAAGCGATTTCCGCGACGCCCTGCATCGCTACGTGGCCCGCCGGGCGCGGATCGAAGCCGACGCCTTCGCCGCGCGCCTGTCCGAACTGCTGCTGGAGACCACCGGGATCCGCTGCGATCTGTCTCGCCGGAACGGCGGCGGCGACGCCCTGGCCGACCTCGAGCACAACATCGCTCGCGCCGAAAGCGGCGAGCCCTCCGTGCACTCCTATCTCGTCAGCGTCATCGACGTCATGTGCGACGCCTGGAGCCGGATGAGCGAAGCCGAGAAGATTCGCTTCATGGACGTCTACAATTCCGGCTGGCTCCGCAACCGTTCGGCAATGCCGCTGGAGAACGCGATCCGTATCCGCGACCTGTTGCGAGCGGGCAGGCTCTCGGCCCGCGCCCGGCTGCGCAACGTGATCGGCATCGGCAACCGCTTTCACGCGATCCTCGGCGATGGCGATCGCCGCGACGTCGACTACGTCATCGACGCGACAGGACCGTCCTACCGGCTGGTAGCCAGCCCGCTCTACCAGGACATGCAGCGGCAGGGGCTCGTTGCATTCGACGCGGCCGGCGGGATCCGCTGCGGCTACGACGACGGCCGCGTCCACGACCGCCACGGCAATCCGCATCTGAACGTCTATGCGGTCGGCGGTCCCACCAAGGGGACGCACTTCTACGCCGCCGCCATCGACATCAACACCCGCCGCGCGCAGACCGTGGTCGATTCGATCCTCAACCCGAAAGGTTCGCAGATGAGCACCATCACGACGTCCGTCGAAGAAACCGATCGCCTGGCCGATCTCGTGCGCCGTGACCATCTCTCGCTCGACACGATGGTTCTGGTACCGGACGGCATGTACCAGAACAGGCCGGCGGCGCTCGATGAGCTGATGTGGGAGGTGCGGGACTGCCTCCGTCAGGCCTTCCGGAACCGGTCGCCTGATGACTTCCCGACGCTCTACTGCGCATGGGGGCGCTGCCGCTTGGGCTCGACGGCGCTCACCAATCTTTTCGGCGTGGCCGGCATGCCCTCCTACTTCCAACCGGTGAAGGTCGTGCTGCGCCACCGGCTCCTTGGAAACGCGGGCGAGCCCTGGGCCGTGCCGCAGGCTTCCGAGCAGCCGCATATCTTCAGCAAGGAAATGGCCGGGCCCTATGTGCTGGCCGAAAGCCTGTTCCTGCCGCTCCAGCCGCTGATCGAGGCCGGTTGGCCGGCCGAGAAGCTCCACATGATCATGCTCGACCGCGACCCCGCGAGCTCGCTCGCGTCCTGGCTCGAGAAATGGTCGGACCGCGTTCCGCAGGATCGCCTGATCCAGAATTACGTGATCTCGTCGTTGAACGCGCTTCGCGTCGAGAGCTATGCGCGGCGTCACGGCGTGCCGATCACGCATTACGTCTATGAAGCCAGCAAGGACGCCACCGGATCGGTACGAAAGCTGTTCGACCGGCTCGGCCTCGGCCTCCGCTACACCGAGAGCGCGGTCACCGACTGGAGGGAGCGCGGACAAATCGAATCGAAAGGCTCGGGCGTCACCTTCCTCAGCGAGCCCAACGTCTATACCGTGGTCGGCCTGCACGGATCCGACACCGCCTATCGCTACCGCAGCCGCAAGACGACCTCGCTGAGCGAGGCCCAGCTCGAACTCATCGGGCGTTATGGCATCGACGACATGTATCGCGCCTCGGTCGCGGCCTGTATCGGCGACCTCTCGCTGGACGCCGACACCGCCGTACGCCTGTTCGGCGACCGCCTGGGTACAGCCGCATGACCGGCCTGACCGATTCCACCACGACGGATATGCCGGTGCGCAGCGCCTCCGGCGAGCCGCCTGCGCCCCGCAGCCCCACAAGCCATCTTCGACGGCTGGAGGCGGAAAGCATCCACATCCTGCGAGAGACGGCGGCCGAGTTCCGCAAGCCGGTCATGCTGTATTCCATCGGGAAGGACTCCTCGGTGCTGCTGCATCTGGCGATGAAGGCTTTTGATCCCGGCAAGCCGCCGTTTCCGCTGCTGCATGTCGATACGACCTGGAAGTTTCGCGAGATGATCGCGTTTCGGGATCGCCGCGCGCGCGAGCTCGGCATCGACCTGATCGTCCATAGCAACAAGGACGGTTTGAGCCAGGGCATCGACCCTTTCACCCACGGCTCGGCCCGCTACACCGACGTCATGAAGACGCAGGCGCTGCGACAGGCGCTGGACTTCTACGGCTTCGACGCCGCGATCGGGGGCGCGCGGCGCGACGAGGAGAAGTCGCGCGCCAAGGAGCGCGTGTTCTCGCATCGCAGCGCTGCGCATCGCTGGGATCCGAAGAACCAGCGGCCGGAGCTGTGGGGCCTGTACAACACAAGGCTCGCACCCGGCGAGAGCATGCGGGTGTTTCCGCTGTCGAACTGGACCGAGATCGACGTGTGGGACTACATCCTGCTCGAGGACATCCCGATCGTGCCGCTCTATCTCGCAGCTTCGCGCCCCGTGGTCGAGCGCGACGGCGCGTTGATCATGGTGGACGACGACCGGATGCCGCTGCAGCCTGGCGAAGAGCCGCAATGGCGCTCCGTCAGGTTTCGCACCCTGGGCTGCTATCCCCTCACCGGCGCAACGAGCTCGACGGCGGCAACCCTGCCCGAAATCGTGCATGAGATGATGGCGTCGCGCACCTCCGAACGACAGGGACGCATGATCGACCGGGACAGGCCCGCATCGATGGAGCGCAAGAAGGCGGAAGGTTATTTCTGATGTCCTATCACGAGGCACCGACGATCGCCGCCACCGATGCGCCGCGGCTCGATCAGGACGATCGGCCGACGTTGCGTTTCGTCACCTGCGGCAGCGTCGACGACGGCAAGAGCACGCTGGTCGGCCGGCTGCTCTACGATTCGAAGACGCTGCTCGACGACCAGCTCGACGCCCTCGCCTTGGAGAGCAAAACCGCCGGCACCACCGGCGGCGACCTCGACTTCGCGCTGCTGGTCGACGGGTTGCAGGCCGAGCGCGAGCAGGGCATCACCATCGACGTGGCCTATCGCTTCTTCGCCACGAAGCTGCGCCGCTTCATCGTCGCCGACACGCCGGGACATGCGCAATATACGCGCAACATGGCGACCGGTGCTTCCAATGCCGACCTCGCCGTGGTGCTGGTCGACGCGCGCAAGGGCGTGATCACGCAGACGCGGCGCCACAGCCACATCCTGTCGCTGCTGGGTATCCGCCACGTCGTGCTCGCCGTGAACAAGATGGACTTGATCGGATTCGACGGGGATCGCTTTGCTTCCATCACTGCCGAATATCTGACCATGGCCGGCCAGCTCGGGATCTCCCAGGTCCAGTGCATCCCGGTCGTGGCGCCCGACGGCGACAACATCGTCGCTGCGAGCGCGCGCATGCCCTGGTACACGGGGCCGACCATTACGACCTATCTGGAAGCCGTGGACGTGGCCGGGGACGTCTCGCAGCAGCCGTTCCGGCTGCCGGTGCAATGGGTGAGCCGGCCGCATGCGGATTTCCGCGGCTTCTGCGGACGGACCGCGAGCGGAACGATCGCGGTAGGCGATGCAGTTCGTGCGCAGCCGTCGGGACACCAGACCCGCATCGCCCGTATTCTCACGCCCGCCGGCGAATGCACTCGCGCTGGGCCGGGCGAGTCCATCACCCTCACGCTCACTGATGAGATCGATGTCAGCCGCGGCGACGTGCTGACCGCCGGATCCGCAGCGCCGGTATCGGATCAGCTCGCGGCTCATCTCGTCTGGTTCGATGGCGAGGCCATGGTCGCCGGCCGGCGCTATCTGCTCCGGTGCGGCACCGCCTCGACCGGCGCGGTGATCACGACGCTCAAGCACCGGATCGCCATCGACACCATGGCGCGGGAAAGCGCCACCACGCTCGACGTCAACGAGATCGGCTATGTCCATCTCGATCTCGACCGCCCGCTGGTGTTCGAGGCCTATCGCGACAACCGCGACATGGGCAGCTTCATCCTGATCGACCCGATCACCCATCGCACCGCCGCAGCCGGAATGATCGACATGTCGCTCCGCCGCGCCACCAACATTCATTGGCAGCGGCTTGCGATCGACAAATCTGTGCGGGCCCGGCTGAAGCAGCAACGGCCCTGCGTGCTCTGGTTCACGGGGCTGAGCGGCGCCGGCAAATCGACCATCGCCAATCTCGTCGATAGCCGGCTTGCCGAGCTCGGGCGCCATGCCGCGTTGCTCGACGGCGACAATCTTCGTCACGGCATCAACCGCGATCTCGGCTTTTCCAATGCGGAGAGAACGGAGAACGTCCGGCGCGTCGCGGAGATCGCGGCGCTGTTCGTCGATGCCGGCTTGATCGCGCTGGTGGCGCTGATCTCGCCATTCCGCAGCGAGCGCGAGCTGGCCCGCCAGCGGCTCGAAGCGGGCGAGTTCATCGAGATCCACGTCGCGACCCCACTTGCCGAATGCGAGCGCCGCGATCCCAAGGGACTCTATCGCAAGGCGCGGGCGGGCGAGCTGCCGGCTTTCACCGGCATCGATCACCCCTACGAAGCGCCGCTGGCGCCGGACATCACCGTCGACACCTCGGAGCTGTCGAGCGAGGCGGCCTGCGAACGTATCATCCGCTACTTGCGAGAGCACAATTACCTGTGACGACCGGGACGAGTTCTGCCTCCGATGCAACGGCGTCATGGCCGGGCTTGTCCCGGCCATCCACGCCCTTCCACGCAGCACAAAGAACGTGGATGCCCGGGCCTTCGCCTCGCCGAAGCGGCTTCGGCCGCGCAGGCGGGACAAGCCCGGGCATGACGGCCTCCGCAAAATTCAAATGCAATAACCCTGCGCTTGCGGGAGAAGGTTGGGGAGAGGGTGTCGCCGCAATCGAGAACCCCCAAGAGGACAGAGCCCTCACCCGCGCCTTCGGCGCGACCTCTCCCGCAAGCGGGAGAGGTTAAGTAAGCAAGAGCCTCAGAAGTCGGAAGCGATGCCCTTGCGCTCCCAATCGCCGTAGCGGGTGGGCTCGGGCCCCTGCGGACCCTGCAACTCCTTCGCCTTGGTCTCGTCCTTGGCCTCGGCGGCCGCAGACTGCCGGCGTGCCTCGGCCTCGGCCAGCGCACGCTGGGCGGCCGGCGACAGCGGTTTGCGATCGGGAACAGGGTCACTCATCGCCGCGCTTTCTAGCGCAGGACCGGGCGCGACGCGATGCCCAATAACGCATTCCTGAAATCGGCTCAGAGCGCTGAAAAACCCGCAAGCGATTCTTACATTTGGCATATTCGCGTGTCAGAGATCGCCGTCTCAAGGCATGCGCCCATCGCGGCGGAACTGCCGCTCGTTCAGAACCTTGCTTCCGCATGCCATCTCAACGTTTCGTCCCTCCGTCCGAAGTGCCCGGCCTTGCGGCGCGACGGATTGCCGCCGATATCGTCGACGGCGTGCTGCACAAGCACCGTACGCTCGACGACCAGCTCGACGGCGGCGGTGCCCATCCCGGACTGAAGACGCTGGCCGATCGCGACCGCGCGCTGATGCGGCGCTTGGTCGCCACCGTGCTGCGCCGGCTCGGCACGCTCGGCCATGTGCTGTCCCGCCTGCTCGACAAGGGCATTCCCTCCGATGCGCCGCGCGCGCAGAGCTCGCTTCTGATCGGCGCCGCGCAGATCCTTTGGATGGACGTGCCGGATCACGCCGCGGTCGATCTCTCCGTCCGCCTCGTGCAATCCGACCGCCGCGCCGCGCGCTATGCCGGCCTCGTCAATGCCGTGCTGCGCCGCTGCGCGCGCGAGGGCAAGGCGCTGGTCGAGGAAGTCGCGACGCAATCGCTGGATCTGCCGCCATGGCTGCTCGCGCGCTGGAGCGCGCATTATGGCGAGGCGACCGCACGAGACATGGCATCGGCGCTCGGCCACGAGCCTTCGCTCGATCTCACGGTGAAATCGGATCCCGCCCAATGGGCGAGCCGCCTGCATGGCGAGACGCTGCCGACGGGAACGGTGCGGATGCTGCTGCACGGTTCGGTGACCATGCTGCCCGGCTTCGCCGAAGGACAATGGTGGGTGCAGGACGCCGCCGCCGCGCTACCGGCGCGGCTGTTCGGCGACGTCAAGGGCAAGTTCATTGCCGATCTCTGCGCCGCCCCCGGCGGCAAGACCGCGCAGCTGGCGCTATCAGGCGCGCAGGTCACGGCGATCGACCGCTCGCCCGCCCGGGTGGCGCGCTTGCGCGAAAACCTGGCGCGGCTGTCGCTGCAGGCCGAGACCGTCGTCGCTGACGCCGTGGAATGGGCCGGCCCGGCCGAGGCGTTCGACGGTATTCTGATCGACGCGCCCTGTACCTCGACCGGCACGATCCGCCGTCATCCCGACGTCGCATGGCTGCGGCAGGAATCCGACATCGTCGCCCTGGCCGCGCTCCAGCAGCGGCTGCTGAAGAAATCCATCTCGCTGCTCAAGCCTGGCGGGACGCTGGTCTATTGCACCTGTTCGCTGGAACCCGAGGAGGGCGAGCAGGCCGTGGCGGCACTGCTCACCGCCGAGCCCGCGCTTCGCCGCGTCCCGATCGTGGCCTCGGAGGTTGCGGGCCTCGACGAAATCCTCAACCGGGACGGCGACCTGCGCACCCTGCCCTGCCATCTGCCGAACGCCGATCCCAGGCTCGGCGGGCTCGACGGATTTTTCGCGGCCCGGCTCGTTAAATCCTGATTTTGCACTGGATTTTGCGACCACGACGCTGATTCGCGCCGTTCAAGGTGGTGTCAGACGTCCGATTTTGGGATTAATAAGGATTCGTCACTGATCCTCTCCCCCATCAAGGCAAGGCGTGTCGGTCGCTCAACGCAGACGTATCTCGACGCTGGTCATGAATCGCTTCGCGCGGAACATGCTCGCGCGCGCGAGCGGCGGTTCCGTTGCGCTGTCGCGGGTCTGGCCCGGCCGCACCGACCGGCTGATCATCGCGCCGCATGATCTGCGTACCGCGGATGCGACCCGCGCCGCCGAGATCTATGCCGGCCGCTTCGTCTTCGCCGGCAAGATCGTCAATTGCCACGGCCGCTCGATCTTCGATCTCGAGCCGCCGTCTGAGGATTGGGAGGTTGCGCTGCTCGGCTTCGGCTGGCTGCGTCATTTGCGCGCCGCCGACACGGCGCTGACGCGGGCGAATGCGCGCGCGCTCATCGAGGACTGGATCGGCAACCCCGCCAACAAGCGCCGTCCCGTCGCACGCCGCGCCGACGTGCTGGCGCGGCGCGTGATCTCGCTGCTGTCGCAGGCGCCGCTGGTGCTGAACGAGACCGACAACAAGTTCTACCGCCGCTACTTGCGCGCCCTTGCGCGCGAGATCCGCTTCCTGCGCTACACCATGGTCGACATTCCGGACGGGGTGCCGAAGCTGCAGGTGCTGATCGCGCTGTGCTATGCGTCCCTGTGCCTCGCCAACCAGACACGTCACATCCGCACTGCCTCGAAGAAGCTATCCGACGAATTGCAGCGGCAGATCCTTCCCGATGGCGGCCACATCTCGCGTAATCCGGGCGCGCTGATCGAACTGTTGATCGACCTCTTGCCGCTGCGGCAGACTTTTGCCGCGCGCAACATCGCGCCGCCGCCGGCGCTGCTCAATGCGATCGACCGCATGATGCCGATGCTGCGCTTCTTCCGGCACGGCGACGGCAATTTCGCCCTGTTCAACGGCATGAGCGCAACCTCTTCGGACCTGCTCGCCACGCTGCTGGCCTATGACGACACCCACGGCGCGCCGATGGCGAACATGCCGCATACCGGCTTTCAGCGCCTCGATGCCGGCCAGACCACGGTGATCATCGACACCGGCCCGCCGCCGCCGGCCGGCGTCAGCCACGACGCCCATGCCGGCTGCCTGTCGTTCGAACTGTCGTCCGGCATCAGCCGCATCGTCACCAATTGCGGCATGCCGACCACGGGCCGCGACAATTGGCGGCCGTTCGCGCGCAGCACCGCGGCGCATTCGACGCTGACCTATCACGACACCTCGTCATGTCAGTTCGTCGAGATGTCGGCGATGAAGCGGCTCCTGCACGGCGCGCCCGTCACCAGCGGCCCGGTCGAGGTCGAGAGCTATCGCGAAATCGTGCAGAACGGCACGCTGCTGACGACCTCGCATGACGGCTATCTCGGCAAGTTCGGCGCGATCCACCGCCGCGTTCTGATGATCGCCAATGACGGCGCGCGCATCGACGGCGAAGACACGCTGTCGCCGCCGCAGGGCGGACGCTTCAAAGGTGCCGATGCCGATTTCGCGCTGCGCTTCCATCTGCATCCGGCGGTGAAGGCGAGCCGGCTGTCCGATGCGCGCGGCGTCATGCTGGTGCTGCCGAACCGCGACGTCTGGACCTTCGAGGCATTGGACGACAAGGTCGATCTCGAGGACAGCGTATTCCTGGCCGGCAATGACGGCCCGCGCCGCACCGCCCAGATCGTGATCCGTCAGAACGCCCGCCAGGCCCCCTCGATCCGCTGGAGCTTTGTCCGCTCCACCGCCTCGCCCGCGGTGACCAATGCCCGCCGCAACGCCCGGCGCGAGCCGGAACTTCCGTTGTAAACAGGCGCGATCCGGCCCTATCTACCCGTTGAGAGCGACGCCAAAAGCTGCTATCGAGCGCTCGCTCGCGCGACTGGCGACCTTGGATGGAGCACCATCGGGAAGCGCGGGACGTATCCGCCGCGCGCCTGGGCATAGACACTCCCTGAACAGAGGATCTTGCTCATGACTGACCATCCCCGCCGCGTCACCCGCGCCCTTCTCTCCGTCTCCGACAAGACCGGCCTGATCGAGTTCGCCATGGCGCTCGCCGCGCATGATGTCGAGCTGGTCTCGACCGGCGGCACCGCGAAAGCGATCGCCGCGGCCGGCCTGAAGGTGAAGGACGTCTCCGAGCTGACCGGCTTTCCCGAGATGATGGACGGCCGCGTCAAGACACTGCATCCGAAGGTGCATGGCGGCCTGCTCGCGATCCGCGACAACAAGGAGCATGCGGAGGCGATGAAGGCGCACGGCATCGCGCCGATCGACCTGCTCGTCGTCAATCTCTATCCGTTCGAAGCGACCGTCGACAAAGGCGCGGGCTTCGAGGATTGCATCGAGAACATCGACATCGGCGGCCCCGCGATGATCCGCGCCGCCGCGAAGAACCATGACGACGTCGCTGTCGTGGTCGAGGCGCAGGACTATCAGGCCGTGCTCGACGAGCTCGCCGCCAACAAGGGCGCGACCACGCTGAAGCTGCGCCGGCGGCTTGCCGCAAAGGCCTATGCCCGCACCGCGGCCTATGACGCCGCGATCTCGAACTGGTTCAACCGTCAGCTCGAGATCGACGCGCCCGACTTCCGCGCCTTCGGCGGCCGGCTGATCCAGTCGCTGCGCTATGGCGAGAACCCGCACCAGACCGCCGCATTCTACGCGACCCCCGACAAGCGCCCGGGCGTCTCGACCGCGCGGCAGCTCCAGGGCAAGGAGCTCTCCTACAACAACATCAACGACACCGATGCGGCCTATGAATGCATCGGCGAGTTCGACGCCAAGCGCACCGCGGCCTGCGTGATCGTCAAGCACGCCAATCCCTGCGGCGTCGCGGAGGGTTCGAATCTCGTCGAGGCCTATCGCCGGGCGCTGGCCTGCGATTCCACCTCGGCCTTCGGCGGCATCATCGCGATGAACCGTCCGCTCGATGCCGATACCGCGCGCGAGATCACCAAGATCTTCACCGAGGTCATCATCGCACCCGACGCGACCGAGGAAGCGATCGCGATCATCGGCGGCAAGAAGAACCTCCGCCTGCTGCTCGCCGGCAGCCTGCCCGATCCGCGGGCGCCGGGCCTGACCGCCAAGACGGTGGCGGGCGGTCTGCTGGTGCAGAGCCGCGACAATGCCGTGGTCGACGACATGACGTTCAAGGTCGTGACCAAGCGCGCGCCGACGGATGCGGAGATGCGTGACCTGAAATTCGCGTTCCGGGTGGCAAAGCACGTCAAGTCCAACACCATCATCTATGCCAAGGATCTCGCCACCGTCGGTATCGGCGCGGGCCAGATGAGCCGGGTGGATTCAGCGCGGATCGCCGCGCGCAAGGCGCAGGATGCTGCTAGCGAGCTGAAGCTCGCCGAGCCGCTCACCAAGGGCTCGGTGGTGGCCTCGGATGCGTTCTTCCCGTTCGCCGACGGCATGCTCGCCTGCATCGAAGCCGGCGCCACCGCCGTGGTGCAGCCCGGCGGCTCCATGCGCGACGACGAGGTGATCAAGGCCGCCGACGAGCACGGCATCGCCATGGTGTTCACGGGAACGCGGCACTTCAGGCACTGACACGATCTGCGTAGCCCGGATGGAGCGCAGCGCAATCCGGGTCAGCGCCTCCGCGTCAGCAGGTTTCCCGGATTGCGCTACGCTCCATCCGGGCTACAGGACAACGGCGGGAGTTACGACTCCCGCACCCGCATCAACAGGCCCAATCCCACAACGAAGAACACGACCAGCACGGCCATGCCGGCCTTTTGGCTTGCGGTCAGCGCGGTGACCATGCCGATCAGCAGCGGGCCGATGAAGGACGTCACCTTTCCCGTCAGCGCGAACAGGCCGAAATATTGCGCGATGCGATCCTTCGGTGCGAGATGGATCAGCAGCGTGCGGGAGGCGGCCTGGAGCGGGCCGCCGGCTGCACCGATCAGACAGCCCAGCACCAGATAAGCCCGCTCGGCCGCACTCGAGAACAGGGGAGCGCCTGCTTGCGGCGCCGCGGTCTTGACGAACAGCACACTGTCCTTGTCGACCAGAAGAATCGCGGCCACCGACAGCAGCAGGACCAGCAGGCTGCCGGCGATGACGCGCTTCGGCCCGAGACGATCATCCAGCTTGCCGCCGAGCCATGCGCCGAGCGCGCCGGCAATCGCGAGCATGATGCCGAACGTCCCGATCTGGATCGTGTGCCAGCCGAAGGTGCCGGCGGCATAGATGCCGCCGAAGGCGAACAGCGACACCAGGCCGTCGGTGTAGATCATGTTGGCGAGCAGGAATGCCGCCAGCGATTTCTGCCTCGGCAGGCTCTTGATCGACTGCTTCAGCTCCGACAGGCCCTCGCGCAGCGCCTCGCGCAACGGGCGCTTCGCCGGGTAATCCGGCGTGAACAGGAACATCGGCGTCACGAAGATGATGAACCACAGCCCGGTCAGCGGGCCGGCGGCGCGATCGCCCTGATGCGTGACGGGGTCGAGCCCGAACAACGGCGTGAAGCCGAGCAGCGTGCGGCCGGTCTCGGGATTGGCGGCGAGGAAGCCGAGCACGATGATCAGGCTGACGATGCCGCCAATGTAGCCCGTGGCCCAGCCGGTGCCGGAAAGCCGTCCGATCCGTTCCGGCGGCACCAGCGTCGGCATCATCGCATTGTTGAAGACGGTGGCGAATTCCGCGCCGACGCTGGCGAGCGCCACCGCCGTGAGCAGCGGGGCAATGACGGCGTCATCGCCGGGCTTGCCGATCCATAGCGTGCAGGATGCCAGCACCAGCACCGTACCGAACCCCGCAATCCACGGCTTCCTGCGGCCGGCCGCGTCGGCAATCGCTCCCAGCACCGGCGACAGCAGCGCGATCGCAAGGCCCGCCGCAGCCATCGCAAAGCCCCACAGCGACTGCCCGGTGGCGGGATTTGGCGCCACGCTGGTCGCGAAATAGGGCGCGAACACGAAGGTCGTGATCAGCGTGAAGTAGGGCTGCGCGGCCCAGTCGAAGAAGATCCAGCTGACGACGGCGGCGCGCGGCGGATAGGACCGCTGCGCGCCCGCCATGCGCACATCCGGGGCAATCGTCGTCATAACGCAGTCCTCATCACGAACAGTTTTGTCTCTCTCGGCGCAAACCGTATAGCATTACCGTGACAGGTGTGAACCGGATCGAGCGCGCGACGGAAATTTCGATGATGTCGTCATATCCAACACGGCGAACCTTTTTGGCGGTCATTGCCAGTCTGGCGTTCGCTCTCACGCCGGCGGCCGCTCAGGATGCGCGGACGGGCTATGTCCCGCCAGCACGCGAGGCGGTGCGCGCCGTCGCCGCCGAGCACGGCATGGTGGTGGCGCAGGAGAAGATCTCCGCGCAGATCGGCGCCGACATCCTGCGGCGCGGCGGCAATGCGATCGACGCTGCGGTCGCGACCGGCTTTGCGATGGCGGTGACCTATCCGCGCGCCGGCAATATCGGCGGCGGCGGTTTCATGGTGATCCATTCCACCGACCGCAATGAAGACATCACGATCGACTATCGCGAGACCGCGCCGGCCGCGACCACGCCGCAGATCTTCCTCGGCGCCGACGGCAAGCCTGACGCGACGAGGTCACGGGATTCCGCGCTCGGCATCGGCGTGCCCGGCACCGTCGCCGGCCTCGCGCTCGCGCTCGACAAATACGGCTCGGGTCAGTTCACGCTGGCGCAACTGCTGGCACCGGCGATCGCGCTCGCTCGCGATGGCTTCATCGTCAGCGACGACATGGCCGATACGCTGCCGAGCTGGCACCGGCGGCTGGCACGCTGGCCTTCCTCGGCCAAGATCTTCTCGCGTCTGGATGGCACGCCGCTGGGCGAAGGCGATCGGCTGGTGCAGGGCGATCTCGCCGAAACGCTGGCGGCCGTCGCCGCACTGGGGCCGCGCGGATTCTACGAGGGGCCGGTCGCCGATAAACTCGCCAAGGCTGTGACCGATGCGGGCGGCATCATGACGCCGGCCGACCTCAAGGCCTACCAGCCGGTCGTCCGCACGCCGGTGCGCGGCAGCTACCGCGGCTACGACATCGTGTCGATGCCGTTGCCATCGTCCGGCGGCGTCGTGCTGATGGAGACGCTCAACATCCTCGAAGGCTTTTCGCTTTCTGATTTGAAGCAGGGATCGGCGGCGTCGCTGCATCTCTTGATCGAAGCCATGAAGCGCGCTTATGCCGACCGCGCCCGCTATCTCGGCGATCCCGCGTTCGTCAACGCGCCGATCGAGACTCTCATCGCGAAGGACTATGCCGCCAAGCTGCGCGCAGGCATTTCTGCCGAACGCGCCACACCCTCGAAGGAGCTCGCGTCTGCTTCTGCCACGCCGCGTGAGGGCAGCAACACCACGCATTTTTCCGTCGTCGATGCGCGCGGCAACGCCGTCAGCAACACTTACACGCTGAACTTCAGCTATGGCGTCGGCCTCGTCGCCGACGGCACCGGCGTGCTGCTCAACAACGAGCTCGACGATTTCACCGCGGCGGTCGGCGCTTCCAATGCCTATGGCCTCGTCGGCTTCGAGGCCAATCTGCCCGGACCCGGCAAACGTCCGCTCTCGTCGATGTCGCCGACCATCGTGCTCAAAGACGGCAAGCCGGTGCTGGTGACGGGCTCGCCCGGCGGCAGCCGCATCATCTCGACCGTGCTCCAGGTGATCGTGAACGTGCTCGACTACAAGATGGATGTTGCGGCTGCCGTGGCAACGCCGCGGCTGCACCATCAATGGCTGCCGGATGAAGTGCGCGTCGAGCGCGGCTTCCCCGAGGGCGTGCTGCTCGAGCTGAAGGCGATGGGGCACCTCGTCGTCGAGCCGATGGGGCAGACGTCGGCCAACTCGATTCTGGTGACGCCGAACGGACCGCTCGGCGCGCCCGACCCGCGCACGCGCGGCGCGGAGGCGGCCGGGCAGTAACCTGCCCCCCCGGAAGGACTGGATAGAGACTTTACCGCCCGACCTGATACGGCCCACCCTTCTCCAACGCGCGCGCATACGCAGGCCGGGCGTGAATGCGCTCCAGGAACGCCATCGCCTTGGGATGGCCCTGCTCGAGCCCGCCGCGGGCTTGGGCGGCTTCGAGCGGAAAGCTCATCTGGATATCGGCCGCGGTGAACTCGCTGCCGGCGAACCACTCGCTCTTCGCAAGCTCGCTTTCCCAATAATCCATGTGCTGCTTGATCTGTGGATTGACCAGCGCGGTCAGCGCCTGGTTGGAGACCTTGCGCACCAGCGGGCGCAGCAGCGCCGGTGCACGCTTCGGCATCAGCGTGAACAGCAGCTTGAGCAGCAACGGCTGCATCGCGGATCCTTCCGCATAGTGCAGCCAATAAGTGTAGCGCAGCCGCTCCGGCGTATTCGGCGGGGGGATCAGCCGCCCATTGCCATAGGTGGCGACGAGATATTCGATGATCGCGCCGGACTCGGCGATGGTGTTGCCGTTATCGGTGATGACGGGCGATTTGCCGAGCGGGTGGATGGCGCGCAGCTCCTTCGGCGCACGCAGGTCCGGCTGGCGCTGATAGCGCACGATCTCGTAAGGCACGCCCAGCTCCTCGAGCAGCCACAGCACGCGCTGCGAGCGGGAATTGTTGAGGTGGTGAACGGTCAGCATCGCGGGGTCCTCAAGGCTTAGACTTGGACTTGGGCGTGGTCGATTGGCCGCGCCGTTGGTGCCAGCCCGGGAACACATTGTCGAGCCGTCGCTGCGGTTATTTTCACCCGGGTATATTGACGCCGAGAATTTACCCGGGTATTAAGCCGGCAACGCGATCAATATGGCAATGATTCCAATGCAAGGGACCTACACAGCCTTCGCCGGCCAGCGCCGGCTGGCCTCCGGCACGGCGGGCGATGTTGCGCTTGCCGTCAAGCGGGCGACGCAACCGCTGGACCAGCCGATCATCATCTTCGACGACGGCACGGGCCGGTCGATCGATTTCGACCTGCGCGGTGACGACCGCGAGGTGCTGGCACGGCTTGCGAAGCTTGCCTCGCCGTCGGCGGAGGCGACCGAAGCGCCCGCAGAGCCGCGCGGACGGGGCCGGCCGAAACTCGGCGTGGTCGCGCGCGAAGTCACCTTGCTGCCGCGGCACTGGGAGTGGCTCAACGCGCAGGCCGGCGGCGCTTCGGTCGCGCTGCGCAAGCTCGTCGACGGAGCCAGGCGCGCCAGCGGCGACAAGGACCGCGAGCGGCAGGCGCGCGATGCGGCCTACCACTTCATGTCGACCATGGCCGGCGATCTGCCGCAGTTCGAGGAAGCTTCGCGCGCACTATTCGCAGATGACCGGCGACGCTTCACCTCGCTGATCGCCGACTGGCCGGCCGACATCCGCGACCACATCGTCAAGCTCGCCTACAGCGACCGCGCCTAAACCGCGCACGCTCTTCACGACCCCCATCGACGGCCGAGCCGCGCATTGCGCGGCAACGGCTTCGCACGCCCCGATGAAAGGCCAATTCCATGTCTGCCGCAAAGCCGCTCTGGACCACATTCCTTCGCTTCCTCGCACCCCTGATGTTGAGCAACGCGCTGCAATCGCTGTTCGGCACTGTCAGCAACGTCTATCTCGGCCAGATGATCGGCGTCGACGCGCTCGCCGCGGTCTCGGCGTTCTTCCCGGTGATGTTCTTCCTGTTCGCCTTCGTCATGGGCCTGAGCACCGGCGCCACCGTGCTGATCGGCCAGGCCTTCGGCGCTGGCGAGCATGGCCGGATCAAGATCATCGTCGGCACCACACTCGCCGTCGGCCTGCTGCTCTCGATCGCGATTGCACTCGTCGGCGGGCTCTTCAGCCGGCGCTTGATGGTCATGCTCGCCACGCCCGCGGACATTCTCGATGAAGCCAGCGCCTACGCGCGCATCATGCTGTTGACGATGCCGCTCGGCTTCGTCTTCCTGCTGATGACGGCGATGATCCGCGGCGTCGGCGACGGACTGACGCCGCTGCTGGCGCTGGCCTTGTCGACGGCGATCGGCCTCATCCTGACGCCGATGCTGATCCACGGCACGTTCGGATTGCCGGCGGTCGGCATCACCAGTCCTGCCTGGGCGGCTGCGACTGGCAACGCGCTGACGCTGATCGTGCTGGCCGTCTATCTGCTGCGGCGAAAGCACGCGCTCGCGCCGGACGCGACGCTGCTGCGTCACCTGCGGCTCAACGGCGCCGTGTTCGGCACAATTCTCGGCATCGGCTTGCCGAGCGCGATCGGGATGGTGGTGATGGCGATCGCCGAGCTTGTGCTGCTCGGCCTCGTCAACGGCTTCGGCTCGAATGCCACCGCGGCCTATGGCGCCGTCAACCAGGTGATGGGCTACGCGCAGTTCACGGCGATGTCGATCTCGATCGCAGTCTCGATCCTCGGCGCCCAGGCCGTCGGCGGCGGCGACCGGGCCCGACTCGACGGCATCGTGCGGATGGGCCTTGCGTTCAACATCGTCCTGACCGGCGGGCTGGTGGCGCTGATCTATCTTGCGCCGCGCGCGGTGCTCGGAATCTTCATCAGGGACGTCGCCGTGCTGGATCTGGCGAAGGGATTGCTCAACGTCGCCTTGTGGAGCTCGGTGCCGTTCGGGCTCGCCACCGTGTTCTCGGGCGCGATGCGCGGCGCCGGCGTCGCGTTGACGCCGATGCTGCTGTCGATCTTCGCGATTGCCGCGATCGAGCTGCCGGCCGCAATCATCCTCAGCCACACCGTCGGCCTGACCGGCGTGTGGGCCGCCTATCCCATCGTGTTCTGCGCCATGTTGATTCTGCAGATGGGCTATTACCACCTGGTGTGGCGCAAGCGGGCAATCCGGCGCCTGATCTGACCGTCAAAGTATTATGACCATCATTAAACGATGGACCTGTGGCGCGCCCTGCGCCACAATGGAGAAAAAGCCCACTCAGAAAGCCTGGCCAGGGAGAATGATCTTGACCCGCACCGCCCCGCAATTCCTGTTCGATTTCGGTAGCCCCAACGCCTATCTCAGCCATCTGGCGATTCCGGCCATCGAACAGCGGATCGGCGTCAAGTTCGAATATGTGCCGATCCTGCTCGGCGGCATCTTCAAGGCGACCAACAACAAGTCGCCGGCCGAGACGCTCGCCGGCATCAAGAACAAGCGGGAGTTCCAGCAGGTCGAGACCGAGCGCTTCATCAAGCGCTTCCATGTCCAGCCCTATGTCTGGAATCCGCACTTCCCCGTCAACACGCTGGACCTGATGCGCGCGGCGGTCGCGGCGCAGCTCGAGGGCGTGGTCGAGACATATGTCGAGGCCGCCTTCCACCACATGTGGCGCGAGCCGAAGAAGATGGACGATCCCGAGATCGCGGCGAAGGCGCTGGCGTCGTCCGGCCTCGATGCGCAAAAGTTGTTTGCTCGCAGCCAGGAACCCGAGGTCAAGGGCAGATTGATCAAGAACACCGAGGAGGCGGTCGCCCGCGGCGCGTTCGGCTCGCCGACCTTCTTCGTCGGCAACGAAATGTTCTTCGGCAAGGAGCAGCTGCGCGAGGTCGAGGAGATGGTGAAGGGCGAGTAGGGAATGGCGAATGGCGAGTAGTGGAAACGTTACTCGCGTTCATAACTTGCTATTCTATTCGCTACTCCCTATTCGCCATTCGCCTCTTTCTGAAGAACAACAATAACGGAGTTTGTCTCATGCGTATCCTCGTGGTCGGCGCCGGCGCCATCGGCGGCTATTTTGGTGGCAGGCTGTTGCAGGCCGGCCGCGACGTCACCTTCCTGGTCCGGCCGCGCCGCGCCGGCGAGCTCGCGAGCGCCGGCCTCGTCATCAAGAGCCCGAACGGCGATGTGACCTTGAAGAACCCGCCGACGGTCCAGGCCGACGCGCTCAAGGACAAGTTCGACGTCGTGCTGCTCAGCTGCAAGGCGTTCGACCTCGACGATGCCATCAAGTCGTTCGCCCCGGCGGTCGGGCCCAACACCGCGATCATCCCGATGCTCAACGGCATGAAGCATCTCGACACGCTGGATGCCAGGTTCGGCAAGGAGCGCGTGCTCGGCGGACTCTGCGCCATCGCGGCGACTTTGAACGAGAAGCGCGAGGTGGTGCAGCTCCAGCCGATGCAGTCGATCACTTACGGCGAGCGCGACGGCACGATGTCGGACCGGGTGAAGGCGATCGACGAGGCCTTCAAGAGCGGCATCAATGGCGCCAGCGCCAGCCAGAACATCATGCAGGACATGTGGGAGAAGTGGGTGTTCCTGTCCTCGCTCGCGGCAAGCACCAGCCTGATGCGCGCCTCGGTCGGCAACATCCTTGCGGCTCCCGGCGGCCGGGATTTCCTGCTCGGCATACTGGATGAGACCAGCTCGGTCGCGGCTGCAGCGGGCTACCCGCCGGGCGGACCGTTCTTCGAGCGCGTCAAAGGCAATCTCACCACCGAGGGCTCGCCGTTGACGGCGTCGATGTTCCGCGACATCAAGGCGGGCCTGCCTGTCGAGGCCGATCACGTCATCGGCGACCTCATCGCGCGCGCCGACGCTGCCAAGGTGCCGGTGCCGAAGCTGCGCATCGCCTATACGCATCTGAAGGCGTATGAGAGACAGCGGGCGGGGTAGACCGGCCACAAACTCGGCGTCGTCCCGGACAAGCGTAAGCGCCGATCCGGGATCCATAGCCACGGGGTGTGGTTATGAGGCGCGCCGGCATTCCGAGTCTTCGCCAAACTCGATCCTGTGGCATGGGTCCCGGATCGGCGCGCGCTTGGGGCGCGCTTGTCCGGGACGACGGCGGAGTTTGTGGCTACACCTTCCGCTACTGCAAATCCGCCAGTAGTGCGAGACGGCGGTGATTTCCTCGTCGCTCATGTGATAGGCGACATCGGCCATCGCCGCGACACCGCCGCCGACGCGAGGGGCGGGTCATACAAAAACGCGAAAACAACCCCATGCACAGTAGAACGGCTCAGGCTGGCCCGCTCCCGGTGACACCGAGCAGACATTTGACGTATCGAGTAAAATAGCAATCGCGGCGCTTACGGGGCGATGGGGTAGGGTCCGTCGTCGAACGGCGTGTCGTGATAGCCTTTCGATCCGACCTCGCGCGCCAGCGTGCTGCGGAAGTCGCGGCCATCGCGCAGGCTGCGCAGCACATGCGCGAAGTCGAATTCGGGTCGCCAGCCGAGCTCCCGCCGCGCGCGCTCGTTGACGTAGACCCGGTCGATCGCGGGGAAGAGCCGCCAGCCGCGCGCCGCATAGAGCTGCGCGCACTCCGGATAGAGCTCGCGCACGACGCCGGCGGCATCGCGCGCAAGTGCGGCGAGATGGCGTTGCTCGAACGGGCTCGTCGCCGAGACGATGTAACGGGCGAAGGCGATGCCGGGCGCGCGCTCGACGGCGAGCAGATGCGCGCTCACCGCGTCCGCGATATCCAGCCGGCGATAGAGCAGCTCGTTGGCCTGCGCGTTCTCGAGCGTGTAGGCCGACCGCATCGTCGGATCGTCGTCGTCCTCCGGAAAGAAGCGCGAGGTCCGCAGGATGACGACCGGCAGGGCGCGCTCGCGAAAGAACAGCTCGCAGAGGTTTTCGGCCATCAGCTTGGTCGTGCCGTAGATGTTCTTCGGCACCGACGGCAGCGCCTCGGTGACCCACACCGCCGCCTGTCCCGCCTCGGGGCGGAGCTGCGAGCCGAACGCGCTGGTGGTGCTGGTGAAGACAAAACTCTTCACGCCGGCCGCCGCGGCCGCCTCGAGCAGGTTCAGCGTGCCGGTAACGTTGGTGTCGACGAAATCCGGCTTGCGATGGGTCGCAACATGCGGCTTGTGCAGCGTCGCGGTGTGGATCACGGCGGTGACGCCGTCCATCTGGCGCCGCACGAAGCCGGGATCGACGATGGAGCCGACAGCGTCGGTGAATGGGGTGGGCTTGAGATCAAGCCCGCGCGCTGGCAAGCCGCGCCCACGGACCGTCCGCAGAAGGGCCTCGCCGAGGTGGCCTGCGCTGCCGGTGACCAGAATTGTCATGTGAGACCGAATACAGCCGCGAGCGGCGCAGAAAACTGCGGCCCGAGCCGGTTTGGCTGGATGCTGGAAGAAAATTGGAGCGGGCGAAGGGGCTCGAACCCTCGACCCCGACCTTGGCAAGGTCGTGCTCTACCACTGAGCTACACCCGCATCCTGTGTCGGTCGCGTGACGCGCCGGCAACGGCTGTCGTATGCCAAAAGCGGGAGGGGAATGCAACAGCTACGGGCGGCATCAATTCGCATTTGAGGCCCCATATGGAGCCCGAAGCTGGCCAAATCGACCGGAAACGCCCCGGAACCGGCTAATCGCGAGGCCTGGATTGAAATTCGGCCCATTCGGCCCAATTTAGGAGCCGACCACAAGCATAAGACGCGGCGGCGTGCTAAAGAGCCGCCATTCCAGACATGACGAGGGAATCCCGTGACGATCATCGACCAGGGTAACGGAGCGGCGGGCCCGGCTGCGGCCGACCTGATCAAGGACACCACCACCCAGACCTTCGTGAAGGACGTCATCGAGGAATCGAAGCGCCAGCCCGTGCTGATCGATTTCTGGGCGGAATGGTGCGGCCCCTGCAAGCAGCTCACCCCGGTCCTGGAGAAGGCGGTGAAGGCGGCCAAGGGCAAGGTCAAGCTGGTCAAGATGAACATCGACCATCACCCGGCAATTCCGGGCCAGATGGGCATCCAGTCAATCCCGGCCGTGATCGCCTTCGTCAACGGCCAGCCGGCCGACGGCTTCATGGGCGCGGTGCCGGAGAGCCAGGTCAACGCCTTCATCGAGCGGCTGACCAAGGGCGTCACCGCACCGGGCGAGGTCAACGTCGCCGAGATCGTGCAGGAGGCCGACGCGGTGCTCGCCGAGGGCGACGCGGCGGCGGCCGCGCAGATCTATGCCGAGGCGCTGCAGCATGATTCGACCAACATCGCGGCGCTGGCGGGCCTCGCCAAGTGCTACGCCGTCTCCGGCGCGATGGAGCAGGCCAAGCAGACGCTGGCCATGGTGCCGGAATCCAAGCGCAACGACCCGGCCGTGAAGGCTGTGCAGACCGCGATCGATCTCGCCGAGCAGGCGAAATCGCTCGGACCGGTCGCCGAGCTGGAACAGAAAGTCGCCGCAAACCCGCTCGATCATCAGGCTAGATTCGACCTCGCCACAGCGCTCAACGCCCAAGGCAATCGCGCGGCGGCGACCGAGCAGCTGCTCGAGATCGTCAAGCGCGACCGCAAATGGAACGACGACGGCGCCCGCAAGCAGCTGGTGCAGTTCTTCGAGGCCTGGGGCGGTACGGATGATGCAACCGTCGAAGGCCGCAAACGTTTGTCGACGATCCTGTTTTCGTAACGGCCTCTTTTGAGCATGATCTGTTCGGAAAACCGCTCCACACTTTTCCGGATCATGCGCTAGCAACGCCAGTGGGACCGGGCAGATGCCGATCAACATCGAATATCGCGGGCCCGCCGACCTCCCGGAGATCATTCCGGTGTTTCCGCTGCCGGGCGCGCTGCTGCTGCCCCGCGGCCAGATGCCGCTCAACATCTTCGAGCCGCGCTACCTCGCGATGGTCGACGATTCCTTCCGTGACGGGCATCGCCTGATCGGCATGATCCAGCCCGACGTCGCCCATTCACGGAAGGATTCCGACAAGCCGGCGCTGTTCCGCGTCGGCTGCGTCGGCCGCATCACCCAGCTCGCCGAATCCGGCGACGGCCGCTACATCCTCGAGCTCACCGGCGTTTCGCGCTTCAAGGTGGTCGAGGAGCTCGAGGTGCTCACCCCCTATCGGCAGTGCAAGGTGGACTTCTTCGCTTTCGTCGACGACTTCACGGCGCGCATGGGCGAGGAGGAGGTCGACCGCGAGGCGCTGCTGGCTGTGCTGGCGGACTTCCTGAAGGCCAACAATCTCAAGGTCGATTGGGAAGGCGTCGAGAGCGCGCCCAATGAGGCGCTCGTCAATGCGCTGGCGATGATGTCGCCCTATGGCCCCGCGGAGAAACAGGCGATGCTGGAGGCGCCCGACCTGAAGACCCGCGCCGAGATCCTGATCGCCGTCACCGAGATGGACCTCGCCAAGAAGCGCACCAGCGGCGATCCGCCGCTGCAGTGATCGTCGCGCGCGAGCTAAAGCGCGATGCGATTAGGATGAATCCTCATCGCGCTTTAGGTTTTGTTTGAGCATGATCCTTTCGGAAAACCGCTACGCACTTTTCCGGATCATGCTCTAAGCGGCATACTCGCCGGCCTCGGCCTTTCGGTCCACCAGCCGTGCGATCGTCGAGGCCCGCATCGGCGGGCTGAGGTGAAAGCCCTGCGCCTCGACGCAGCCCTCTTGACGCAGGATGTCCAGTTGCTCGGCGGTTTCGACGCCTTCGGCGGTGGACGTCTTGCCGAGGCTCGTGGCGAATTGGACCACGGCCCGCGCGATCCGATGAGGCTCCTCCGTCGGACTGGACAGCTCGCTGACGAAACTGCGATCGATCTTGATCTTGTCGAATGGAAACTTCTGCAGAAAGCTGAGCGACGAATAGCCGGTGCCGAAATCGTCGAGGGCAATCCGCACCCCGAGTTCGCGCAGCTGGCTGAGTGCTGCGAATACGGTCCCGCTATCGTGCATGATGACGGTTTCGGTGACCTCGAGCTCGAGCCGGTCTGACGCAATCGCCGAAGCCGCCAGTGCGCCCGCGATCGTCGACACGAGCTCCTTGCTCCTGAATTGCGCCGGAGACAGGTTGATCGCGATCTTCAGATCGGAACGCCATTTTGCCGCTTCGGCACAGGCGGTTCTCAAGACCCATTCCCCCAGCGGCAGGATCAAGCCGGTTTCCTCTGCGACCGGAATGAATTCGCCGGGCGAGACCAGGCCCCGCTCGGGGTGATGCCAACGCAGCAACGCCTCGAAGCCGCAGGTCTCGCCGCTCTTCAAATTGACGAACGGCTGGTAGTGGAGCTCGAATTCGCTCCTCGCAAGCGCCTTCCGCAGATCCCGTTCCAGGTTGCGGCGCGCACGCAGGAGCTGGTCCAGCTCCGGCTCGAAGAAGCGAAATGCGCCACGTCCGCCGCTCTTCGCCGAGTAGAGGGCAAGATCTGCGCTCCTGAGGATCGTGTCGCAATCGGCGCCGTCTTGGGGCGCAATGGCGATCCCGATGCTGGTGCCCACGATGACCTGATGATCGCCGAGATCGAACGGCTCGCTGAGCGCGCCATGGATCGCCTCGGCGAGAGAGGCCGCGTCCGCAGCCGGATCGGTCACGTAATCGACGATTGCGAATTCGTCGCCGCCCAGTCGGGCGACGAACGTCGTCTCCCTGACGCAATCCAGCAAGCGCGCCGCGACCGACCGCAGCAGTTGGTCGCCCGCCGGATGTCCGAGCGTGTCGTTGACTTCCTTGAAGCGGTCGAGATCGAGCAGGAGAACCGCCAAATGGAGCTTTCCGCCACGCGTATCGGCAAGAGCGGGCTCCAGACGCGCTTTGAGCAGCACGCGGTTCGGCAACTCGGTGAGCGCATCATGTTGCGCCATGTAGGTGATCTTCGCTTCGGACCGGCGTTGCTCGGTGACATCCAGGTGCGTTGCCACCCAGCCGCCGCCGGCCATCGGCGAACGCGTCGATGCGGCTCGAAACGGCATGGATCGGCAGTGCGTCGAGCTTGGCGATCTGCCGTTCGGCGGCGAAATCGCTGGCCTCGCCTTCGAGTATGCCGCTCGTGACGCGATGTCTGATGATGTCGCGGTGCGGAGTTCCCGCCCGCAGCAGTTCCGGCGGCAGCCGGTACAACCGGGCGTAACGCTCGTTGCAGATGACAAGCCGCTTCTCGGCGTCGAACATGCAAAGGCCCTCGACCATGTGGTTGATGGCCGTGTCCAGCCTCAGCTTCTGTTCCTTGAGCTCGTTTTGCGACCCTTCGAGCTGCTGCCGGGCGACGGAAAGCTGGCTGATGATCTCCTCGAACCTGGCGGTTCTGGTCGCCAGACGACGATCGGCAAGCACGCCGATCAGGCTCATCCCCAGCACGGACAATGCGACACCGGCGATGGCGAGCGCGAGGAACGCCGGAGAAAGCGAAAGCGTATCGGTCGCGAGCGCCGGATCCGGTGTGATCTCTACGGCACCCATGGCCGTGAAGTGATGCGAGACGATGGCGAGCGTCAGCAGGACGGCCGCGGCGAGCGTGCCCGGATAGCCCTGACGGGTGAGCGCGACCGCCAGTGCAGCATAGCCGAGACACATGCCCAGAACGATGGAGAGGAGCACGAGGTCGACGGACCAGGAGACTCGGCCCGGCACCTCAAGTGCCCACATCCCGAGATAGTGCATGCTGGCAATGCCGCCGCCGATGATGACGCCGCCAGCCGCCGCGCGCCAGCGGCCGGACGTGACGACCGCGACGCCGAAGCCGACCGAGGTCAGCAGCATGGCCGCTGCAAGAGATGACGCCGTCAACACGATGCCGTAGCCCGTGGTGACACCGGGCTCGTAGGCGAGCATCGCGACGAAATGCGTCGCCCAGATGCCGTATCCGATGGCCGCGCCGGCAATGGCGATCCAGATCCACCGGGTTCTCGCACGCGTTGCGATCGCGCGGTGAAAGATGCTGACCGCGACGATGCTGGCAACGAAGCAGACCAGGGCAGCGAGCACAACGAGCCGCCAATCGTGCTCGGCCGTAAGGCAGGAGAAAACGCGGAACATCCAGTCTCGCCTCATCGTCGATATTGTCGATGCTGGACCGGCTAATCGCCATTCGCGTTAATTTTGTGCCGCGCCTGATTGCACGCTTAGCGGCATGCTAACGTCGTCCGTAAAATTTGATCTGTCGGGCTGACGCGCTCCGCGTTGGTCGCGCGTGAAGCCGCGCTGCGCGCGATGCCGGATCTCGCTTTAGAGATGGCCGCGAATGCGCTTGCGTCCGGTGATCATCGCGCGGATCAGGTTCTCGCGCTGCAGGAATACCATCAGCACCACACCAGCGACGTGGAGCACGACCAGGACGATGACGGCATCCGATGAATAATGGTGGACGTCTTCGACCCACCACACGCCGAAGAACGTGACGGTAACCGACATCGCTCCCGTGACGGTCGATACGGCGAGCGAGACCAGCAACGCGACCAGCATCAGCGTGCCGGCGGGATTGAGCCCGATATAGCGGCCGGTGATGCCGCGGCGCAGATTCCAGAGATAGCGAGGCGAGGCGCGCAGCCGGACGCCGACCATGCGGAAGCGCGAATAGCGGCTTCCCCAGAAGCCCCAGACCAGGCGAAACGCGAGAAGCCCCAGCACCGTGTAGCCGACCACGCGGTGAAGGCCGTCATAGACGGTCGGTGTGAACCACGCGGCCAGAACGCCGGCCGCGAGAGCCCAGTGCCAGAGACGCAGCGGGAGGTCCCAGACCGCGATTGTCCGCGGAGCGGTTCGATCCGCGGGGGTCCTACCGGACACCCCGCGCGCTTCTGGCATTGCTTCTTCAATCAAGCAAAGACCATCCTAAGAGCCCTGCTTTGCGCAGATCGCGTCGCGCAGCCGACCTATTTGGCGATCGTGTGCTTCAGGCTGAGATCTTCGGGGCTGTAGAACAGCTCGTAGAGCTTGCCTTCCTTGACGCCGTAGACCTCGTAGCAGGAGCCTTCGACCTTGGAGCGCCGCACCTCATAGCCCAGTGCCTTGGCCTTGGCTTCGGCTTCGCTGGCCGGCTTCCACGACGCCTTGTCGAGCTTGGTGCAATCCTTGAAACCGTCGGCCATGGCCGTCGATCCCGCGCCAATCCCGATCGTCAGTGCAATGGCAACAACACGAATGACCTTCACGAACTTCTCCTCTCTGCCGTGGGCGCTGCGCGGAGCCGCGGAGCACACCGAAGGAAGCAAAGAGGGTGGTGAAGTCAATCGGTGACGGCCGCTTTAGATAAGTTCTATTGTTGGATTTAGACTGGTTCTAACATGAGCGAAAACGCGAGGGCTTTCTGCGGAGAATGCGGATTCGTCCGACCGCTGCGGCCTTACGCCTCACAGCCCGCTGCGCGCCGCTAATAGCCGGCCACCGCGAGCGCGACGACCGCGCTCATGCCGACCCAACCGAAATGGCGGCCGCGCGTGGCGAGGGCATTGGCGAGAGCCGCAAAGCCGAACACGACGGCAAGCGTGGCCACGATCCAGTGCCGGGCGAGGCCGGAGTCCAGGTGAGGTGCAACCAGCAGCAGCACGCCGCCGCCGATCCACGCCACGGTACCGGCCTGCCATACCAAACGGATCAGCGTGCGAAGGCGCGGCGGCTCGATGCTGGCGCGGGCGAAGACCTTGGTCTCGCCGATCAGGCCGTGGATCAGCGCGATGAGGATCGCGGCGATACCAGAACATTGCAGGAGAAGGTCGCGCATGGGAACGCTTCGTCCGTACAGTACTGTATGGCAATGTATCCGCTTGCGACCAGCTGTCAATACACTAGTGTATGGCGCTCGCGGAATCCGACATGACCGAACAGCTCTCCGCCGACGACTGGACCAGCCAGGGCCTCAAGGCACTGGCCAAGAGCGGCTTCACGGCGCTGAAGGCCGATCCGCTCGCCAAGGCCATGGGTGTGTCGCGCGGCAGCTTCTATTGGCATTTCGCCGATCTGGCCGCGTTTCACGCCGCCGTGCTGAAGCGCTGGCGCGAGATCGCGGCCGAGCAGATCATCGCCGACGTCGAAGCGGCCAGCGACGAGCCGCTCAGGATACTGCTGCGGAGATCCTTCGGCGCGCGGCTCGACCTCGAGCGCGCCGTGCGCAATTGGGCGGCGTTCGATGCGAGCGCGCAAGGGGCGGTGCGCGCAATCGACCGCCGCAGGCTCGACTATATCGAAGAGCTGCTGCAGAAGCGTGGGCAGGCCCCGGCAACGGCGCAGGCCCGCGCGCAGATCCTGTACTGGACATTTCTCGGTTTCGCCCTGTCGGGCCCGTCAATCACGGCCGCGCGGCTGCAGACCATGCTCGACGAGCTCCTGGCGATGGTCTCCGCCTAAAGCATGATCCGGAAAAGTGCGAAGCGGCTTTCCGGAAAGATCATGCGTAAACAACAACCTGAACCCCTGATGGCGGGTGCGAATTTCTATGGTAAAGGCAAGCGAGTGCCGGAGACTGCCATGAACGCGCCCACCGAACGTCCCGAAGCCAGCGTCGATCCCAAATTGCTGGAGATCCTGGTCTGCCCGCTGACCAAGGGCCCGCTCGAATTCGACTCCGAGCGGCAGGAGCTGATCTCGCGCAGCGCCAAGCTCGCCTATCCCATTCGCGACGGCATCCCGATCATGCTGCCGGAAGAGGCGCGCAAGATCGATTGATTCTTGTAGCCTGGATGGAGCGCAGCGAAATCCGGGACTTTCCGCGTTGATGCACCGGCCCCGGATTGCGCTGCGCTCCATCCGGGCTACGAAGCTTCGCTTACAACGCCTCGCCCTTCAACAGCCGCGGCACCTCGCCGGTCAGGCCTGCGGCCTGACGGATGAAGAGATTCTTCAGCGGCGGGGCGCGGTCGACGAGGCCGAGGCCGATGTCGCGTACCGTGCGCAGCAGCGTCGACTGGTTGGAGAACAGGAAGTTCAGCGAGTTGGTGGCGACGCCCATCGCCACTGTGTCGAAGCGGCGCCAGCGCTGGTAGCGTTCGAGCACGTCCGCCCCGCCGATATCCATGCCGAGCCGCGCGGCATCGACCACCACTTCCGCCAGCGCAGCGACGTCCTTCAGGCCCATGTTGAGGCCCTGACCCGCGATCGGATGGATGACATGGGCGGCATCGCCGACCAGCGCGAGCCGCTCGGCGACGAAGGACCGCGCGACGAAATAAGACAGCGGAAATGCCCGCGGCTTGTCGAGCGCCTTGACCTCGCCGAGATGCAGGCCGAAGCGCTGCTCGAGCTCCGCGTGGAATTCCTCCTCGCTGAGGCCGATGATGCGCGCGGCCTCAGTGCGGCGCTCGGTCCACACCAGCGACGAGCGTTTTCCGGTGAGCGGCAGGATCGCGAAGGGACCGGCCGGCAAGAAGTGCTCTTCGGCGCGGCCTTCATGGTCGCGCTCGTGGCCGACGGTGACGACGATGCCGGATTGGTCGTACTCCCAGCCATGGGTGACGATGCCGGCGCGCTCGCGCAATTTCGAGCGCGCGCCATCGGCGGCGACCAAGAGGCTCGCGGCGATCACACTGCCGTCGCCGAGCGTGACGTCGATGCCGTCGGAGCGGGCATCGTAAGACGCGACCGGGGTGGCGCGGAGATCGATGCCCTCGGCCTCCGCTCGCACCACCAGCGTATCGATCAGGCGGCGGTTCTCGACCATATGTGCGAAGGGCTCGCCCGGCGCCACGTCGCCGGCAAAGTTCAGGAACACCGGTCGGGTGGCGTCCTCCAGCCTGGAATCGGTGACGACCATGTCGAGGATCGGCTGCGCCTCGCCCCGGACGTCGTCCCAGGCACCGATCGTCTCGAACAGGCGGCGGCAGGCGGCCACGATCGCGGTGGCGCGGGGGTCGCGGCTCGGCCGCGTGCCGAGCGCGGGATCGGCGACGACGACGGGGATCTCGGGCCCGAGCCCCTGGCGCAGCGCCAAGGCCAGCGCGAGCCCGGCAAACGCGCCGCCGCCAATGACAATGCTACCCTGTACCGACATACCAAGCTTCCCGGTCAATTCTCGGTCTTGCTAGCAGACTTGAGCTGGGCGAAACAGTGCGGTGAAACGAGGGCGGCTAGCCCCTCGTTCCGTCATTCCGGGGCGCGCAACGCGCGAAACCCGGAATCCAGAGGTTTATCAGCTCGAGATTCCGGGTTCGCACTGCGTGCGCCCCGGAATGACGCATCATTAGAAAGCGCAAGTCATGTCCAAAGGCCTGATCGACCTGATCGCGATCCTCGACCTCGAGCAGCTCGAGGTGAACCTGTTCCGCGGCAACAGCCCGAAGACGAGCTGGCAGCGGGTGTTCGGCGGCCAGGTGATCGGGCAGGCGATGGTCGCGGCCTGCCGCACCGTCGAGGGCCGGCTGCCGCATTCGCTGCATTGTTATTTCATCCTGCCGGGCGATCCGCAGATCCCGATCATCTACCAGGTCGAGCGTCTGCGCGACGGCAAGAGCTATTCGACCCGCCGCGTCACCGCGATCCAGCACGGCAACGCGATCTTCTCGATCATGGTGTCGTTCCACGCCGACGAGGACACCGCGTTCGACCACCAGGACAAGATGCCGGACGTGCCGCCGCCGGAAAAGCTCACGGCGGAGGAGGTGGCTAAGCAGCCGATGTTCAAGGAGATGCCGGACTTCATCCGCCGCTACTACGAATCCGATCGGCCGATCGAGCTGCGCCCGGTCGAGCTCGGCCGTTACTTCGGCCAGAAGATCGACGACGGCCGCATCCACGTCTGGATCAAGACCGCCGCGAAGCTGCCCGACGACCCGGCGCTGCACATGTGCGCGCTCGCCTACGCCTCGGACTTCTCGCTGCTCGACGCGATCATGGCGCGCTATGGCCGTACGCTGTTCGACAAGCGCATGATGCCGGCGAGCCTCGACCACGCGATGTGGTTTCACCGCCCGTTCCGCGCCGACGAATGGCTGCTCTATGCGCAGGATTCGCCGAGCGCGCAATCGGGCCGCGGCCTGACCCGGGGCTCGATCTTCAAGCCGGACGGCACGCTGGTCGCCTCCGTCGCACAGGAAGGCTCGGTGCGCGAGCGGAAGGCCTGATCGCTTCAAGCGCGACGAGTAGCGCTTGAAGCCTCTCAGATCATGCCCCCAGCGCGCCGCGCGGCGCGAGCTCGGTCTGCGAGGCGAACCAGTTCATGATCCAGCGATACACCCACGGGATCGGGATGATGAGGCTGCACAGGATCGCAGCCACGATGCCGCGCCAGAGAATGTCGAGACCCGAGCCCTTGAATATGATCTCGCGCCGCGTGCCTTCGATGCTGCGGCAGAACCAGCGCATCTGGGCCGCAGCCACCCAGGCCCAGCCGATGATGGTGATAATGGAAATCGCGAACAGCAGATTCCAGCCGATATAGGCCCAGACCGAGCCGGTGAAGCTCAAGCCCAGCGGCTGCTCGTTGGAGGCGAGGTTCGCGATCATCCATTTGATCAGCAGCCAGTAGAGCACGATCTGGACGATAAACAGCAGATTGCTGAGCAACTGGCTGCCGACGAAGCCGAGCGCGATCGCCAGAACGATGAAGCCGAAAAACCAGGGCACCAGCGTCATCGCGCTGCCGGTGAAGCTGAGATTGGGGCGCCCGGGGACCTTGATGCAGGGCACGATCCATTTCGTGTACCAGACGAACAGCCATGGCACTGGGATGATGAAGCACGAGCCGATCGCGAGCACGAGCGTGCGCCAGGTGAAGTCCCAGATGCCAAAATCGACGGCGAGTGATCCGCCGCGCGCTGCGCCGCCGTAACCACCGGCATTCATCATCGGGGGCCCGCCGCCTGGGACCATCGGCGGCGCACCGCCGCCAATCAGGCCGGGAATTTCGGCGGCCTTCTGCCAGCCGGCCATGCCCTCGGTCCACACCAGCGTGTCCGGACGCACGACGCCCTGGGCGACGAGATCGCGGAATTGCCCTTCCGGAAAGGGCCCCTGCTGCTTGCCCTCGGATGCGTAGAACCAACTCGCCATGGAACGTCCCCCTCGAACTTACGTATGTACCGGCCGGGACGCCTGGGTTCACCGCATCCATGCCAAAAATGCATTGTGGAGGATGAACAGCTGCCCTGTACAGAGGCGGCCGTTCACATGACCGCCCTTGGCCAAACGTTTTTCCGCTTCAATCTGCAACTTTTTTGTGCCATTTGCCCGGAAAGATGCCAGATTGACGCAGCGCCGGGGACATGCGGCGCAGCGCATCCCGGGGAATAGGTCTGACCATGAAACTCGTCGTCGCCATCATCAAACCCTTCAAGCTCGATGAGGTCCGCCAGGCCCTGACGGCGATCGGCGTGCACGGCATGACCGTGACCGAGGTGAAGGGCTATGGCCGTCAGAAGGGCCACACCGAGATCTATCGCGGCGCCGAATATGTCGTGAACTTCCTGCCGAAGCTGCGCATCGAGATCGCGGTCGCCTCCGACGTCGCCGACAAGGCGGTCGCCGTGATCACCTCGACGGCCCGCACCGGGCAGATCGGTGACGGCAAGATCTTCGTCACGCCGATCGACCACGCGCTGCGCATCCGCACCGGCGAGACCGACAGCGACGCGCTCTGAATTCTGTTTGACGCGTTTTTCCTGCGCGAGCCGGTATCCGCTTCGCTCGAAAACGCCTTGATCTTCTTCGATCGCACCGGGCAACGACGCCACAGCGTGCGACGCCAATTGATGCCGGGGGGAATGACATGGCGGGATTGTTGCGCCGCGCAGCTGCTATGGCTGCGCCGATGGGAGTTGCGTTGGTGATGGCCGCGCCGGCGCACGCGCAGGCCAACGAGATCAACACCGCCGACACGGCCTGGATGATCGTCGCGACAGCGCTGGTGCTGATGATGACGATCCCGGGACTTGCGCTGTTCTATTCCGGCATGGTGCGCAAGAAGAACGTGCTCGCCACCATGGCGCAGAGCCTCGCCGCGGTGACGCTGATCTCCATTCTCTGGGTGGCGTTCGGCTATTCGCTGTGCTTCGTCGGCGACGGCCCCTGGATCGGCACGCTCGATCGCTGGTTTCTCGCCGGCATGACCATGGACAGCGTCAATCCGGCGGCGAAGACCATCCCGGAAGCGTTGTTCATGCTGTACCAGATGACGTTTGCCATCATCACGGTGGCGCTGGTCGCGGGCTCGGTCGCCGACCGGATGCGGTTCTCCGCCTATCTGCTGTTCTCGGTCGCCTGGTTCATCTTCGTCTACATTCCGCTGGCGCATTGGGTGTGGGGCGGCGGTTTCCTCGCCAGCATGGGCGTCCTCGATTTCGCCGGCGGTCTCGTCGTGCATCTGTCCGCCGGCACCGGCGGCCTCGTTGCGGCCAAGGTGATGGGACGCCGTCAAGGCTACGGCACCGAGAATCTCTCGCCGTTCGATCTGTCGCTCGCGGTGATGGGCACCGGCCTGTTGTGGGTCGGCTGGTTCGGCTTCAACGGCGGCTCGGCGCTCGGGGCGAACTCACGCGCGGTGATGGCGATCATCGCGACCCATCTTGCCGCCTGCGCGGGCGCGCTGACCTGGGGCGCGATCGAATGGTCGACGCGGCGCAAGCCCTCGGTGCTCGGCATGATCTCCGGCGCGGTCGCAGGTCTCGGCACCATCACGCCGGCCTCGGGCTTCGTCGCGCCATGGCACGGCATCGTCATCGGCATCATTGCCGGTGCGGTCTGCTACTGGGCCTGTACCTGGCTGAAGCACCGCTTCGACTACGACGATTCGCTCGACGTCTTCGGCGTCCACGGCATCGGCGGCCTGACCGGGACCCTGCTCGGCGGCGTGTTCGCCACCAGCGCCATCGGCGGCACCGCCGGCCTGCTGGAGGGCCATCCGCAGCAGCTCCTGATCCAGTTTTATGGGGTCGCCGTGACCTTTGTCTGGTCGGCGGGCGTCAGTTTCATCCTGCTCAAGCTGGTCGGCCTGTTCGTGCCCTTGCGCGTATCCCGTGAGCACGAGCTTGAGGGGCTGGATATTTCGCAGCACGGTGAAGCCCTGCAATAGGCGCCGATGCTACGTAATTACCTTCCTGCTGCCCGACACGTGAGCAACATTGTGTCGGGAGGCTGTCTTGCCCGCATTTTGAGCAGGCGTGACCACGTTTTGAGCGCGACGTAATACCGCACTGCGTTGCCATACCCGTCAAACGCGAAAACGCCCGTCTTCATAATCCGTTAGGCAACACGCCTGATCTGGCACGGCATTTGATTCTAGGGGTCCCGGCTGTGCCCGCGTAGTGAAACTTCTCCCTCGTGGCGAACCAGTCGAGAACGCCCGGCCACGTCCGGACCGGGCCCAAGCGGGGATAGGACCCATGAAAATTGTTATGGCGATCATCAAGCCATTCAAGCTTGAAGAAGTCCGTGACGCCCTGACCGCCATCGGCGTTCACGGTCTCACGGTGACGGAAGTCAAGGGGTATGGCCGCCAGAAGGGCCATACGGAAATCTATCGCGGTGCCGAATATGCCGTGAGCTTCCTGCCCAAGATCAAGATCGAGGTCGCTGTCGCCTCCGACCAGGTCGACAAGACCATCGACGCCATCACGTCCGCGGCGAAAACCGGACAGATCGGCGACGGCAAGATCTTCGTCATCAACCTCGACCACGCGGTGCGCATCCGCACCGGCGAGGCCGATGCCGCGGCCCTCTGATTTCGCGCTCAACCTTATCCAAGCAGGAGTAAACAATATGACGTTCAAGCGTCCCTATGGCGCGGGATTGGCGGCTCTCGCAGTCGGCCTGTTCGCTGCGACCGCAGCCTACGCCGAGCCAACGGTCAACAAGGGAGACAACGCCTGGATGCTGACATCGACAGTGCTGGTGCTGTTGATGACGATCCCCGGCCTCGCACTGTTCTACGGCGGTCTCGTCCGTTCCAAGAACATGCTCTCGGTCCTGATGCAGGTGTTCTATACCGTCTGCGTCGTCACCGTGATCTGGGCCGTGTACGGCTACAGCCTCGCCTTCACCGGCGGCTCCGACTTCATCGGCGGCTTCTCCAAGGCCTTCATGATGGGCGTCACCACCGATTCGAAGGCCGCGACCTTCTCGGTCGACGCCAACATCTCGGAGCTCATCTATGTGTGCTTCCAGATGACCTTCGCCGCGATCACGCCCGCCCTCATCGTCGGCGCCTTCGCCGAGCGTATGAAGTTCTCGGCGATCGCTCTGTTCATCCCGCTCTGGGTCACGCTGATCTACTTCCCGATCGCGCACATGGTCTGGTACTGGCCCGGCCCGGACATGATCCAGGACGCTGCCAAGGCGCTCGCTGCGGCGGGTGATGCGGCGGCGAAGACTGCGGCGCAGGCCAAGCTCGACGAGATCAACGCCGACGCCGGCTGGATCTTCAAGATGGGCGCCATCGACTTCGCGGGCGGCACCGTGGTGCACATCAACGCCGGCATCGCAGGCCTCGTCGGCGCTCTCCTGATCGGCAAGCGCGTCGGCTACGGCAAGGAGCTGATGGCTCCGCACTCGCTGACCATGTCGATGATCGGCGCCTCGCTGCTCTGGGTCGGCTGGTTCGGCTTCAACGCCGGCTCCAACCTCGAAGCCAGCGGCGGCGCTGCGCTCGCCATGACCAACTCCTTCGTCGCCACCGCGGCCGCTGCGCTGTCGTGGATGTTCGCGGAGTGGATCATCAAGGGCCATCCCTCCGTGCTGGGCGTCATCTCCGGCGCTGTCGCGGGCCTCGTGGCCGTCACGCCTGCGGCCGGCTTCGCCGGCGTCATGGGCGCGATCGTCCTCGGCCTTGTGGTCGGCGTGGTCTGCCTGTTCTTCTGCACCGTCGTGAAGAACGCACTCGGCTACGATGACTCGCTCGACGTGTTCGGCGTGCACTGCATCGGCGGCATCGTCGGCGCCATCGGCACCGGCATTCTCGTCAACCCCGCCCTCGGCGGCGCCGGCATCATCGACTACACCGCGATCCCGCCGAAGGTCGCCGACTACGACTTCACGGTCCAGGTGCTTGCTCAGCTCAAGGCTGTCGCCACCACGCTGGTGTGGTCGGGCGTCGGTTCGGCGATCCTCTACAAGGTCGTCGATGTGATCGTTGGCCTCCGCGCCAATGTCGAGAGCGAGCGTGAAGGCCTCGACATCACCGAGCACACCGAGCGCGCCTACAACATGTAACCCTCTCCTCCCGGGCGCGGTCTCTTCTGAGACCGCGTCCACAACTACGGTTCGGGCACATACCCGGCAATGCCCTGGCCGTTGAGGGGCTCCAGCGCAAGCTGGAGCCCCTTTCTTTTGACGCGGGGCGTTGAAGAATAGCATTGCCATTCCGCGCGGCCGGCGCAGAAATATCGACCACAAAGATAACAATCGGGAGGTCGTCATGCGCTTGGAAGGTGGATGCTATTGCGGCGAGGTGCGCTACGTGGCCGAGGGCGACGCGATGATGCAGGCGCAGTGTCATTGCCGCGAGTGCCAGTACATCTCGGGCGGCGCGCCCAACACCTTCATCGCGATGCCGGCGGCCGGCTTCACCTACATCACCGGTCAACCCAAGCAGTTCACGCGCAAGGACCTCGAGCGCGCCGTCACGCGCGAATTCTGCGCCGAATGCGGCACGCATCTCGTGACCAAGGTTCCGGGCCTGCCCGCCGCGATCCTGAAGGTCGGCACGCTCGACGAACCGGCGCAGTTCCAGCCGCAGATGGCGATCTACACCTGCGACATGCAGGAATTCCACACCATCCCCGCAGGAATGAAGACGTTCGAGAAGCTGCCGGGGCGCTGAGCGCGCTTATGCCGCCAAACTCGTCATGCCCGGGCTTGTCCCGGGCATCCACGTTCTTGGATGTCGCGCCGGAAAGGCCGTGGGTGGCCGGGACAGGCCCGGCCATGACGTCGCCGAAACATCCGGCCCCATTATTCCCGCTCTGGACGGGGTCGGCGGCCGATGGTTAATCGCGTCTTAACCTCGCCCTATCTATGGTGAACTGAACCGCTTCCCGCCGGCGCCTTGGTGCGACCGGCCGTTCCAAGAGTACTGGCGCCCAACGAATGGCTCTGACCGCTTCATCCCGTGCGCCGCAGGGCGGTAATGGCTCCGATTCCGAACGCTCGCCCTTCGTCCGGCTGAACGAGCTGCTGGCCCCGCATCAGCCGGGCAAGCCTTTGATTTCGCTTGCGGTCGGCGAGCCCCAGCATCCCGTACCCGACTTCGTCGGCCCGGTGCTGGCCAAGCACATCGCGGATTTCGGCCGCTACCCGATGAACCAGGGCACCGAGCCGTTCCGCAACGCCGCCGGCGCATGGCTGTCATCGCGTTTCAAGCTGCCGCGGTCGCTCGACCCCCGAAGCGAGATTCTCGTCCTCAATGGCAGCCGCGAGGGGCTGTTCCTCGCCGCGATCGCCGCCGCCCGCTATGTCGGCCCGCGTCCAGGCAAGCCCGCGATCCTGATGCCGAACCCGTTCTATCCGGTCTACGGTGCGGGTGCTCTTGCGGCCGCTTGCGAGCCGGTCCATCTGCCGACGACAGTCGAGAACGGCTTCCTGCCCGATCTCGACGCCATCGACGAAGCGACGCTGGCGCGCACGGTGGCGTTCTATCTGGCTTCGCCCGCCAATCCGCAGGGCTCGGTCGCGAGCCCCGATTATTTCAAGCGCTTGAAGCAGCTCGCCGACCGCTATGGCTTCGTGATCCTCAGCGACGAATGTTATTCCGAGATCTACACCCGCGAGGCTCCCGGCAGCGCACTGGAATGCGCCGGCCCCGACTTCACGCGCGTGATCGCGTTCCAGTCGCTGTCCAAGCGCTCCAACCTGCCGGGCCTGCGCGTCGGCTTCGCCGCCGGCGACAGGAAATTCATCGGCATGTTCCTCGAGCTGCGCAACATCGCAGCGCCCCAGGTGCCGGTGCCGCTGCAGCATGTCGCGACGGTCGCCTACGGCGACGAGGCGCATGTCGAGGAGAATCGGCGGCTGTACCGCATCAAGTTCGATCTCGCCGACCAGATCATCGGCAATCGTTACGGCTATCGCCGGCCCGATGCCGGCTTCTGCGTCTGGCTCAACACCTCCGAGATCGGCGACGACGTGTCGGTGACGCTCAAGCTGTTCAGGGAAGCTGGCGTGCGCGTGGTGCCCGGCAGCTTCCTGGCGCGACGGCAGCCTGACGGATTCAATCCCGGCGCAGGCTATATCCGCCTCGCGCTGGTGCAGGACGGCGAGACCACGGCGCAGGCGCTGCACCGGCTGGTCGAGACTCTGGGTTAGGCGGGGCCCGTGAGCATGTCGGCAATCGAACGCGTCATTCCTCTGGTCGGCCATCTGCCGCCCTCGATCCGCGAGGGGCTGGCGCGGCGCATGCGCGAGCTCACCGGCCTCGGCCTGATCGCGCTGGCGGGCGTCGCCGCGGCGGCGCTGATGACGTGGTCGGTGCAGGATCCCAGCCTCAGCCACGCGACCTCGCGGCCGATCCGCAACATCCTCGGCTATGCCGGCGCGATCGGCGCCGATCTCGCGATGCAGATCCTGGGGCTCGGCGCGATCATGCTGGTCCTGACCGTTGCGGTCTGGGGCTGGCGCATGATGACGCATCGCCCGTTCGATCGCGAGGCGCTGCGGCTCGGCTCCTGGATTCTCTGCACGGTGATCGCGGCAGGCTTCGTCAGTTGCTTTCAGCATGGCGGTGCCTGGCCGCTGCCGACCGGCCTCGGCGGCGTGGTCGGCGATGCGCTGGTGCGCGCGCCCGCGGTGATCTTCGGACCGGCCGGCATGATCTATCGCATCGTGCTGGGCACGATCCTGTTCGCCGCGATGACCGCGACCTTCCTGATCGCCTGCGGCCTCGGCGCACGCGAGCATGACGACGAGCTCGCGGAGATCGAGGACGACGACAAGCCGCTCGACGAAGACGAGGAGAGCGATCGCGGCTCGGTCTCGCTGGGCTGGCTGTTCCATGCGCTGATGAGCACCAAGGCGCGGCTGATCTGGCTGCTTGGCGCTGCCTACCGCTCGCTGGTCTCGAGCGGTCCGAAGACCAAGGCGGTCGCCTTCAGCCGCCAGGAGCCGAATCTCGGCGGCAGCCGCTCCGCGCCGTCGATCTCGCCGCAGTCTCACGACGAGGACGACGAGGACGAGCACGAAGAGGACGTGGACGACGAGGAGGAGGAAGAGGAGGAGCCCGCCGCGCGTGCTCCGAAGAAGAAGGCTGCGCCGAAGGCCGCTTCCAAGAAATCCTCCGACAAGTTCGATCTTCCCTCCGTCTCCATGCTGGCCGCACCGAAGGCCGGCGATCGCCAGCCGCTCAGCAAGGCCGAGCTGGAGAACAATTCCCGTTCGCTCGAAGGCGTGCTGCAGGATTTCGGCGTGCGCGGCGAGATCGTGAAGGCCAATCCGGGTCCCGTCGTTACGCTGTACGAGCTGGAGCCGGCGCCGGGCATCAAGTCCTCGCGCGTGATCGGCCTTGCCGACGACATCGCCCGCTCGATGAGCGCGCTGTCGGCGCGCGTCGCCGTCGTGCCCGGGCGCAACGCGATCGGCATCGAGCTGCCGAACGCGCATCGCGAGAAGGTCTACTTGCGCGAATTGCTGGTGGCGAAGGAGGCGACCGAGACGGTTGCAAAGCTGCCGCTCTGCCTTGGCAAGACCATTGGCGGCGAACCCGTCATCATCGACCTCGCGCGCACGCCGCACATGCTGATCGCCGGTACCACCGGCTCGGGCAAGTCGGTCGCGATCAACACCATGATCCTCAGCCTGGTCTACAGGCTGCGCCCGGACCAGTGCCGCCTGATCATGGTCGATCCGAAGATGCTCGAGCTCTCCGTCTATGACGGCATCCCCCATCTGCTCACGCCTGTCGTGACCGATCCGAAGAAGGCGGTGGTCGCACTGAAATGGGCCGTGCGCGAGATGGAGGAGCGCTACAAGAACATGGCCAAGCTCGGTGTGCGCAACATCGACGGCTACAACACGCGCCTGCTCGAATTGAAGGCCAAGGGCGAGGAGCCGACGCGCACGGTGCACACCGGCTTCGACAAGGAGACCGGCAAGGCGATTTACGAGGAAGAGAAGCTCTCGCTCGACCCGCTGCCCTACATCGTCATCATCGTCGACGAAATGGCCGACCTGATGATGGTCGCCGGCAAGGACATCGAAGGCGCGGTGCAGCGCCTCGCGCAGATGGCGCGCGCCGCAGGCCTGCATGTGATCCTGGCGACGCAGCGTCCGTCGGTCGACGTCATCACCGGCACCATCAAGGCGAACTTCCCGACCCGCATCGCCTTCCAGGTCACGTCCAAGATCGACAGCCGCACCATTCTGGGCGAGATGGGCGCCGAGCAGCTGCTCGGCCAGGGCGACATGCTCTACATGGCGGGCGGTGGCCGTATCAGCCGCGTGCACGGACCGTTCGCCTCCGACGAGGAAGTCGAGAAGGTGGTGCGTCACCTCAAGACGCAAGGACAGCCGGAATATCTCGAAGCCGTCACCGCCGAAGAGCCGACCGAGGACGAGGACGGTGCCGTGTTCGACGCAACCGGCATGGGCGGGGATGGCGGCGGCGATCTCTTCCAGCAGGCGGTTGCGATCGTCAAGCGCGACCGCAAGGCCTCGACCAGCTACATCCAGCGCCGTCTGCAGATCGGCTATAACCGCGCTGCATCGTTGATGGAGCGCATGGAACTGGAGGGCATCGTCGGTCCCGCCAACCATGCCGGCAAGCGCGAGATTCTGGTCGAGGAAGAAGACAGCCATATGTGAGGCGAGGAGCCTCTGAACATCATTTCACGCAAATTCGATATCTGCTTTTGCCCGAAATCACGGTAAAAGGGCGCCCAGCCATACAGGACGACGCGTTGATCAGACATCCGGACATTCGATTCACGGCCTCCATCGCTGCGCGAAGCGCGCGCATGGCCGGCGTGCTTCTCGTCACCGCCGCGATGGTGACCGCTGCGTCGTTCGCGCAGACCGTTCCGGTGCCGAAGCCTGCGCCGAAGGGGCGTGACGGCGGCGCGTCCGCCGGCGGACCGGCCGTCACCGGCGCAACCCAGGCGCCGCCCAACCCCGTAATCCCGGATCCGCGGCGCAACGTTCCGAGCAGCATCTTTCAGACCTTCGATGCCAACCAGAAGGCGCAGGCGGCCAAGGTCAGCGCCTATCTGTCGTCGCTGCAGACATTGGTCGGGAATTTCGTCCAGGTCGGCCCCGACGGTAGCAAGACGCAGGGCGATTTCTACATCCAGAAGCCCGGCAAGGTGCGGTTCGAATACGACGCCCCGAGCCCGATCGACATCATCGCCGACGGATCCTCGCTCGTGGTGCGCGACCGCAAGCTTGCGACCCAGGACATCTATCCGCTGTCGCAGACGCCGCTGCGCTTTCTGTTGTCCGACCGCATCGACCTGATGAAGGACACCAACGTCGTCGCCGTTTCCGCCGACGACGTCTATGTCAGCGTCACCATCGAGGAGAAGCAGGCTCTGGTCGGCACCAGCCGCCTCCTGCTGATGTTCGGCGCCAAGGACGGCCAGCTCAAGCAGTGGACCGTCACCGACCCGCAGGGCTATGACACGACGGTCGCGGTGTACAATCTGGATTCGAGCAAGAAGCTCGACCCCAACATGTTCAAGATCGATTTCACCAATTACGGCACGCCGTCGCCGGGTTGAGAGGTTGATGGCCGCTCGGATGACCGTCATGCCCGGGCTTGTCCCGGGCATCCACGTTTCGGATCGGACAAAAAGACGTGGATGGCCGGGTCAAGCCCGGCCATGACGAATGGAGTTTGTTAGACCGCTCCCATGCGTCTTTCCCTGACAACCTGGAACATCAATTCGGTGCGGCTGCGCATCGACCTGGTCGCGAAGTTTCTCAAGAGCGCGCGGCCGGAGGTGCTGTGCCTGCAGGAGACCAAGTGCATCGACGATGCCTTTCCGCTGAAGCGCTTCAAGCGGCTCGGCTACGAGCACGTCGCGCTGAACGGGCAGAAGGGCTATCACGGCGTCGCCATCGTCTCGAAGATCCCATTCGAATCGAAGGACATCCGCACCTTCTGCGACAAGATCGATTCACGCCACATCTCGGTGTCGTTCGGCGAGAAGGCGGGCATCGCAAAACCGCTGGTGCTGCATAATTTCTACGTGCCCGCGGGCGGCGACATTCCCGATCCCCTCGTGAACGAGAAGTTCGATCACAAGCTCCGCTTCCTCGACGAGATGAAGGCGTGCGAGCCGCTGCATCCGCGCGGTGAGGATCGCCACATCCTGGTCGGTGATCTCAACGTCGCCCCGCACGAGAACGACGTGTGGTCGCACAAGCAGCTTCTGAAAGTCGTCTCGCACACGCCGATCGAAACCGAGAAGCTGAAGGCGGCGCTCGATGCCGGCGAATGGGTCGACGTCGCGCGCGATCGCATTCCGATGTCGGAGAAGGTCTATACGTGGTGGAGCTACCGCTCGCCCGACTGGACGGTCGGCGATCGCGGCCGCAGGCTCGACCACATCTGGGTCTCGCGCGCGCTGAAGGACGCGGTCAGCGATTTCAGGATTCTGCGCGATGCCCGCAGCTGGGAGCGTCCGTCGGACCATGTGCCGGTGACGGTGACGCTGGAGGTGTGAGCTCCCGTAGCCCGGATGGAGCGCAGCGAAATCCGGGATTCTCGCCTGCGGAAAGACTGTCCCGGATTGCAATGCGCTCCATCCGGGCTACAAAACAGAGCGCCGACGTCAGCTCGTCAGCTTCGCACCCGCCATCAGGATATCGCTGGCGATCTGGCTGGAGCGCACCGCGAATTCGTCGCGCAGGCGCACCGCCGCGGCGGGATCGCTTTCGAGCACGCGCTGGAACAGGCTGCGTGCAACGCGGATGACGGAAGAATGCTCCAGCGCGATCGCGCTCGACGGCCGCTTCATCGGCACCACCAGCGCGAGCTCGCCGATCAGTGCGCCGGGGCCGGCGATCATTTCGGCGCCGGCGCCGTCCTCGACCCGGAAGGCGCCGCGCTGGACCACGAAGCCGGCATCGGCGTCGTCGCCGAGATTGAACAGCACGTCGCCGCGGACGAAGTCACGCTGCTCGGAGCCGATCGCCAGCATGCGCAACGAGGCGTCTCCCAACAGGCGCAGTGTCGGGACACGCTCGAGAAGCGCTACATCATCGTCGATTGACATTCAGGTCCGAGGCTCGAGGGCATGCGATCTAAAACGATTCGCACCCCGTCGAAGCGTATCACGGCACCAGCTTGTAGCCACCGGCTTCCGTCACCAGGATCTCCGGGTTGGCGGCATCCTTCTCGATCTTCTGGCGCAGGCGGTAGATGTGGGTTTCCAGCGTGTGGGTCGTGACGCCGGAATTGTAGCCCCAGACCTCCTGGAGCAGGGTCTCGCGCGACACCGGCATCTGGCCGGCCCGGTAGAGGAAGCGGAGAATCGCGGTCTCCTTCTCGGTGAGACGGACCTTGCGGGCATTGGCCGCGGTCAGCATCTTCGAGCCGGGACGGAAGGAGTAGGGGCCGACCGAGAACACCGCGTCCTCGCTGGCTTCGTGCTGGCGGAGCTGGGCGCGGATGCGGGCCAGCAGCACGGCGAAGCGGAAGGGCTTTGCCACATAATCGTTGGCGCCGGATTCCAGGCCCAAGATCGTGTCGGAATCGGTGTCGTGCCCGGTCAGCATGATGATCGGGGCCTTGAAGCCGCCCTTGCGTAAGGAGCGGACGACCTCGCGGCCGTCGGTGTCGGGCAGGCCGACATCCATCAGGACCAGATCGGGAGAGTTGGCCTTCGCGGCGCTGGCGCCCTTGGCGCCGGTATCGACGGCGGAGGCTTCGAATTCTTCGTGTAGCGATAATTGCTCCACCAACGTATCGCGCAGATCGGTATCGTCATCCACGATGAGGATCTTGCGGGCATTGGCCATGGGGGGTCATCCTTTTAGGGTCCGGCTCGGCGCGCATCCATGCCGCACCCAGCCGCGAGGGAAGTTTAAGGTCGCCGTTATTATTGTTGTTCGTGTTGAAGTAGTGGGCTGTTACCGATTCACAAGCCAGAAGCACTCTAACTCAGAATAGCAGGCCGTTTTGATGAATGTCCTGTAATGAATTCGACATTGCGCGTTCACATGAAAAATAAAGCAGCTTCAGTCGGTTACACCAAGAATCGAATCGCCGGGCCGCTCTCGGCGATCCGCGTTAAGCCTGCTGCCGGTAATCCGCGGCGGGGCTGGCTGACGGCCGGAGCGCTGACCATTCCGGTTGCGCTGGGGCGAGGGGGCATTCTCGCCAACAAGCTCGAGGGCGATGGCGGCACCCCCAGAGGCAGCTTCCGGCCTAGGCAATTGTGGTGGCGGGGCGACCGGCACAGCCGTCCCCGGACGTTCCTGCCGGCCCGGATCATCACCGACGCGGACGCCTGGTGCGAGGATCCGCGGGACCGCCATTACAACCAGAGCATCCGGCTCGGGGAGGGGCAGGGCGGCGACCGGCTCAAGCGCGCCGATCATCTCTACGACTTCATCATCGAGATCGACCACAACACGCGACCCCGCATCGCCGGCCGCGGCAGCGCGGTGTTCCTGCACCTTGCCCGCGACAATTTCGGCCCGACCGCCGGCTGCGTCTCCATGACGAAATCTGCGATGCTGCAATTGCTGCGGCGCCTGGGCCCGCGAACAAAGATCATCATCGGGTGAGGGGCGCCGCCGTCATTGCGATCCCGTCTCCCTCTACGTCATCACGAGTGCAGCATTTGCTGCTCGTGCCCCGGACGCAGCGCAGCGCCCCTTAGCGGTGCGCTGCAGAGCCGGGGCCCATTTCGCCGCACATCAACGCGTTGCTCTGGGTCCCGGCTCTGCGCCGCAACGCGTTGGCGTTGCGGCTTGTCCGGGACACGACAGGCCCTCGCTAACGGCAACTACCTATGCCCGAAGATCGCGCTGCCCACGCGCACATGGGTGGCACCTAACATGATCGCTGTGGCGAAATCGGCGCTCATGCCCATCGAGAGATTCGTCAAGCCATTGCGCGCGGCGATCTTGGCGGTGAGCGCAAAGTGCGCGGCGGGCGGCTCCTCGACCGGCGGGATGCACATCAATCCGGAGATCGTCAACCCGTAGGTGTCGCGGCAGCTCGCAATGAAGGCATCGGCCTCGCCGGGGGCGACGCCGGCCTTCTGCGGCTCCTCGCCGGTGTTGATCTGAACGAACAGCTGCGGGTGCTTGTTCTGGGATTCGATTTCCTTGGCTAACGCTTGGCAAATGCTCGGACGGTCCACCGAATGGATGGCGTCGAACAGCGCGACCGCCTCTTTCGCCTTGTTGGATTGCAGCGGCCCGATCAGATGCAGCGCGATACCGGGATAAGCAGACGTTAATGCCGGCCACTTGGCTTTGGCCTCCTGCACCCGATTCTCGCCAAATACGCGCTGACCGGCGGCGATAACCGGGGTAATTGCATCCGCCGCGAACGTCTTGGACACGGCGATCAGCGTGACGGAGGCGCGGTCACGCTGCGCGTCCCTGCAGGCGCGTGCAATTTCGGCTTCGACCGCGGCGAGCGCGTTTGGTGAATCGCCGGTTACCGGCGCGGCGTTGGCTTCTGTCATGACATCTCTTGGCTGTGACCCGAGCCCGGGTTAGGTCCAATTTTACCGAGTTCAAGAAACAGTTTTTGAACCCTTCGCTTTACCTTAGCCCGTGGGGTGGGTAGCGAAAATGGCAAGCGTCAGTCTCAACCGCAAACGAGCGAAACTCAAGCAGGTTCTCGGAATCCGGGCGCGGCTTGCGTTGCTCGCGGTGATTCTGGTGGCGCCCTTGATGCTCGAGCGCATTCGCTCGCTCGAAGACACGCGCGCGCGGCAGATCGCGCAGGCTGCGGCTGAATTCACCATTGTGGCAAGGCACAGCGCCGATGCGCAGCGCCAGGTGATCTCGTCGGTCGAGACCATCCTGAAATCGGAGGCCTTCATCCGCGCCTCCGCCGGCGGCATCAGCAAGAGCTGCGACGTGCTGCGCGCGAGCCTGCCGTCGAGCCTCCCCTGGATCCGCACGCTTCTGATCGCCGGCCAGGACGGCCGCATCCAATGCGCCACCAACAACATGTATGTCGGCCTCGATCTTAGTGACCGGCCGTACTTCCAGCAGGCTCAGGAAACCGGCCGCTTCGTGCTGAGCGACTTCATCATGTCGCGGCCGGTGCCGTCGCCGACGGTGATGGCGGCTTATCCGGTGTCCGCCTTCAGCGGTGTGGCCGATGCCGTCGTGCTCGCCACCGTCAATCTCGACTGGATGTCGAAGGTCATGAACAATCTGGGCGGTCGCGCCGGCATCACTGCGGTGCTGGTCGACGGCGTAGGCACCGTGCTGGCGGCACCGGCCGATCAGCACAGCGCGGTCGGCCGTCCGCTCGACAACATGCCGCTGATGTCCGCGATCGCCGACAAGGCGCTGCGGTCCGATCAGGATGAGGGTTCGCTGTCCTTCCTCGCCGCCGACGGCTCCCGCCGCGCGGTCAGCTATATCCGCATCGCCGGCACCAATGCCCGCCTGATCGCCAGCATCGACGAAGACAAGGTGTCCGCCGCGGTCAGCCGCGACATCCGTACCGCCTATCTGCAGTTCGCCTTCGTGCTCATGTTCGTCCTGCTCGGCGCGCTGATCGCCGCCGAAAAGCTCGTGATCAAGCCGATCGAGATGCTCGCCGACATGGCCAAGCGTGTCGGCGAAGGCGACCTGTCGGCCCGCGCCGCGCGCAATCGCCTGCCCGCCGAGTTCGTGCCGCTGGCCCGCGCGTTCAACGCCATGGCCGCGCGGCTGAGCCAGCGCGAACGCGAGCTGCTCGCAAGCAACGACCGCCTGACGGTGATGGCTTCGATCGACATGCTGTCCGGTCTCGCCAATCGCCGCGGCTTCCAGAGCCGGCTGGATTTCGAGTGGATGCGCGCGCAGCAATATGGCAGCGAGCTCGCGCTTCTGATGATCGACGTCGACCATTTCAAGCTGTTCAACGACACCTATGGCCATCTCGAAGGCGATTCCTGCCTGACGCGGCTCGGCGAATCGCTGTCCGGCATCGCCGCCGATACGATGGGCTTCGCGGCCCGCTACGGCGGCGAGGAGTTCTGTCTGCTGCTGCCGAACACCGACGTGACGCGCGCCGTCGAGATCGGCGAGCAGGTGCGTTCGGCCGTGCTGAGGCTCTGCCTGCCGCACATCACCTCGCACCACATGATCGTCACGGTCTCGATCGGCGTCGCTGCGACCAAGCCGAACGAGACCCTTCGCCCAGGCGACCTGATCGAAGCCGCCGACGCCGCGCTCTACGCCGCCAAGCACCGCGGCCGCAACAACGTCGTCGAGCACGGCGTGCAGGCGATCACGACCGGCACGGCCGAGATGATGATGGTGGCGAGCGCCTGAAGCGCGATGCGATTCGGATGAACCATCATCGCGCTTGCATGATCTTTCCGGAAAACCGCTTCGCACTTTTCCGGATCATGCTTCAGCCCGCAGCCCCGGCCCGCTCGAGCTCGATCTCCGTCACGACACGATTACGACCGCCGCCCTTGGCGAGATAGAGCGCGCGGTCGCAGCGCTCGATCAGATCCGTCATCGTCTCGCCGACCCGGTATTGCGCCACGCCGATCGACACGCTGATACTGGGCAGGGTCTCGCCGGTCGAACGACGCGTGATCGTGGCTTCGGCGATCGCGCGCCTGATGCGTTCGGCGATCTCGGCACAAGCGGCCAGATCGGCGTCCGGCAGCACCGCGATCAGCTCCTCGCCGCCATAGCGGGCCGGCAGATCCTGCGCGCGAACCTTCTCGCGCAGCACATTGGCCATCAGGCGCAGCACCTGGTCGCCGACACCGTGGCCGAAATTGTCGTTGAAGGACTTGAAGTGGTCGATGTCGAGCATCAGCACGCTGAGCGGCTCGCCCCATTCCGCGGTCGTCTGCGCCTTGCGCAGGAATTCATCGAGTGCCCGCCGGTTCGCCAGCCCGGTCAGCGTGTCGGTCCGGGCGCGCTCTTCGGATCGCGACAGCGAATCGCGGATCACGTCGAGCTCGCGGGTCTTTTCCGCAAAGCCTGCCTCCAGCCGCGTCGCCCGCGTGGCGGCCCGCGCCAGCTCGTTCATGAGCTGGGCAACCAGCAGCTTTGGATCGACGCCGGCCTTGCCCTGGTCGGCGACCCGGCTGATGACCTGCATCTGCGAATGATTGTCGGCGATCGCAGTCGCCAGAAACTCCTTCGCCGCCCCCATGACGGCCTGCAGCCGCTCGGAGGTGTCGACCACGACGGCACTCACCTGGGGCGCGACGTAGGTGTTGAACAGATCCTGATTGGTTCGGGTGTCGAACGGACGATTGTGGTCGATCAGGAGATCGATTGCGTTGCGCAGATCGTCGTGGCCGCCCGCGAAATATTGGTACCAGACCGCAAAATTGGCGGGGGTCGGCGCAATCCGCTGTTCAGCCATGCTCCGCACCGCCCGCCCAGCGATGGACGCGGCATAGTCGTAATCGGGATCGTCGAAGCTGGAATCCATTTGCGGTAACGCGGCCTTGTCCGGCCGCAAATTGCCATTGAGCCCTTAATCACACCCCAACGCGGGCCCTCGTAGTTATGCGGAGGCGTCGTCAAAGTTCCAACGCGCGGCAACCCATTGACCCCCCGAGGTCTTCTATGGCCTAGTCCGCCGTCTTGACGGCCGAACCCACGAAAACCCAACGAATCCATGACCTCCGAACGCTATAACGCCCGCGACGCCGAACCGCGCTGGCAACGCCTCTGGGACGAGCAGGCGATCTTCGTCTCCAAGAACGACGATCCGCGGCCGAAATATTACGTGCTCGAGATGTTCCCCTACCCGTCCGGGCGCATCCATATCGGCCATGTCCGGAATTACACGCTCGGCGACGTGCTGGCCCGCTTCATGCGCGCCAAGGGGTTCAACGTGCTGCACCCGATGGGTTGGGACGCTTTCGGCCTGCCGGCCGAGAACGCTGCGATCGAGCGCAAGGTGGCGCCGAAAGCCTGGACCTACGACAACATCGCCGCGATGAAGAAGCAGCTCCGCTCGATCGGGCTGTCGCTGGACTGGTCGCGGGAGATCGCGACCTGCGATCCCTCCTATTACAAGCACCAGCAGAAGATGTTCCTGGACTTCCTGCGCGCAGGGCTTGCCGAGCGCGAGAAGCGCAAGGTGAACTGGGACCCCGTCGACATGACGGTGCTCGCCAACGAGCAGGTGATCGACGGCCGCGGCTGGCGTTCCGGCGCCGTGGTCGAGCAGCGCGAGATGAACCAGTGGGTCTTCAAGATCACGAAGTACTCGCAGGAGCTGTTGTCGGCGCTGGACGGGCTGGACCGCTGGCCCGACAAGGTGCGGCTGATGCAGCGCAACTGGATCGGCCGCTCGGAGGGGCTGTTGATCCGCTTCGCGCTGGACGCGGCGACGACGCCGGCGGGCGAGAGCGAGCTGAAGATCTTCACGACCCGCCCGGACACGCTGTTCGGCGCCAAGTTCATGGCGATCTCGGCGGATCATCCGCTGGCGCAGGCCGCCGCGGCGAAGAACCCTAAGCTCGCGGAGTTCATCGCCGAGATCAAGAAGATCGGCACCGCGCAGGAGATCATCGACACTGCAGAGAAGCAGGGTTTCGATACCGGCATCCGCGCGGTGCATCCGTTCGATCCCTCCTGGAAGCTGCCGGTCTATGTCGCCAATTTCGTGCTGATGGAATACGGCACCGGCGCCATCTTCGGCTGCCCCGCACACGACCAGCGCGACCTCGACTTCGTCAACAAGTACAATCTCGGCAATACGCCGGTCGTATGCCCGGAAGGCCAGGACCCGAACAGCTTCGTCATCACCGACACCGCCTATGACGGTGACGGCCGCATAATCAATTCGCGCTTCCTCGACGGCATGACCATCGAGCAGGCCAAGGAAGAGGTGGCGAAGCGGCTCGAGACGGAGTTGCGCGGCAACGCGCCGGTCGGCGAGCGTCAGGTCAATTTCCGCCTGCGCGACTGGGGCATTTCACGCCAGCGCTATTGGGGCTGCCCGATTCCCGTCATTCACTGTCCGAAGTGCGACGTGGTGCCGGTGCCGGATGCCGACCTGCCCGTGAAGCTGCCTGACGATGCGACCTTCGACAAGCCCGGCAACGCGCTCGATCATCATCCGACCTGGAAGCACGTCACCTGCCCGCAATGCGGAGGCAAGGCTAGCCGCGAAACCGACACCATGGACACCTTCGTGGACTCGTCCTGGTACTTTGCGCGCTTCACCGATCCCTGGAACGAGGCTTCGCCGACGACGCCTGCGGTCGCCAATCGGATGCTGCCGGTCGACCAATATATCGGCGGCGTCGAGCACGCGATCCTGCATCTGCTCTACAGCCGCTTCTTCACCCGCGCGATGAAGGCGACGGGGCACATCGCGCTGGACGAGCCGTTCGCCGGCATGTTCACGCAAGGCATGGTGGTGCACGAGACCTACCAGAAGGCTGACGGCACCTATGTGCAGCCGGCCGAGGTGAAGGTCGAGGTCGGCGGCAACGGACGGCGCGCCACGCTGCTGACGACGGGCGAAGACATCGCGATCGGCCCGATCGAGAAGATGTCCAAGTCGAAGAAGAACACGGTCGACCCCGACGACATCATCGAGACCTATGGCGCCGACGTCGCCCGCTGGTTCATGCTGTCGGACTCCCCGCCCGACCGCGACGTGATCTGGAGCGACGAGCGCGTCCAGGGCGCCTCGCGCTTCGTGCAGCGGCTGTGGCGGCTGGTGAACGATGCCGTCGAGCTCGGTAAGGCCGCGCCGGCCGCCCGCCCGGCCAGCTTCGGCCCGGACGCCACCGCTTTGCGCAAGGCCGCCCACGGCGCGCTGGACAAGGTCACCACCGGCATCGAGCGGCTGCACTTCAACGTTTGCCTGGCCCATATCCGCGAATTCACCAATGCGTTCTCGGAAGTGCTCCAGCGCCCCGGCCAGCCCGCCCCGGATCTCGCCTGGGCGATCCAGGAGGCCAGCCAGATTCTGGTCCAGCTGTTCTCACCGATGATGCCGCACCTCGCCGAGGAGTGCTGGCAGGTTCTGGGCCGAAAGGGGCTGGTTTCGGAGGCCGATTGGCCCAAAATCGAACGCGATTTGCTGGTTGAAGACAGCGTGACTTTGGTGGTCCAGGTCAACGGCAAGAAGCGGGGTGAGGTCACAGTTGCAACAGCGGCCCAAAATCCGGAAATCGAGGCTGCCGTTTTGGGCCTCGATGCGGTAAAGCTGGCGCTGGACGGCAAGCCCGTCCGCAAGGTGATCATCGTCCCCAAGAGGATCGTGAATGTTGTCGGCTAGGATCCGTATCGCAGCCCGCTTGCTGGCAGTCGCCGCGCTGGCGGCGCTGACGGCCGGCTGCTTCCAGCCGATGTACGCCGAGCGCAGCGACGGCACCCCGGGCCTGCGCGAGAAGCTGATGGGCGTCGAGCTGCCCCCGATCAGCAAGCCCAATGCCTCCCGCGAGGCCCGTGTCGGCGTCGAGATCCGCAACGCGCTGGCCTTCAAGCTATACGGCACGGCGACGGGCATGCCGCCGACCCACCGGCTCGACATCCGCTTCACCACCACCCGCTCCTCGCTGATCGTCAGCGCCACGACGGGACTGCCGACCAGCGAAAATCTCGGCATCGACGCCCAGTACAATCTGGTCGAGGTCGCGACCGGCCGGTCGGTGATGACCGGCTCGACGTTCTCGCGCGTGTCCTATGATATGCCGGGGTCCTATCAGCGCTTCTCGCGCACCCGCGCCGTGCGCGATGCCGAGGATCGTGCCGCCAACGAGATCGCCGAGAACATCACGACCCGTCTCGCCTCGTTCTTCACCGCGGGGACGTAGTTCATTTCGTCATTCCGGGCCGCCCAAAGGGCGAACCCGGAATCTCGATGCGAAACCTCTGGATTCTCTGGTGCGCAATTGCGCACCGTAGTTCGCGCAGCGCGCGCCCCGGAATGACAATCTGGACCATGGTGGCACTGCGGGGAAAAGAGATCGACGCCTTTCTCGCCCGCCCCGATGCGGGCCGTCCGATCATCCTGCTCTACGGTCCCGATGCGGGTCTGGTGCGCGAGCGCGCCGATGCGCTGATCGCGTCCAGCGTCGACGATCCCAACGACCCATTCTCGCTGGTCAAGCTCGACGGCGACGAGCTCTCCGCAGAGCCTTCGCGCCTCGTCGACGAGGCCATGACGGTGCCGCTGTTCGGCGGCCGCCGCGCCATCCGCATTCGCGCCGGCTCGCGCAGCTTTGCCAGCGGCATCGAGACGCTCGCCGAGATGAACGTGAAGGATTGCCGCATCGTGATCGAGGCCGGCGAGCTCCGCCCGGAATCGCCATTGCGCAAGACCTGCGAGAAGGCCAAGACCGCCGTGGCGATCGGCTGTTATCCCGACACCGAGCGCGATCTTGCCAAGCTGATGGACGACGAGCTGCGCATCGCGAATTTGCGGATCGCGCAGGACGCCCGCGCGGCGCTGATGTCGTTCCTCGGCGGCGACCGCCAGGCCTCGCGCAACGAGCTGCGCAAGCTGACGCTCTACGCCCACGGCAAGGGCGAGGTCACGCTGGATGACGTCATGGCGGTGGTCGCCGATGCCTCGGAGCTGAAGCTCGATCCGATCGTCGACGGCGCCTTCGCCGGGCGGCCCGACATCGTCGAGACCGAGTTTGCAAAGGCGATGATCGCGGGGACCTATCCCGGCGTGATCATCTCCGCCGCGCAGCGCCAGGCGGCGTGGCTGCACAAATCCGCGCTGGCGATTGCCGACGGCACGCCTGCCTCTGCCGTGCTCGAGGGCGGCTATCCGCGCCTGCATTTTTCACGAAAGCCCGCGGTCGAAACCGCGCTGCGCAATTTCAGCCCTGCGCGGCTCGCCGCTGTGATCGAGCAGCTCGCGACCGCCGCGCTCGACACCCGCAAACAGTCCACCCTCGCCGCCGCGATCGCCCAGCGCGCGCTGATGGCGATCGCCGCGAATGCAAAACGGCGGGGCTAGGCCTCCGCTCTCTCGCCACGTCATTGCGAGCGCAGCGAAGCAATCCAGAGTCCCTCTGCGGAAAAATTCTGGATTGCTTCGCTGCGCTCGCGATGACGAGGTGGATGCAGACGCACCCGCAATGATGGAGCGAAGCACCAAATCCGTCATCCTGAGGCGCGAGCCGCGCGGCGCAATGCGGCGCGCGGGAAGCCTCGAAGGATGAACGGCCGAGATGCAGCCGGGCCGTCGCCCTTCGAGGGCCGCTGAAGAAGCGGCACCTCCAGCGACAACGGCTTCGCCGTTGCGCGGGGGTGACGGACTTTAGAGAGCCGGCGCGTCTACAGCGCGCCCTTGGCCAGCCGCTTCATCACCTCGTCGAGCTGATCGAGGTTGCGGTAGTTGATCTGCACCGAGCCGCCGGGGTCGCGGTGATTGACGGTGACCTTGAGGCCGAGCGCGTCGCTGACGCGCTTCTCCAGATCGATCGTATCGGGGTCCTTCTCCTTGCCGCCGCTGGCGCGCGCCTTCTGCGGCTTGCGCTCGGGCACGCCCTCTTCGTGCGCGAGCGCTTCGGCCTGGCGGACGTTGAGACCTTCCTCGACGATGCGCTTGGCGGCGGCGAGCGGATCGGGCACGCCGATCAGCGCGCGGGCGTGGCCGGCGGTCAGCTCGCCGGTCGCGATGAAGGCCTGCACCTCCGCAGGCAGCTTGGTCAGCCGCATCATGTTGGCGACGTGGCTGCGGCTCTTGCCGACGACCTTGGCGATGTCGTCCTGGCTGCGTTTGAACTCGTTGGCGAGCGCGTGATAGCCCTGCGCCTCTTCCATCGGGTTGAGGTCCTCGCGCTGCACGTTCTCGACGATCGCGAATTCCAGCGCGTCGCTGTCGCTGATGTCGACCGGAACGATCGGCACCTCGTGCAGGCCGGCCATCTGCGAGGCGCGCCAGCGCCGTTCGCCGGCGATGATCTCGTAGCGATCCTGCGCGCCCTTCACCGGACGCACCACGATCGGCTGGATCACGCCATGCTGCTTGATGGAGTCGGAGAGCTCCTTCAGCTCGGTGTCCGAAAAGGTGCGGCGCGGGTTGCGCGGATTGGCCTTGATGAATTCGATCGGCACCTTGCGCTGCGCGCGCGGACGATCGACATGCTGGGCCTCGCCGCCGACGTCGCCGATCAGACTTGCAAGACCCCGGCCCAGTCGCGAACGCGCTTCGTCGGCCATCGCCAGCTCCCTTGGATTCACGGTGCAGCACTCCAGAACTGAATTTCAAAACTTGTAGGATGGGTAGAGCGAAGCGAAACCCATCGCTGTCCGTGCACGTGGCGATGGGTTTCGCTGCGCTCTACCCATCCTACGGATCGACGTCGCGTCAATGCGTCGTACGCAACTCGCGCTCGCGCTGGATCACTTCGGTGGCAAGCCGCAAATAGGCTTCGCTGCCGACGCATTTGAGATCGTAGACCAGCACCGGCTTGCCGTAGGACGGCGCTTCCGAGATGCGCACATTGCGCGGGATCATGGTCTTGTAGACCTTCTCGCCCATGAACTGGCGGACGTCGGCGACGACCTGGTTCGACAGGTTGTTGCGCGAGTCGAACATGGTCAGCACGATGCCGTGGATCGACAGGTTCGGATTGAGCGTCGAGCGCACCTGCTCCACGGTCTGCAAGAGTTGCGACAGACCTTCGAGCGCGAAGAACTCGCACTGCAGCGGCACCAGGATCGCGTCGGACGCCGCCATCGCGTTGACGGTGAGCAGGTTGAGCGAGGGTGGGCAGTCGATCAGCACATAGGTGTAGTCGGCGTCCGGCGAGACGTTGTTGTTGAGCGCGCCGATCGCGTCGCGCAACTTGAAGGCGCGGCCGGGCGTGGTGCCGAGCTCGAGTTCGAGGCCGGAGAGGTCCATGGTCGACGGCGCGATGTGCAGCCGCGGCACCGCGGTCGAGACCACCGCCTCGCGCAAGGCGGCTTCGCCGACCAGCACGTCATAGGTCGAGCAGGAGCGATTGCGGCGATCGATGCCGAGGCCGGTCGAGGCATTGCCCTGCGGATCGAGATCGACGATCAGGACGCGCTCACCGATCGCCGCGAGCGCCGTGCCAAGGTTGATCGCTGTGGTTGTTTTTCCCACGCCGCCTTTTTGATTCGCCAAGGCAAGGATGCGCGGATGGCCATGGGGGACCTCATCGGTCTTTTGGGCCGTCTGTTCCTGCTGCGGTTCGTCAATCACGCTCATCGCAATTCCCCCACTCACCCCTCAACTGCGCCGTTCAGCGGCATTGAGCTCCACGATCCAACCGTCGCCCGTGCGGCTTTGGTGGAGCTGCGGCTGAATATTCCAATATTTAGCGGCTTCGGTCAATTCAGCCTCTACATCTTGACCCTTGAGAAATAACGCCTTCGCGCCCTGGCGCATCAGCGGCTCCGCAAAGCCGATGAGTTGATGTAGCGGAGCCAGTGCACGCGCAGTGACGCAATCGACGGGGCCGGTGATTCTATCCACATTATCCCCGATCTCAGCGAGATGTACGACTCCCGGAGATGTGGTGACGCGGATCGCTTCACGCAAAAAGGCGGCCTTCTTGGCGATTCGCTCGACGAGATGGACGCTCGCGCCAGGTGTGCCGGCCATGGCGCAGGCGAGCACGACGCCGGGGAATCCGCCGCCGCTGCCGAGATCGGCCCAGCGTTTTGCAGTCGGCGCGAGATCGACCAGCTGGAGCGAGTCGGCGATGTGCCGGGTCCAGAGCTGTGGCAAGGTCGATGGCGCGACCAGATTGGTCTTGGCCTGCCACTCCCGGAGCAGCGCGATGTAGCGATCAAGCCGCTCCTCGGTTTCACGTGAAACGGAAGCGAGCTTGAGAGCGGCGATCTTGTCGGCGGCGATGATGGAATCGAGCGCCCCGTCATTGGCCGCGGTCTTGCTGATCTTCGGGCTGGCTGATCCCCCTTCAATTCGGCGCCCAGCGCCCTCGCCCGCTCCGGGTCGTCGCGATGGCGGTGGATTCCCGCCCGATCCGCGCTGTTTCACGTGAAACGCCTATGCGATTGGCTTATGCGATTGCTTTGGAAGTCTTCCGTGCCTCGCGGCGGAGGTAGGCCGCGAGAATGCCGAGCGCCGCCGGCGTCATACCATCGATCCGGCCGGCCTGGCCGACGGTGAACGGTCGTGCCTTCTCCAGCTTGGTGCGCACTTCGTTGGAGAGACCGGGAACGAGCTGGTAATCGACCTCCGCCAGCACCATGCCCTCGTCGCGCCGGAAGGCCTCAACGTCGGCGCTCTGGCGCTCCAGATAGACGTCGTATTTGGCGTCGATCTCGAGATGGGTGGCGATGACAGGATCGATGGCCGACAGCTCCGGCCAGATCGCGCGGACCTGGCTCCAGCCGATCTCCGGATAGGCCATCAGCTCGAAGGCCGAGCGGCGCTGGCCGTCCCGGTTCAGCGACAGCCCGTGCTTGATCGCTTCGTTCGGGGTGATGGTCAGAGACTTCGACAGCATCCGGGCGGCGTTCAGGGCGTCCATCTTGGCGCGGTGATGCCTGATACGGGCGCTGCCGACGCACCCCAGGGCGATGCCTTTCTCGGTCAGACGCTGGTCGGCATTGTCGGCCCGCAGCGTCAGCCGGTACTCGGCCCTGGAGGTGAACATGCGATAGGGCTCGCTGATCCCCCGGGTGACGAGGTCGTCGATCATCACACCGAGATAGCCGTCGGCGCGGTCGAACACCGTGAGCGCCGCACCGCTGGCTGAGAGCGCGGCATTCAGGCCGGCAACGATGCCCTGCCCGGCGGCTTCCTCATATCCGGTCGTGCCGTTGATCTGCCCGGCCAGGAAGAGACCACGCAGACGCTTGGTCTGCAGGGTCGGATCGAGCTCACGGGGATCGATGTGGTCGTATTCGATGGCGTAGCCCGGACGGACCATGTTCACCCGCTCCAGGCCGGGAATGGTCGCGAGGATCGCAAGCTGGACCTCTTCGGGAAGCGAAGTCGAGATGCCGTTGGGATAGACGGTCGTATCGTCGAGCCCTTCCGGCTCCAGGAAGATCTGGTGGCCATCGCGGTCGCCGAAGCGGACGATCTTGTCCTCAATGGAGGGACAATAGCGCGGTCCGGAGCTCTTGATCTGGCCGGAGTACATCGGGGAGCGATGGACGTTAGCCCGGATCACCTCATGGGTCGCGGGCGTGGTCCGGGTGATCCCGCACTGGATCTGCGGCGTCGTGATCCGCTCCGTCATGACGGAGAACGGCTCCGGCGGCTCGTCGCCGGGCTGCATCTCGACCGCGGACCAGTCGATCGTGGTGCCGTCCAGGCGCGGCGGAGTCCCGGTCTTGAGACGTCCGAGAGTGAAGCCGGCACGTTCGAAAGAGCTGGAGAGGCCCATCGCAGGTGCCTCGCCGACACGGCCGGCGGGCCAGTTCTTCTCGCCGAGATGGATCAGCCCCCGGAGAAAGGTGCCGGTGGTCACGACAACGGCCCCTGCCCGAAGCTCCCGGCCGTCCGCCAGGCACAGTCCGGTCACCCGGTCATCGACCACGATCAGCTCGTCGGCTTCGCCCTCGATGACGGAGAGGGCTTCGGTCTCCCGGATCGCCGCTTGCATCGCCGCCGCATAGAGTTTTCGGTCTGCCTGGGCCCGGGGACCACGCACAGCGGGGCCCTTGCGGCGATTGAGAACGCGAAACTGGATGCCGCCGGCATCGCCCACACGGCCCATCAGGCCGTCGAGCGCATCGACCTCGCGAACCAGATGCCCTTTGCCGAGCCCGCCGATGGCGGGATTGCAGGACATCGCGCCGACCGTGGAGAAACGGTGCGTCACCAGAGCCGTCGCCGCACCCATCCGGGCCGCGGCAGCCGCGGCCTCACAGCCGGCGTGGCCGCCGCCAATGACGATGACGTCGAAACTTGCTCGATCTGGTCGCATGGGCGGACTTCTAGCTCAGAGGCGAGAATGCCGGAAGTGGAAACTGGAGAGGCGCGTTTCACGTGAAACAAGGTGCCCGAGGAGCGAAAGCTTTTTCGTGAAAACAACCCCATGCACAGTAGGAGGCGCGCTGAAATCAATGCTGTTTCACGTGAAACAAAATGCCCACGAGCCGGAGCCGGTAACGGGGGGAATGTGATGCTCCGATTTTCAGGCGATCGATCCCACGGGACCTCATTACTGACCCACTCTCGTGTCCCGGACAAGCTGCAACGCCTTTGCGTTGCGGCGCAGAGCCGGGACCCGACAAGCAGCAGGTTAGAGCATGATGTTTTTATACGGAAACGTAGCCTGAGTTTTTGAAGTAGTTGGTGCACTCCGTCTCGGAGAAGAGATCGAGGAGTTCACCAGCCTTTCTCCAGGTTGCCTCCACGTCACGGGGCTCGGCAGCTCGCATGAGATGTTTGAGTTTGGCGAAGACCTGCTCGATCGGATTGAGGTCAGGGCTATATGGCGGCAAGAAGATGCGGTGGGCGCCTCTGGCGCGGATGGCTTGGCGAGCCGCTTTGCCCTTATGGCTGCCAAGATTGTCGAGAACGACGATCTCGCCCGGTGCGAGGGTGGGTGCCAACACCTTCTCGACGTACAGCGTGAAGAGCTCACCATTGATGGGACCATCGATCACCCAAGGCGCGCTGATCCGATCGTGACGCAGCGCCGCGATGAAGGTCATGGTCTTCCAATGGCCGAAAGGTGCAGATGCTTGGAGGCGCTGTCCACAAGGCCCCCAGCCGCGTAGCGGCGCCATATTGGTCTTGATCCACGTCTCGTCGATAAAAACCAACCGTGCGACGTCGATCCTGCCTTGATGTGCTTTCCAGCGGGTCCGCTTACGGACGACGTCTGGGCGATCCTGCTCGGCCGGTAGAAGCGTTTTTTTTGAAGCTGAGCCCCTCGGCGTGAACAAAAGTCCACACCGCCCGCACGTCTGTCTTGATCCCCCGTGCAGCCAGCTCCTGCGTCAGCTTGCGCAAGGTGAATGGCCCCGAGCGAATGCGTTTGCGCAGCCAGTCGGCGTTGGCATCCGACAGAACCCGCTTCTTGTGGCCGCCGATCTGGCCGGGCGCCAGGCCTCCGGTATCCCGCCTCAGATTCTTCCACTTCGTCACGCAGGAGGGGCTGATCTGGAGCGCCTCGGCAATCGAACGAACCGTTTCCCCTGCGTCAGCTCGCGCCAAAGCCCGTTCCCGGATGTCTTCCGAATAGGGTCGCGTCATCCATGCTGGCCTCCGCCCTCCAGCATGGATGTTGAATCAGAAATCGCTCCCAGTGGGAATCCCGATTCCAGTCAAAAACAACATGCTCTAGCTGCTGATAGGTGGGCCCCGGCTCTGCAGCGCACCGCTGAAGAAGCCCTGCGCTACGTCCGGGGCACGAGAGCGCAATGTGCCGTACCGCTATCTCCACATTATTGCGAGCGCGCTGAAGGCAATCCGGAATTCCTCCGTGGGGCACCTGGATTGCGTCATGGACAGGCTCCTCACAATGACGAGGTGCGGCGGGCCGCCGGCCCCTCACGCCCCGATCTAAGGTGATCTCTCGCCACATCAGCGAGCCGCCGAAGCCGGCCGGAGCAAGCACGCCGCCATTACACAGAAAGCGGCTGGACCCGAAAGCAGTTTCACTTGAAACAGAAGCCGAGCGGGGCCGCTGTTTCACGTGAAACAGAAGAAATGGAACAAGCGCTAGTTCTAGGATCAAGAACTAGCGCTACTTTCCGATACAGAACTTCTGAAAGATGGCGCCAAGGACGTGCTCGACGTCCACCCGGCCCAGGAGCCGGCCCAAGGCATACGCGGCCGCACGCAGTTCTTCGGCTGCAAGCTCCTCGCCGTCTTCTACAAGGTCCAGACTCCGGCGCAAGCTGTCTGAGGCCCGGCTCAACAACTCGCGCTGGCGGGTCCGGGTCACCATCGCGCCCTCGGTGGTCCCGAAGAATTCTGAAGCGAATTTCACCAGCGCGTTGACCAGTTCGGGGATGCCGTCGCCCCGGCTTGCCGAGATCCCGAACTCGCCGCTCGCCCCCGCTCCTCCGACCCCGCCGAGGTCGATCTTGTTGCGCACGATCCAGACCGAGCCGCCGGACGAAGCAACACCCTCCGCGGATGTCCAGCGCGAGCGCATTGTGTCCGGATCGACGGCTTGCCCGCCCTCCACCAGCCACAACACCAGATCGGCGTCCTCGGCGCGCGCGCGGGCCCGGCGCACGCCTTCCTGCTCCACGGGATCGTCGGTCTCGCGGATGCCGGCGGTGTCGATGATTGTGACGGGATAGCCGTCGAGATCGAGCTGCACCTCGATCACGTCGCGCGTGGTGCCGGCATGCGGCGAGACGATCGCGACCTCGCGGCGCACGAGCTGGTTGATCAGCGTCGACTTGCCGACATTCGGCTCGCCGGCGATCGCAACCACCAGGCCGTCGCGCAGGCGTTCAGAATGTCCCTGTGCCGCAAGCACTTTTGTGATTTCGTCGTGAAGCGCTTTGATCGCTTTCACCGCCGGCGCCCTCAGCTCCGCCGGCACGTCGCCTTCATCGGAAAAATCGATGCCGGCCTCGATCAGCGCGGAGGCCTCGATGATGCGCTCGCGCCAGTCGCGCGCGCGGTCGCCGAGCAGGCCCCGCAACTGGCGCAGCGCCTGGCGGCGCTGGCGGTCGGTGTCGGCGTGAATGAGATCGTCGAGCCCCTCGGCCTCGGTCAGATCGAGCTTGCCATTCTCGAAGGCGCGCCGCGTGAACTCGCCCGGCTCGGCCGCGCGCGTATTCGGAATATCGGAAAGCGCGGCGAGGAGCGCCGCCAGCACCGCCCGGCCGCCATGGACGTGAAATTCGGCGATGTCCTGGCCGGTGGCGCTGGCCGGCCCTGGAAACCAGAGCACGACCGCATCGTCGATCGACTGGCCCGCGCCGTTCCGGAGCAGCCGGCGGCTCGCCTGTCGCGGCGCCGGCAGCCGGCCCGCAAGCGTCGTCAGCGCCAGGCCGGCTTGCGCGCCGGAGACGCGGACCACGGCGATCGCGCTGGGCGCCCGGCCGGATGAGAGCGCAAAAATGGTCTGGTCGTGCGGATGCATGGCCTATTTGTCCGGCTGCCGCCCAAAACGCAAACATCCGTTTTGTCAGCCGATCCAACAGTATTCTGCAGTGTTTTGCTGCACCGGGTTCCGCAGCAAATCTTTGTTGCATTGCAATGTAGCCGCAGCATTTGCTGCACCTAAGCCTGATCGCGATGCGAAGAGGTCGGCCAGATTTCAAGGTTTCAGTTTGAATATCAACAGATTAATGTCTGACTCGGATCCGGTCAGTTGATGAGTTTCCTGCTGCGCTTTCGCTGCAGCAAAATTGCAACAAAAAGGGCGCCCGAAGGCGCCCCAAATTCGCTGTTGCACTGCACTCAGGTATTCATGGAGTCGAAGAACTCCGAATTGCTCTTGGTCGAGCGCAGCTTGTCGAGCAGGAAGTCGATCGCGTCCATCGTCCCCATCGGATTGAGGATGCGGCGGAGCACGTACATCTTCTTGAGCACCTGCGGATCGGTGATGAGCTCCTCCTTGCGGGTGCCGGAGCGCGAGATATCGATCGCCGGGAAGGTGCGCTTGTCCGAGACCTTGCGGTCCAGGATCAGCTCGGAGTTACCGGTGCCCTTGAACTCTTCGAAGATGACTTCGTCCATGCGGCTGCCGGTATCGACCAGCGCGGTCGCGATGATGGTCAGCGAGCCGCCCTCCTCGATGTTGCGGGCTGCGCCGAAGAAGCGCTTCGGGCGCTGCAGCGCGTTGGCGTCGACACCGCCGGTCAGCACCTTGCCGGATGACGGCACCACGGTGTTGTAGGCGCGACCGAGGCGCGTGATCGAATCGAGCAGGATCACGACGTCGCGGCCATGCTCGACCAGGCGTTTTGCCTTCTCGATCACCATCTCCGCGACCTGGACATGGCGCACCGCCGGCTCGTCGAAGGTCGAGGACACCACCTCGCCCTTCACCGAACGTTGCATGTCGGTGACTTCTTCCGGACGCTCGTCGATCAAGAGCACGATCAAATAGCATTCGGGATGATTGTGCGTGATCGAGTGCGCGATGTTCTGCATCAGCACGGTTTTACCGGTGCGCGGCGGCGCCACGATCAAGGCGCGCTGCCCCTTGCCGATGGGAGCAACGATGTCGATCACGCGTGCAGACAGATCTTTCCGCGTGGGATCGTCGATCTCCATGCGGAAACGCTGATTCGGAAACAGCGGCGTGAGGTTGTCGAAATTGACCTTGTGCTTGGCCTTTTCCGGGTCCTCGAAATTGAGCGTGTTGACCTTGAGCAGCGCAAAGTAGCGCTCGCCCTCTTTCGGGCTGCGGATATGACCTTCGATCGTGTCGCCGGTGCGCAGGCCGAAACGGCGGATCTGCGAAGGCGAAACGTAGATATCGTCCGGACCCGGCAGATAATTCGCATCAGGCGAACGGAGGAAGCCGAAGCCGTCGGAGAGCACCTCGACGACGCCCTCGCCGACGATATCGGTCTCGGCCAGCGAGAGCTGCTTGAGGATGGCGAACAGCAGCTCCTGCTTGCGCATGGTGCTGGCGTTTTCGACCCCGTTCTCTTCCGCGAACGAGACCAGCTCGGCCGGGGTTTTCGACTTGAGGTCCTGGAGTTTGATTTCCCGCATTGGGGTGGTCCTGTGGGGTAACCTGAAAAAGAGGGGGGTGCGAGGAGGCTCTGAAATGCGGACGCGAGCAGGTGCAGGTAAGGTCCGCAGGTCTGGCAAGGTGAGCGCCGGTGAGGCTTCAATCCTGATGCGGTGTCCGGCCTCTGGAAGGCTCGGACACAACCACATCCGCCTGCGTTGGGTGGGATATCGATAATATAGAAAATCGCTTAACGCTCTGCAAGCCGAAGCGCTGAGCTAATCGCCGCGCGGTTTGCCTAGAACGGCTTCACGATCACCATGATGACGATGAAAATCATCAGGACGGTCGGCACCTCATTGATAATCCGATAGAATTTCTGGCTTCGCGGGCGCCTGTCGGCGGCGAAATCCTTGAGCCAGCGGGAAAAAAAGCCGTGGACCGCCGAGAGCACCAGGACCAGTGCCAGTTTTACGTGCAGCCAGCCGAACGAGAACCAATGACCGGACCAGGCGAGATAGAGCCCGGCGAGCCAGGTGACCATCATCGCGGGGTTGATGATCGCCTTGAGCAGCCGGCGCTCCATGACCTTGAACGTCTCGGACTGGTTCGAGCCAATTTCGGCCTCGCAGTGATAGACGAACAGCCGCGGCAGATAGAGCATGCCGGCCATCCAGGAGATGACGGCGATCACGTGCAGCGCCTTGATCCAGAGATAGACGTCTTCGAACATTTTCGGGGGTCCGGATTGCTGCCCAGCTCGGGAACGCTGGGGATAGTAAGAACCCGTTAAGGTCTTACCCCGCACACATATCCGTCCGTAGCGCCTTCCTCAAATCTAGAATCTTAGATTCTTAAGGTTTGAGTCTATGTGACCGTGGATTGGACTCACACAATTCCGTCCGCGTGTTCGCACGCGCTTGTTCACATCCATCCACATATTCCGGACAGCCTCTGTCGACTTCCGATAAGTCGGTCGGCTTCAAAGGCTTGCGCGTTTGTATCGGCAGCTTATCAAGGGACTTGTCCGCGCAATCCCGCTTCCCTCTCGGCGGGGCGCCGGACTTGTCCTGACCGGCAGCTTTGTGAAGAAAATCGCTGCTTGTCCCGCCCCTGGTGTCGCGCATCACTTTCCGAGAGGTTAAGCTCCACAGAAATCCACAAACCACCCCAACGAAATTCAAAGGGTTTTGGTGCCGACCTCGAACAATTATTTCCATCTCCACCTGGTCTCGGACTCCACGGGTGAGACGCTCATCACCGTGGCGCGCGCGGTCGCGGCTCAATACGCCAACGTGACGCCGGTCGAGCACGTCTATCCCCTTGTACGCAGCCAGAAGCAGCTCGACCGCGTGCTCGACGAGATCGAGGAAGCGCCCGGAATCGTGCTGTTCACGCTGCTCGAGAAGGATCTGGTCGCCAGACTCGAGGACAAGTGCAAGCAGATCAATGTTCCGAGCCTGTCGATCATCGGGCCGGTGATGCAGCTGTTCGAAGCCTATCTGGGCGCTGCGACCACCGGCCGGGTCGGCGCCCAGCACGTGCTCAATGCGGAATATTTCAAGCGCATCGACGCGCTCAACTACACCATGATCCATGACGACGGTCAGCATGTCGAAGGTCTCGACGAGGCCGACGTGGTGCTGGTCGGTGTGTCCCGGACATCGAAGACACCGACATCGATCTATCTCGCCAATCGCGGCATCCGCACCGCCAACGTGCCGCTGGTGCCGGGCATTCCGGTGCCGCCGCAATTGGAGACACTGACGCGGCCGCTGGTGGTCAGCCTGCACGCGACGCCGGAACGCCTGATCCAGATCCGTCAGAATCGCCTGCTGTCCATGGGCGCCGAGTCCGGCAGCCGCAGCGACACCTACACCGACAAGCAATCGGTCACCGAGGAGGTCGCGTTCGCGCGCAAGCTAAGCGCCAAGCATGACTGGCCGCTGCTGGACGTCACGCGCCGCTCCATCGAGGAAACGGCCGCGGCGATCATGAAGCTGTATAGCGACCGCCAGCGCAACCGGCCGTCCGAATAGTGTCGCCGATGAGTCTGTGGCGCGGCACATCACGGTTGATCCTGGCCTCGCAAAGCAGCGCGCGCAAAATGCTGCTGGCCAATGCCGGGCTCGACTTCGAAGCTGTCACCGCCGATATCGACGAGCGCGGCATTCAGGCTGCGTCAAAGCTTTCGGACCCGCGTGAGATCGGCCTGTTGCTGGCGCGCGAGAAGGCCAGGGCAGTCTCTGTCGGTCACCCCGGAAACTATGTGATCGGTGCCGACCAGACGTTGGCCCTCGGGAACCGTCTCTTCAACAAGCCGGCCGGCCGCGCCCAGGCGCTGGTGCAATTGCGCGATCTCGCCGGTCAGACGCACGAGCTGAATTCAGCCGTCGCCGTGGCGCAGGATGGCAGGATCCTTTTCGAGCACGTTTCCGTGGCGCGCATGACCATGCGGTCCATGAGCGAAGCCGAGCTTTCGGCCTATCTCGACGCCGCCGGCGAGGCCGTGACCACTAGCGTCGGCGCCTATCAGCTCGAGGGCCTCGGCATCCATCTGTTCGAGCGCATCGAGGGCGATCATTTCACCATTCTCGGCCTGCCGCTGCTGCCGCTGCTTGCGTATCTGCGGAGCGAGCAGCTAATTGCGGTGTAGATGCGAAAGAAGGCTGGGCGCTGATGCGGATTCTCGGACTGACCGGCTCGATCGGGATGGGAAAATCCACCACCGCGAAATTGTTCGCGGAGGCCGGCGTTCCCGTCTACGACGCCGATGCCGCCGTGCATCAGCTCTATGAAGGTGAAGCTGCCCCCGCAATCGAGGCCGCCTTCCCCGGCACCACCGCGAACGGCAAGGTCGACCGGCAACAGCTGTCGGCGCGCGTCGTGCACGATCCCGCCGCGATCAAGCAGCTCGAGCAGATCGTTCATCCCATGCTCGGCGCTTCCCGGCAGAAATTCTTTGCCGACGCCGAGGCGGCCGAGGCGCCGGTCGTGGTGCTGGACATCCCGCTGTTGTTCGAGACCGGCGGCGAGAAGCGGGTCGATGCCGTGGTCGTGGTCTCGACCTCGCCGGAGCTTCAGCGCCAGCGGGTGCTGGCGCGCGACACGATGGACGAGGCCAAGCTCGATGCGATCATCGCCAAGCAGATGCCGGATGCCGAGAAGCGCAAGCGGGCCGATTTCGTGGTGGATACCTCACACGGACTTGACCCGGTGCGGGCCCAAATCGCGCACATCCTGGCCGAGGTCGTTAAGATGCCGCAGCGGCGGACCTGATTCGCCGCCCCACACGGCTTCTTAGAGACATGCGCGAAATCGTCCTCGACACCGAAACCACCGGCCTCGATCCGCTGCGCGGCGACCGGTTGGTCGAGATCGGCTGCGTCGAGATCTTCAACCGCATGCCAACCGGACAGACGTACCACGTCTACATCAACCCTGAGCGGGACATGCCGGCGGAGGCGTTTGCGGTGCACGGATTGTCGTCGGAATTCCTGGCGACCAAGCCGTTATTCCACGAGGTCGCCGACGATTTTCTCGCCTTCATCGGCGACGCCCCGCTGGTGATCCACAACGCCTCGTTCGATATCGGCTTCATCAATGCCGAGCTCGACCGCATCAAGCGCGCTGCGATCCCGCGCGAGCGCCTGGTCGATACGCTGCTGCTGGCGCGTCGCAAGCATCCGGGCGTGTCCAACCGGCTCGACGATCTCTGCTCGCGCTATTCGATCGACAATTCACACCGTACCAAGCACGGTGCGCTGCTGGACGCCGAGCTGCTGGCTGAAGTCTATGTCGATCTGGTCGGGGCGCGGCAGTCGCAGCTGCTGCTGGCCTCGGACACCGAGGAGATCAGGGTCAGTAGCGCCGGCGATGCGCCGCGGCGGCAACGTCTGGTGCCGCTCGCGCCGCGGATTTCTGAAGCCGAGCGCGAGGCCCATCGGGCCTTCATCGCGACCATGGGCGACAAGGCGATCTGGAACGAGTACCTGCCCGCTCCAGCCGCGATGGCGGCCGCTCAGGCCTGACCCGCCTGTCCGCCTTGAGCGGCCATTTGCCGCTCCATGTTCTGGCGATACAGACCGACGAAGTCGACCGGATCCAGCATCAGCGGCGGGAACCCGCCGTCGCGCACCGCGGTCGCGATGATCTCGCGTGCGAACGGGAACAAGAGGCGCGGGCACTCGATCATGACCAGCGGGTGCAGGTTCTCCTTCGGCACGTTGACGATCCGGAACACGCCGGCATAGGCAAGCTCGAACGAGAACATCAATTTACCTGCGGTCTCGGCCTTGCCCTCGACCGACAACGTCACCTCGAATTCCTGTTCGCTGAGATTGTTGGCGCTGACGTTGATCTGGATGTTGATCTGCGGCGGCTGGCTCTGCTGCTGGAGCGAGCCCGGCGCGTTGGGATTTTCGAACGAGAGGTCCTTGGTATATTGCGCCAGCACATTGAGCTGGGGAGCCTGGGCCGCCTCGGGAGGGGTGCCGTTACCGTTGGTCATGAAAGTGTCTCCTTACCCGATTGGGGCTGAATTTCGCGGCGGTTGGCTAACATAGGGCCGGCTCGTTCCACAAGGACGAACGGTCCCGGATCGGGAATTCGGGCCGCGCCCGCGCCTTGGGCGTTCATCCTGCCTTTTCCGCGAAATTTCGCCTTAAACGTTTGAAGATGCGCGATTTCCGGCCAGGATCGGGTTTCCCCTTAAGCATAAAACGCGCTACACTTGGCGCTGTGCCAAAAGGCGCCATTGGCCGGGCAAGATTTCGTGCCTACATCCCACGGACCTGACATGGACCTAAAATGGTGATGTAGACTTGCCGTTTCCGAAGGGAACGGTCTACTGGCCGGATTGATTTTCCCGGCAACGAGCCCTGAAAAGACCAGAAAGCGGATACGACGTGGACATCTACACCATCATATTCCTGGCGCTGGCCGTCTTCATCTTCTTGCGGCTGCGTAGCGTGCTGGGGCAGCGCACGGGCAACGAGCGGCCGCCGTTCGATCGCACCGCCGCCCGCAATGCGCTGGGAGGTGCCCAGGACAACAACGTCGTGACCATGCCGGGCAAGGTGATCGATCAGGCCCCGCTGGCGCCGACGGCCGAGCCGACCGCGCCGGCCGATCGCTGGAAGGGGCTGGCCGAGCCGGGCACTGCGCTGGCGCAGGGTCTCGATGCCATCGTCGAAAAGGATTCCAGCTTCGACCCGCGCCATTTCCTTTCGGGCGCGCGCGGCGCCTACGAGATGATCGTGCTGGCTTTCGCCAATGGCGACCGCCGCGCGCTGCGTGATCTGTTGTCGTCGGAGGTCTATGACAGCTTCGACGCCGCCATCAAGGAACGCGAGAAGAACGAGCAGAAGACCGAGACGCGGTTCGTGTCGATTGACAAGGCCGAGCTCGTCGGCGCCGAGCTGCGCGACCGCAACGCGCAGCTCACCGTGCGCTTCGTCTCGCAGATGATCTCGGCCACCCGCGACAAGGCCGGCAACATCGTCGACGGCAGCGCCGAGACGGTCGCCGACATCACCGATATCTGGACCTTCGCCCGCGACACCTCCTCTCGCGATCCGAACTGGAAGCTGGTTGGCACCGGAAGCGCGAATTAAGATTCTCCTGAAGAACAGCGCGACGGCGCTTTGCGCAGGCGTTGTCGTGCTGTCGTCGTTTTCGCTCGGTGCCGAGGCGGCGCGGCGTCACCACCGCAATCACCACCATCGTCTACCGCAAACGCCTGCCGCTCCGCCGCGGGCCTTGCCCTATCCGCAGCTCTCCCTGCCGTTCGAAATTTCCGGCGCGCAATATCTGCCGCTGGCCTGGGCGGACGTGAAGGGGTGGGGCGACGACAATCATCTCGCGGCGTACAAGACCTTCCGCGCCAGCTGCAAGTCGATCAATGCGCAGAACGGCGCGGCCGAAGCCAAGGGCGAATCCAAGGCTTTGGGTGCCTCGCTGGGTGAACCCTGCCGGGCCGCCAAGACGCTCGATCTCACCGACGATGGCAAAGCGAAAATCTTCTTCGAGGAGAATTTCACGCCGCTGCGGATCTCGCGGCTCGGCGAGCCAGACGGTTTCGTCACCGGCTATTACGAGCCGGTGCTGGAGGGATCGCGCACGCAGACCGATGTCTACAACGTGCCGGTCTATCGCCGTCCCTCGAACCTGTTCGTGCGCGGCTACAAGCAGGATTCGGTCAGCCTGCCCAACAAGGGCCCGGTCTATCGCAAGATCGGTCGCCGCAAGCTGGTGCCCTATTACGACCGCGGCGAGATCGAGGACGGCAAGATCGCCGGCCGCGGGCTTGAGATCGCCTGGCTGAAGGATCCGACCGATCTGTTGTTCGCCCAGATCCAGGGCTCGGCGCGGATCAAGTTCGAGGACGGCAGCTCGGTTCGGCTCAATTACGACGCCTATAACGGCTATCCCTACACGGCGGTCGGTCGCATCCTGATCGAGCGCGGCATCATCCCGAAAGAGGAGATGTCGATGCAGAGGATCAGGGAATGGATGACGCAAAACCCTGACGGCGCCAAGGAGCTGCGCCGCGCGAACCGCGCCTACATCTTCTTCCGCGAGGTCAACCTGTCCGACAAGGAGGAGGCTGTCGGCGCGCAAGGCATTCCCCTGACGGCGGGGCGTTCGATCGCGGTCGACAAATCGCTGCATGTCTACGGCACGCCGTTCTTCATCGAGGGCGAGCTGCCGATCGAGTCCGAACGCGCCAGGACGCCGTTCCACCGGCTGATGATCGCGCAGGACACCGGCTCGGCCATCATCGGTCCCGCGCGCGCCGATCTGTTTTTCGGCGCCGGCGCGGATGCCGGTCGCGTCTCCGGCCGGCTGCGTCACCCCATGCATTTCGTGATGCTGGTGCCGAAGAGCCTCGATCCCGCCCCGCGCGCCGCGAAACTGCCGATCCCGGACCCTAGGCCCTCGGAGAAGATCGCAAAGCTGTTTCCGCAGACCGATCCGGCAAAGATCGGCACGCCTGTCGCCGCGGCGGCGCAAGGCAGGAACGAAACGGTCGCCGTCGCCGGCCCCGTTCCGCTGCCGGTGCCGCGTCCCGCGATCGAGCCTGCCCCTGAGCCGCGCCGTCCAGCGAAGAATCGTCCTCATCGCCCACAATGAAACGACCGTCCCGTCCGCCCGTGCTGGAGCCTCGCCCCTCGCCGCGCCGTCGCGCGCTGAGCGAGGAAGAGCGCGAGCTGTGGGATCTCGTTGCAAAGCATGTCAAGCCGCTGCGGAAGCAGCGCGCGGCCAAGGCGCATGCCGCCCCGCGCGCCGAGCCTTCGCCCGGCTCCCAGGTGACGAGGACTTCGTTACCGGCAAGGCCGGCTGCTGCAGCACCGGCGCCTCGCGCCGCAAAGCCGTCGATTCCGCCGCTTGCGCCGCTCGGCAAGCGCGAGCGGACAAAGCTGTCGCGCGGCCGCAGCGAGATCGAGGCGCGGCTCGATCTGCACGGCATGACCCAGATGCGCGCCCATCGCGCGCTGGCCGGCTTCCTGCACCGCGCCCATCAGGACGGCCTCACCTTCGTGCTCGTCATCACCGGCAAGGGACGCAGCGGCGGCGAGAGCGGCGTGCTCCGCCGCCAGGTGCCGGAATGGCTCAGCCTGCCCGAATTCCGCGCCTTCGTCGTCGGCTTCGAGGAAGCCGCGATAGGCCATGGCGGCGAGGGCGCGCTGTATGTGCGGATTCGGAGGGCGAGATTTTAGAACGGCCGGATGATTCCGACGCGCGGGATCAGCGTGAGTATCAAACCGAAGATGTTGGTCTTCCGATCCTCGGCCGGGATTGGCGCAGCTTCCTGCTTGGCCGGCAGCATCTTCACCGCATGCAGGATCAGGAACATGCAGACCGCCCAGTTCGAGATCCAGCGCGAATAGTCGAACACCATCGCGAACATCACGAGATAGGCGACGCTGATGCCGACCAGCGCGGCGATGATGAGCCGCTTGTGCCGCTCGCTCGCGAGCGCACCGATCAGGCTCGCGAAGAAGCGCCACAGCGGCGTGTGCAGCCAGATCAGAAGCGCGAACACGGGCAGGCCGAGGACGTTGTGCGGCAGGCGGCCCCAGGTGTCGGCAACCTCTTTCGCCAGCGGCTGGTACCAGATGTAGGCGAATTGCAAGAGGTCGGTGCGCGCAGGATCGGCCATCCGGCTCTTCAGATAGGCGACGAAGTCCGCCTCGGCGATCGGCATCGTTCCCAGAAATTGCGCGGCGAAGAACAGCGCCGAGACGGCGGCGAGAGCGATCACGCCGAAGACGACATTGCTGCGATCGCAGCCGCAAGCGAGGTAGTGCCGGATCACGACGATGGTGATGATCGTCGGCACATACATCAAGAGATGAATGTGATGGATCAGCACGAGAAGGACCGAGAACAGCGCAGCCGTCGCCACGAAGACCAGCGATCCCGCCGGCATCAGCAGCAGGATGATAGCAAGCGCGCAGCCATAGATGTCGAAATGGCCGAGCGTGTGCATGAAGTTTTTCAGGAAGAACGGCGAGCCCGCGGTGAAGACGAACAGCGGTAGCGTTCTCGCGGAGAAGCCAAACGTCTTCCGGAAGAGCCTGGCATAAAGGCCCAGCGTTGCAAGCCACGTCGCCCCGCCGAGCGCGAACACCAGCCACACCGGCACTTTCGCCGTGAACAGCGCGACGATTGCGCCGATCAGCGCGCGCTTGATGAAGCCGAAATGATAATCGACCAGGAGATGGATGTAGGGGACGTAAGGCGGCAGCTGGATCTTGTGAATGAGCACGCCGACGATGACCGCCGCGTTGATCGCGAGCAGGAGCCGCCAGGGATTTTGCAGGATGCGTACGGTCACGCCGCATCAATAGCGTGACCGCCCCAAATTACAAAATGAACCGGCTCAGATCCGCGTTCTTGGCGAGGTCGCCGATGTGCTTTTGCACGTAATCCGCATCGAGCCGGACCGTCTCGCCGTTGCGGTCCGGGGCGGTGAAGGAGATCTCGTCCAGCACCCGCTCCATCACGGTCTGCAGCCGCCGGGCGCCGATGTTCTCGACCGTCGAATTGACGGCAACCGCAATGTCGGCCAGCGCATCGATGGCGCTGTCGGTGACGTCGAGCGTCACGCCTTCGGTCTGCATCAAGGCGACATATTGCTTGATCAGCGAGGCCTCGGGCTCGGTGAGGATGCGGCGCATGTCGTCGCGGGTCAGCGCCTGCAATTCGACCCGGATCGGCAGGCGGCCCTGCAATTCCGGCAACAGGTCGGACGGCTTGGCGACGTGGAAGGCGCCGGATGCGATGAACAGGATGTGGTCGGTCTTGACCGCGCCGTGCTTGGTCGAGACCGTGGTGCCTTCGATCAGCGGCAAGAGATCGCGTTGCACGCCCTCGCGCGAGACGTCGCCGCCGACGCGGCCGTCGCGGGCGCAGATCTTGTCGATTTCGTCGAGGAACACGATGCCGTTGTTCTCGACCGCACTGATCGCCTCCAGCGTCAGCTGCTCGGTGTCCAGGAGCTTGTCGGATTCCTCGTTGACGAGGATCTCGTGCGAGCCTTCTACCGTCAGCCGCCGCGTCTTGCTGCGGCCGCCCAGCTTGCCGAAGATGTCGCCGATCGAGATCGCGCCCATCTGCGCGCCAGGCATGCCCGGGATCTCGAACATCGGCATGCCGCCGCCGGACGATTGCGTCTCGATCTCGATTTCCTTGTCGTTCAATTCGCCGGCGCGCAGCTTCCTGCGGAAGGATTCCCGCGTCGCCGAACTCGCATTGGCGCCGACCAGCGCATCGAGCACGCGCTCCTCGGCGGCAAGCTGGGCGCGCGCCTGCACGTCCTTGCGCTTCCTCTCGCGCACCTGCGCGATTGCGACCTCGACGAGATCGCGGATGATCTGCTCGACGTCGCGGCCGACATAGCCGACCTCGGTGAACTTGGTCGCTTCCACCTTCAGGAACGGCGCATTCGCGAGCTTGGCGAGCCGCCGCGCGATTTCCGTCTTGCCGACGCCGGTAGGGCCGATCATCAGGATGTTCTTCGGCAGCACCTCCTCGCGCAAGGAGCCGGTGAGCTGTTGCCGGCGCCAGCGATTGCGCAGCGCGATCGAGACGGCGCGCTTGGCGTCGCCCTGGCCGACGATGAAACGGTCGAGTTCGGAAACGATTTCGCGGGGGGAGAAGTCTGTCATGTCTGATTAGCTAGGGCGGGAGGCGGCGAAGGACAAGCCGCATTTTGGGTCAGATGATCGGCGGGCCGGATTGCCATTGCTTCACGGCCTCGATCGGATGGATCAGCATCAGGATATTGAGCGTCAGATTGTCGCGAATGTGGAGCGCCAGCACGATCTCGAAGGCCAGCCCGAGCAGCACGGTCGCGGTGACAGGAAGCGCGCGTGCGGCCAGGAACCCGAGGATCATGGCCAGATTGTCCGAGACCGAATTGACGATGCTGTCGCCGTAATAATCCAGCGAGATGGTGCCGGCGCGGTAGCGCTCGATGATGAAGGGCGAGTTCTCGACGATCTCCCAGGCGCCTTCGATCAGTATCGCAATGATCAGCCGTGCCGGCCAGGAGAGACGCAGGAACGGCAATCGTGCGAACAGCAGCCAGGTCAGGCCGTAGAACAGGAAGCCGTGCAGCACGTGCGAAAAGCTGTACCAGTCGGCGATCTGCTGGGAATTCTCCGAGCTGTTCACCACGCCGTGCCACAGCTTGATGGTGCCGCAGGTGCAGATCGGCACCCGCCCCATCGCAAGCAGGATCGAGGCCTGCAGCGCCAGTAGCAGCAGCGCGACGCCGGTCCAAGCGAGCGGCGGGAATGTGGTCTTGGCGGTGGAGGTGGCGGCAAGCGTCATGGCTCTCGGATCATCAGGAGGGCGGGACCATCGGGCGTGACGATAGCATGCTGCGGCACAAATCCAGCTTTCTCATAGGCACGAATGGCGCGGGCATTGGCGGGATCTGGATCGATCACGATGCGCGGCACGCCGCGCGCGAACAGCTGGTCGATGAAGGCGCGGATGAATTTGGAGCCGTGGCCGCATTCGAGCATGTCGGCCTCGCCGATGAACTGATCGAGGCCGCGCGTCCCTGCCGGCTGCGGACCGAAGCTGATGTGCCAGTCGCCGAGCCGGTAGCACTGCAGGTAGGCGAACGGCCGATCTTTCAGGCTGACGATGAACTGCGCCAGATCGGGATGATCGAGGTCGCCGCCGACGAATTCGAGCGTCTCCGGATCGTGCCACCATTCGGCGATATGGGGCCGCTTCAGCCACCGCCGGATCAGCGGCATGTCGGCCGGGGTCATCGGGCGGAAGGTGTAGGTGGGGGTCATTCTATCGGCCACGGCGGCACTGTGCTCCCTCTCCCGCGGGAGAGGTTGCACCGACCCTGCGGATGCTTGTTCGGACAAATGACGCTCGGCCCTACCCCGTCGTCAGGCTCTCGATCGTCACATTCCGGTTGGTGTAGACGCAGATGTCGGCGGCGATGTCCAGCGACCGGCGGACGATGGTGTCGGCGTCCTTGTCGGTGTCGAGCAGGGCCCGAGCGGCGGCCAGCGCGTAATTGCCGCCGGAGCCGATCGCCATCACGCCTGCTTCGGGTTCGAGCACGTCGCCGGTGCCTGTCAGCACCAGGGAGACGTCCCTGTCGGCCACGATCATCATGGCTTCCAGCCGCCGCAAATAGCGGTCGGTGCGCCAGTCCTTGGCGAGCTCCACGGCCGCTCGGGTCAGCTGCCCCGGATATTGCTCGAGCTTGGATTCGAGCCGCTCGAACAGGGTAAAGGCGTCGGCCGTGGCGCCGGCGAAGCCGCCGATCACGTCGCCCTTGCCGAGCTTGCGGACCTTCTTGGCGTTGGACTTGATCACGGTCTGGCCGATCGAGACCTGGCCGTCGCCGCCGACCACCACCTTGCCGCCCTTGCGGACCGTTAGAATCGTGGTGCCGTGCCACCGTGGGGAGCTGTTCTGGGAGTCCTGCATGAAATACCTCACTGTCCGGCCTGATTTAGGCGGTCGGAGCCAAGGGGACAACCTGCGTACAACGGGCCGTTCCGGCCCTAGATTTTGCTCACCATAGGCAGAAGTGAGGCCCGTCCAGCCGTTCCCGCAGTAGCGAAGGTGTCATTTGGCTGTTAAGAGACTGGCGTTTTCGGCTCCCAAGCTAGAATGGAAACCGCATTTCAATGCGCACCGCGACGATCAAGCGCAAGACCAAGGAAACCGACATCGAGGTCTCCGTGAACCTCGATGGCACCGGCGTGGCCAATATCGCAACCGGCATCGGCTTTTTCGACCATATGCTCGATCTCCTCGCCCGCCATTCGCGCATCGACCTCACGGTCAAGGCGGTGGGCGATCTGCACATTGATTATCACCATACCACCGAAGACACCGGCATCGCGCTTGGCCAGGCGGTCAAGCAGGCGCTCGGCAACATGGCGGGCATCACCCGTTATGCCGGCGTGCACATGCCCATGGACGAGACGCTGACGCGCGTGGTGATCGACATCTCGGGCCGCCCGTTCCTGGTGTTCAAGGCCGACTTCCCCCGCGCCAAGATCGGCGAGTTCGACACCGAGCTGGTGCGCGAGTGGTTCCAGGCTTTTGCCATCAACGCCGGCGTGACTCTCCACGTCGAGACCCTATATGGCGATAACAGCCATCATATCGCCGAGTCCTGCTTCAAGGGTCTGGCGCGGGCGCTGCGCACCGCCGTGGCGATCGATCCGAAGGCGGCGGGCGAAATCCCGTCCACCAAGGGCTCGCTCGGCGGCTGACATCTCCGTCTTGCGGCGAACGCCGCTGGCGGCATCACTGAATTTCGAGAACGGGGCATCACCATGCCTGTCTACACAGTTCACGCTCCCTCACCCGCCGGAGCCGATCTGCGCGCGACCGACAAGTTCGTGTTCGTACGCGACGGCTTCCATTTCTGGGCGATGATCTTCGGTCCGTTCTGGCTGTTGTGGAATCGGCTGTGGCTGGCGCTGATCGGCTATCTGATCTTCGTGGCCGCGTTCAACGCGGGGCTGTCGAGCCTCGGCGTCGGGCGCTCCTCGATCTTCTTCGCCGATTGCATCGTCGCGCTGCTGATGGGCCTTGAGGCCTCGAGCCTGCGCCGGTGGACCTTGTCGCGCGGCAAATGGCGGCAGCTCGACATCGTCGTCGCCGACGACCATGACACGGCCGAGCGTCGCTTCTTCGAGCGCTGGAGCCAGAAGCAGAACGGCATCGTCAATGATCAATGGGCCATCGATCGCGGCGGCCCGCCGCCGACCCGCAGCGTGCCGGGTCAGCAATTCTCGAACCCGCCGCCGATTCCGGCCGGCGGCATCATTGGGTTGTTTCCAGAACCGGGAGGGTCAAGATGAGCGTCGCCATCATCGATTACGGTTCCGGCAATCTGCATTCCGCCGCGAAAGCCTTCGAGCGTGCCGCGCGCAGCCTGGAGAGCCCGCAAAAGGTCTTCGTCACCAGCGATCCGGACCGGGCCTACAGCGCCGACCGTCTGGTGCTGCCGGGCGTCGGTGCCTTCGCCGATTGCCGGCGTGGGCTCGACGCCGTCAACGGCATGGTCGAGGCGATCACAGAAGCGGTGCGCGTCAAGGCGCGGCCGTTCTTCGGCATCTGCGTCGGCATGCAGCTGATGGCGAGCCGCGGCAAGGAACACGTCATCACCGAAGGCCTGAACTGGATCGGCGGCGACGTCGAGAAGATCACGCCGCGCGACGAGAGCCTGAAGATTCCGCACATGGGCTGGAACACGCTCGAAGTGCTCAGGGAGCATCCGGTGCTGGACAAGCTTCCGCTCGGCCCGAAGGGCCAGCACGCTTATTTCGTGCACTCCTATCACCTCAACCCCGCCAGCGAGGCGGACGTGCTCGCGCGCGCCGATTACGGCGGGCCTGTCACCGCGATCGTCGCGAAGGACACCGCCATCGGCACGCAGTTTCACCCCGAGAAGAGCCAGCGCTTTGGTTTGGCCCTGATCTCGAACTTCTTGCGATGGAAACCGTGATTCTCTTTCCTGCGATCGACCTCAAGAACGGCCAGTGCGTGCGCCTCGAGCAAGGCGACATGGCGCGCGCGACCGTGTTCAACCTCAATCCGGCTGCGCAGGCACAGAGCTTTGCCGAGCAGGGTTTTGAATATCTCCACGTCGTCGACCTCGATGGTGCCTTCGCCGGTAAGCCGGTGAATGCCGGGGCTGTCGAGGCGATGCTGAAGACGATCAAGATTCCGGTGCAACTCGGCGGCGGCATTCGCGATCTCAAGACCGTCGAAGCCTGGCTCAACAAGGGCATCACCCGCGTCATCATCGGCACCGCCGCGGTGCGCGATCCGGAGCTGGTGAAGTCCGCTGCGAAGACATTCCCCGGCCGCGTCGCGGTCGGCCTCGATGCCCGCGACGGCAAGGTCGCGGTCGAAGGCTGGGCCGAGACCTCGCAAGTGACTGTGCTGGAGATCGCACAGCGGTTCGAGGATGCGGGCGTTGCCGCCATCATCTTCACCGACATCGCGCGCGACGGCCTGCTCAAGGGCTTGAACTTAGAGGCGACCATTGCGCTGGCCGACGCCATCTCGATCCCCGTGATCGCCTCCGGCGGCCTCGCCTCGATCGAGGACGTGAAAGCCATGCTGACGCCGCGTGCCAACAAGCTCGCCGGTGCGATCGCGGGCCGCGCGCTCTATGACGGCCGGCTCGATCCCGCCGCCGCCCTCACCTTGATCCGCGACGCGCGCAGGAGCTGACCCATGTTCAAGGTGCGCGTGATCCCCTGCCTCGACGTCAAGGACGGCCGCGTCGTCAAGGGCGTCAACTTCGTCGATCTCAGGGATGCCGGCGATCCGGTCGAAGCCGCGATCGCCTATGACGCCGCCGGTGCCGACGAGCTCACCTTCCTCGACATCACCGCGACCCACGAGAACCGCGGCATCATGCTGGACGTGGTCCGGCGCACGGCGGAGGCCTGCTTCATGCCGGTTACCGTCGGCGGCGGCGTGCGCGAGGTCAACGACATCAAGACGCTGCTGCGCGCCGGCGCCGACAAGGTCTCGATCAACAGCGCCGCGGTGTCGCGGCGCGAATTCGTCAAGGAAGCTGCTGAAAAATTCGGCGAGCAATGCGTGGTGGTCGCGATCGACGCCAAGCGCGTCAAGCGACCGGGCGGCGACCGCTGGGAGATCTTCACCCATGGCGGCCGCAACTCGACCGGCATCGACGCCATCGAATATGCCCAGGAGGTGGTTTCGCTCGGCGCCGGTGAAATCCTGCTCACCTCGATGGACCGCGATGGCACAAGGCAGGGATTCGACATTCCGCTGACCCGTGCGATCGCCGACAGCGTTCCCGTTCCCGTGATCGCCTCGGGCGGCGTCGGCAATCTCGATCATCTGGTCGACGGTATCCGCGACGGGCACGCCACGGCCGTGCTGGCCGCCTCGATCTTCCATTTCGGGGAATTCACCATTCGCGAAGCCAAGGAGCACATGGCGCGGCGTGGGCTGCCGATGCGCCTGGATGCCTGACGACTCCGGTTCGTAACGATGCTACATTGGCGGATGGGGATGGCCGCCGTGGCCAAATCTGTTGCCAAGCGTGTTTCCGAGTGAGTCCGATGCCGCGTTTCACGATCCATGATCTGGCCGAAACCATCGACGCCCGCGCGGCGTCCGGCGGCGAAGCATCCTATACCCGCAAGCTGCTCGACAAAGGCCCCGAGCATTGCGCCAAGAAGTTCGGCGAGGAAGCAGTCGAAACCGTAATCGCTGCAGTCGAAAACGATCGCGCGCATCTGATCGCTGAAAGTGCCGACCTGCTCTATCATTTCCTTGTGCTGCTGAAGGCGCGCGGCATAAAGCTGGAAGAGGTCGAGGCCGCGCTGGACAAGCGGACCTCGATGTCGGGGTTGGAAGAGAAGGCGTCGCGCAAGGGCGGCTAGGCAAGGGCGAACAGATCGCAACGGAAAGGCGGCGTCATGGATATCCGCGCACCCGAGCAGCAATACAATCCCTACCGCGTCTATACGCGCGAGCAATGGGCGCGACTGCGCGACGATACGCCGATGACGCTGGAGCCGGGCGAGTTCGACCGGCTGCGCTCGCTGCACGACCGCCTCGACCTGCAGGAGGTCGAGGATATTTATCTGCCGCTGTCGCGCCTGTTGTCGATCTATGTCGATGCGACGCAGCGGCTGTATTACGCCGAGCGCCAGTTCCTCAACATCCGGGATCGCAAGGTGCCCTACATCATCGGCGTCGCCGGCTCGGTGGCGGTCGGGAAATCCACCACGGCACGCGTGCTCCAGGCGCTCTTGGCACGCTGGTCGCCGCGGCCGAAGGTCGAGCTGATCACCACGGACGGATTTCTCTATCCCAACGCGGTGCTCGAGCGTCAGGGCATCATGCAGAAGAAGGGTTTCCCGGAGAGCTACGATCTGCCGCTGCTGCTCAGCTTCCTCTCCGACATCAAGTCCGGCCGCGGCCACGTGCGCGCGCCGGTCTATTCGCATCTGACCTACGACATCGTGCCGAACCAATGGGCCGAGATCGACCAGCCCGACATCCTGATCGTCGAAGGCGTCAACGTGCTGCAGACCGGCAAGCTGCCGCGCGACGGCAAGGCGGTGCCCGTGGTCTCCGACTTCTTCGATTTCTCGGTCTATATCGACGCCGACGAAGCGGCGCTGCGGCAATGGTACATCAAGCGCTTCCTGGCGCTGCGCGACACCGCATTCACCAATCCGAAATCCTATTTCAACCGCTACGCGCTGTTGTCGGACGAGGAAGCCACCGCCACCGCGATCGCGATCTGGGAACGCACCAACCTCGCCAATCTCGAGGACAACATCCTGCCGACCCGGCCCCGCGCGACGCTGATCCTCAAGAAGGGCCCGGATCACGTGGTGGAGAGCGTGGCGCTCAGGCGGCTGTAATCGCCGCTGATGCGAGGGCCTTGTCCGTTCGGGCATGGTGTGTCTTTTGTTGCAGACCAACAATGGGTATTCCGCTATTCCTTGGAAAACGGCGGGGGCACACCATGGTTGATCGTCTCAGGAGCGCTGCGGAGCAGCTGGAAGCTCCGATCTGCCCGGATTGCCATATCGAGATGAAGTGGTTTCGCTCGGAACTGCTCGCCGACGAGCCGACCCCCGCCATCGCGCATCTCTTCTTATGCCCGCACTGCAAGCGCGCAGCTCAGACAAATACCGTTTTCCGCGGAAGCCAGACGGCGCCCGACAAGCTCTCTGCGCCACGGTTTATTGCCTCTGCTGCACGAGATTCCGCGTCGGCCGGATCGCCCGCTCCAGGCTCGGCATGACGGTCATTTCCGGGCCCCCTGTTGCGCCTTCGCGACCACGAAGATGTGCCACGTCGTCAGAAACATCGCCGCGACGAGCGGGCCGATGACGAAGCCGTTCGCACCGAACGTCGCAAGGCCGCCCAGGGTGGCAAGCAGCACGATATAGCTTGGCATCTGGATCGATTGGCCGACCAGGATCGGGCGGAGAAAATTGTCCGCAAGGCCGATCACGAAGGTGCCGAAAGCGAGCAGGATGATCCCCTTCGTGACTGCACCTGCCACGAGTAGATAGAGTGCGACCGGAACCCAGACCAGGGCGGAGCCGAGCACGGGCAGCAGCGAGACCATCGCCATGAGCGCGCCCGCCAGCAGCGGCGCGGTCAGGCCGAGCAGCCAGAAGATCAGCCCGCCGAGCGCCCCCTGTATCAAAGCGACGAGAACGATCCCTTTGATCGTTCCACGAACCGCCAGGGTGAAGACATCGAGGATTTCGGCAGTGTGGCTCGGGCGCAGCGGGAGCGCTTCGCGAATGCGGGCATTGAGCTCGTCACCGTCGCGCAGCAGGAAGAACAGCAGGTACAGCATCACGAGCAGGCTTGCGACGAACTCCAGCGTCACCTGACCGATGTTGATGGCATGCCCGGCCAGTTGTTGCCCGGCCGGGACGACCAGCCCCGACAGACGTTCCTTCAGGGACGAAAAATCGATGCCGGCCAGGCGATCCAACAGGGACGCAGCCCAGTCGGGCAGCGCGGATTTCAGCTGCTGCAGGGGATGAGTGAGGCTGATCTCCCCGCTCTGAATGCGCTGATACAGCTCCCCGCCCTGGTCGATGAGCGACGCGATGACGATCGCCACGGGGATCAGGACCATGACGACCACCACGACGACGGTGGCGAGTGCGGCAAGGTTGTGCTTTCCGGGCACGGATTTCAGGACCCGTCGATAGAACGGGGCGAAGATAATGGCCAGCAGCGTGGCCCACAACAATGCACCGGAGAACGGCCAAAGCACCCAGGCGAACGCCACGGAGATCGCGCCGAGCAGGATGAGGAATGAACGGTCTTCCGATGTTCTCACGTGTTCGCCAGCTCTTCACTCGTTCGCCAGACGACGTCCGTAGCACAACATCGTGGTGGAGCGGCAGTCCGGGCCGCTTCCCGGTCCCTCACCTGCCCGCTTTCGCGATCCAATCGGCAATCTTGATGCGCCCTGAAAAGGTGGCGGGGCCCGAGCTGCCGGCCTTGTAGACGAAGGCCTCGCCTTCCTGGACGTCGCCGGCCTCCTTGCCGAACGCATCGGCGATGTTGGTCTTGTGGGTGACCAGGAATGTGTTGGTGCCGGCCTTCGGCGGCGCACCGACGAGCTGACGCACGGCCTGCCCGGCCTTGGCATTGGCGCCGGTCGGGTTTGCCATTCCCGATGCGCTGGCGTTGCTGCTGTCGGTCAGGGCCTCGACCGGCTTGACCTCGCGGCCGGAGATCAGCTTGCCGGCCTCGACCGCGCGGTTCAGCCGGCTGGTGTAGACGTCGCCGATCGGGATCGCGAGGTCCTTGATCGCCGTCCCGATCTGGCGCGCCGCCTCCCTGCCCTTCTCGCTGAGCTGACGCTGGGCGCTCATGTCGTCGAACTTGAAGGGGTAGACATCTTTCTGGCTGTCGTCGGTCGCGGTGTGCCGGAAGATCAGGACGTAGCCGCCCTGCTCGAGCGACGAGATGAGGTCCGGTGTATCGGCGGCTGCGTGCCGAGAGATTCCAGCGAGGAGGACAATCAGGGCGAGGCGGCAAAGCACGTTCATGCGCAAATCCTCTGTGGCAAATGCCCCCTTTTAGGATCGTGACGCGCAATGCGCGCGATTTCAATTCCGATCGCCGGACGAGATCAGGTTCCCGTGAGATCCGGCACTGTCAGGTGCCGGGACGCGGCGAGGCCCGCCAGCGCCTCCTCGAGCTTCTCGCGGTCGAGCGGCTTGATCAGAAATCCGTTCATGCCCGCCTCGAAGCAGGCATAGCGATCCTCCGCCAGCGTGTTGGCGGTGAGCGCCAGGATCGGCGTGTGCTGAGCGCCAAGGGCTGCCTCATGCGCGCGGATGCGCTTTGTCGCTTCGATGCCGTCGAGCTGCGGCATCTGGATGTCCATCAGCACGAGATCGTAAGGCATGCCGGCGGATGCGGCGGCGAGCCAGGATTCCAGCGCGGCTTCGCCATGCACGGCGATGACGACGCGGTGGCCGAGCTTGGTCAGCAGCGAGCGCATCAGCAAGGCGTTGATCTCGTTGTCCTCGGCGACGAGGATCGACAGGCCTTTCGCCGGCGCGGAGCCGGCGGACGCCGCAGGCGGCTCCGGCGCGAGATCGGGTGCGGCGACCTCCGGGGTCAGGGCAAGGCGCGCGGCGAGCGAGGCTGCGCGCAACGGCTTCACCAGAAAACCGGTGAAGGCCGGCGACAGCTTCTCGTGCCGCGAGCTCGACGTCAGCAGCACGAGGCGCTGCAAGGCATGCGCGCGGGCGGCCTCACCGAGATGGTCGGCCACGGCAGGGCCGATCGCACGATCGATCAGCACCGCGTGCCAGGAGCGTTCCGGCAGCAGCGCTTCGGCGACCGCCGCATCCGCAACCAGGCAGGTCTGGCCGCCCCAGCGCTCGAGGCGCCGCGCAATGAGCGAGGCTTCGATGCCGTCGGCGACGAGAAGCATCGACTTGCCGGTGAGGTCGGGGCTCGGAAATGCGGTCTGTCCGGCGTCGCCTTGCGACGGCGGAAGCGGCACCGCGACCTCGAAGGTCGAGCCCTTGCCCGGCTCGCTCGTGAGCGTGATCCGGCCGCCCATGCGCTTGACGATGCGCTCGCTGATGGCAAGGCCGAGCCCGGTGCCGCCATAGGTGCGGGCGACGCGCTCGTCGGCCTGCTCGAACTCACGGAAGATGCGCTGCTGGGCTTCGGCTGCGATGCCGATCCCGGTGTCGCGGACCAGGAAGCTGATCTCGTTCGGCCAGATGCCGGGCTCGACGATCAGCGCCACGCCGCCGTTGCTCGTGAACTTGATGGCGTTGCCGGCGAGGTTGAGCAGCACCTGGCGCAGCCGCGCAGCGTCGCCGACCACTTCCAGCGGCAGGCGCTCGTCGACATAGGCGGCGATCTCGAGTGACTTCGCCTGTGCGCGCGGCGCGAGCAGCTCGGTGATCTCCTCGACCAGGGTCGAGAGCGCGAAGGGACGCTGATCGAGGTCGAGCTTGCCGGCCTCGATCTTGGAATAGTCGAGCAGCTCCTCGATCAGCGCCATCAAGGCTTCGCCCGAGGTCTTCACCGCCCTGGCATAGGTCGCCTGCTCCGGCGTCAGATGGGTGTCGAGCAACAGGCCGCCCATGCCGATGATGCCGTTCAGGGGGGTGCGGATCTCGTGCGAGGCCATCGCCAGGAAGCGCGACTTGGCGCGGTTGGCGGCGTCGGCCTGGTCGCGCGCCTCCGACAATGCACGCACGGTCTCGGTGCGGTCGGTGACGTCGCGTCCGACGCTCTGCAATTCGGCGGGCCGGCCGGCATCGAGGCGGACATAGCCCTCGCGCCAGGCGATCCAGCGCGCGCCGAGCGGCGTTGCGAGCTTCTGGTCGTGGATGCGCGTGCCGCTGCTCTCGCGGGCGCTGTCGCCCTGCTCCAGCACATCGAAATCGAAACGCGTGCCGACCAGCGCGCTGCGCGCCTGTCCTGCGAGCGCGCAATAGGCCTCGTTGGCGAAGGTGATGCGGCCGTCGGTGTCGCGCAGCACGATGAGGTCGCCCTGCTGCTCGAACAGGCTGCGGGCGCGCTCTTCCGCCTCCTTCAGCTCCCAATTGCGGTCGATCAACGCCTCGTTGTGGGCGGCGAGCGTCCGCAGCCGCTTATTGACGAAGCGCAGGCGCATGCTGAGCGTCGCAAGGCCGAGGCAGGCGAGCGCGAACAGGAAGCTGGCGCCGATCGCAAAGGTATGGGGATCGTAGCCGGAATTGTCGGACCGGCTGCCGGAGACGAAACCATAGGCGCCGCCGAAGGTCGCCGAGAAGATCATGAAGGATCGGATCGCGAAGGCGATCCTGGGATGCTGCCGCCTGAAGCGGCGCATGCGCACCTTGACCCGGAACGTCCGACCCATCGCCACCGACCCTTGCCTGTACCCCCGCCGCCGTGTGCGACGATGGCCCGCCGACCTTGCGAACAGCTTGCGGCCTTGGCGCTGCCTCCAAACAGGGTTGACGAAGTGTTAACGGTTCAAAGCGAAGCCGCCTGGAAGCGGCCATGGCCGCCGCGCGCGCCGACGATCAGCGCCGCCGCCTCGCGCGGCGAGAACGTCTTCGAGCGCACATAGATGCGGTAATCCGCTGGTCCTTCGCTGGAGAGATAGACCACCTGGCCGCCGTCGACCGGCTGCGCGGCGATCGAGACGAGACGCGTCGAGGGACTGGCCTGGCAGGAGTCCGGCTCGGAGCCGAGGCCGTCGTCGACCACGGCGAAATCCGCAGCGTCGGCATCATCGGTGATCTGGACCCGCACCGTGGCCCGCGCGGGGTCGTCGGTGAAGGCGACATGCACGCCGGCGGTCCAGAACAGCGAGGTGAGCTCGACCGATGTGTCGCCCAGCGCGATGCAGGGATGCGACACCGATCCGATCTCGGCGCGGGCGAAGACCGCAGCCGCCAACAGGGGAACAGCCGAGGCCAGGAACTTGAAACGCAACATGACGCTCTACTCGCCGGGCCCGTGGGGACACTCACAACCGAAACGCGTCGGGCCTTATGGTTTGCAGAGCGTAAAGGAAAGTCGTTACCGCCGGGTTGACGCGCGCGGCGTTCACGCCAACTGGCGTACATCCTCCGCGAGTGCGCGATAGGACAGCGCTTCGGCAAGGTGCAGCCGGCCGATCTTGTCGGCATGGTCGAGGTCGGCCAGCGTGCGCGCCACCCGCAGCACGCGGTGATAGCCGCGCGCCGACAGGCGCATCCTCTCGGCGGCGTCGCGCAATAGTTTCTGACCCTGCGCATCCGGCTTTGCGATCTCCTCCAGCACGGAGGCCGGCGCCTCGGCATTGGTGCGGACATGGGGCAGGCCCGCATCCGCATAGCGCGCCAGCTGTATGTCGCGCGCCGCCGCCACCCGGGCGGCGACCTCGGCCGATCCTTCTGCCGGCGGCGGCAGGATCAGGTCGGCGGCGGTCACCGCCGGCACTTCGATGCGCAGATCGATGCGGTCCATCAGCGGACCGGAGATGCGCGCCTGGTAGTCGCCGGTGCAGCGGTCGATGCGGCCGCGCTTGCAGGCATAGCCGGGCTCGAACGCATTGCCGCAGCGGCAGGGATTCATCGCCGCGACCAGCATGAAGCGGGCAGGGTAGGTGACGCGATGATTGGCGCGCGACACCGCGACCTCGCCGTTCTCCAGCGGCTGGCGCAGCGAATCCAGCACGCGCGGATCGAACTCGGGCAATTCGTCGAGGAACAGCACGCCCTGATGCGCCAGCGAGATCTCGCCGGGCTTGGCGCGCGCGCCGCCGCCGGTGAGCGCGGCCATGCTGGCGGAATGATGCGGCGAGCGGAACGGGCGCCGCGCCGTCAGCGCGCCGCCTTCGATCTCGCCGGCGACCGAGGCGATCATCGAGACCTCGAGCAGCTCGCCTGGCGAGAGCGGCGGCAGGATCGAGGGCAGGCGCGCCGCCAGCATCGACTTGCCCGCGCCCGGCGCGCCGATCATGAGCAGATGATGCCCGCCGGCGGCCGCGATCTCCAGCGCGCGCTTGGCGCTTTCCTGGCCCTTGATGTCGCGCAGGTCGAGCGTCGAGGCGGCGGCCTCGTGCACCTTCGGCGTCGGCCGCGACAGCACCTGCGTGCCCTTGAAATGGTTGGCGATCTGGATCAGCGAACTCGCCGCGATGATCTGGATGTCCGGGCTCGCCCACGCCGCTTCGGAGCCGCAGGACGCCGGGCAGATCAGCCCTTCCTCGCGCATATTGGCGCCGATCGCGGCGGGAAGGACGCCGGCCACCGGCGCGATCGAGCCGTCGAGGCCGAGCTCGCCGAGCACGGTGAACCCGGTCAGCGCATCCGGCGGGATCGCGCCGATCGCCGCCATTAGCCCGAGCGCGATCGGCAGGTCGTAATGGCTGCCCTCCTTGGGCAGGTCGGCCGGGGCCAGATTGACGATGATCCGCCGCGCCGGCAGCGCCAGCCCCGAGGCGATCAGCGCCGAGCGCACCCGTTCGCGCGCCTCCGACACCGCCTTGTCCGGCAGGCCGACGATGGCAAAGGCCGGCAGGCCGGGCGCGACCTGCACCTGCACGTCGACCGCGCGGGCCTCGATCCCCTCAAAGGCGACGGTAGAAACCCGCTGAACCATGCCGAACCAGCCTGCCCATTGCTGCAATTAGGGGTAGCAGAGCGCAGCCGTTTCCGCAAGAACAATACGGGAACAATCCGCTGGCGCGCGGTCAAATCCTAACCAGGGGTAAACGCGAAGCGGAGACTACGCCTCGAATGCAAGTCGCTCTCCTCAGCACATTCCAACGAATGTCCGCTACTCCTGGGCCTGCGGGATGGGCCGTGGTCTAACGGGTGAAAAGTTCAAATGCTTGTAAATCGCCGGAGAAGCGAACGTCGGGTGTGCAGCCGTCTCGCCAAGATCCATTTTGGCGCGGGCTCGCTGCCGCGGGATTGCACGATCACGGATATTTCGGATGGCGGCGTGAAAGTGGTGGCGGAATTTTTGGAAGTGCCGCCGCAATTCACCATCATCTTCGCGCCCGATTATTCCCGCCAATGCCGCCTGCGCTGGCGCATCGGCTGCGAATTCGGTGCCGAATTCGTCGACTGAACCTCGACAGCCGCGCCTCCTTAACGGGACTTTAGCGTTAATCGGTAAGCATCTCTGATCAGTTGCCGAGTGATCAGAGTATGTCCAAGCGTTCGTTCCTCGCTTTTCCCCCGGCGAGCTATCTGTGTTCCGCCGTGCTGATCCTTGCCCTCGGCGGCTGTCAGACCACCGGCATCGAGGACGTCACCGGCGCGCTCGGCGGCAAGCAGGAGTCCGGCGCCAAGGACGGCGCCAAGTCCGGCACCAAGGCCGACGCCAGGCCGGAGATGGACGCCCTTCGCGAGCGTTATCGCGCCAAGCCCAGCGATCCCGCGATCGCTCTCGAATACGGCAAGGCATTGCGTGGCAGCGGCCAGCGCGCCCAGGCGGTCGCAGTGCTCGAGCAGGCCGTGCTCGCCCATCCCGGCAACAAGGCGCTGCTCGCCGGCTATGGCCGTGCGCTCGCCGACAACGGCAATTTCCAGCAGGCCTTCGACGTCCTCGGCCGCGCGCATTCGCCCGAGGATCCCGATTGGCGCATCCTGTCGGCGCAGGGCGCGGTGCTCGATCAGCTCGGCCGCAACGAGGAAGCACAGCAATATTACGCCGCAGCGTTGAAGATCGTGCCGAACGAGCCGACCGTGCTGTCCAATCTCGGCCTGTCCTATATGCTGCAGAACAATCTGTCGAAGGCCGAACAGGTGCTCGGCCGCGCTTATCAGCGCAATCAGAACGATGCGCGGGTCCGCGCCAATCTGGCGCTGGTGCTGGGATTGCAGGGTCGCGAGGCCGAGGCCGAAATCCTCGTCAAGGCAGATTTGCCGCCGGACCAGGCCGCGGCCAAGGTCACCGCGCTGAAGCAGCTGCTGGCGAAGAAGCAGCAGAGGGCGGACAGGTAATCCGCCCTAGAGCATGATCCGGACCCGGAGGGCCGCGCAGCGCAAAGTGTGAAGCGGTTTTCCGAAAAGATCATGCTCAAATAAGCTACGCCTACGACGCCTTGCGATGCGGGGCCGAGCCGCGTCCTGACTTGCCCTTCAGCTTCTTCAAGAGCGGCTCGAGCAGCGAGCGCTTCGGCTTCTTCACCTCGCCGCGGCCGGCGAGGCGGTTCGCCATGTTCTGGAACAGAGCGGTGGTGCGGTGGCTCTTGGAGACCTCCGCGATCATCTGGCCGTTATTGGCGGCGGTCGAGAACAGTTTCGAATCGAACGGGATCACCGCGATCGGCTGGCTCTCCATGGTCTTGGCGAAGGCCTTGACCTCGATCTCCGCGCGCTTGGGCATGCCGACCTGGTTGATGCAATACAGCGGCGGCCGGTCGTTCGGTCGCGCCGTCTTCAGCACGCTCAGCATGTTCTTGGTGTTGCGCAAGTTGGCGAGATCGGGCTCGGCCACAATCACGATGTCGTCGGCGTTCACCAGCGCGCGGCGGGTCCAGCCGGACCATTGATGGGGAACGTCGAGCACGATGCAGGGCGTCGTCATGCGCAGCGTGTCGAACACCGCGTCGAAAGCTTCGGCACCGAAATCGTAGACGCGGTCGAGCGTGGCGGGCGCCGCCAACAGGCTGAGGCGATCGGTGCATTTGGCGAGCAGGCGCTCCATCAGCGCCGTGTCCGGCCGATCCTGCGACAGCACCGCATTGGCGATGCCCTGCACCGGATCCTGGTTGTAGTCGAGGCCCGCGGTGCCGAAGGCGAGGTCGAGATCGATCACGACGGAATCGAGCGAGAGGTCGCGGGCGATGGTCCAGGCCAGATTATGCGCGACGGTGGACGCGCCGACGCCGCCCTTGGCGCCGACCACCGCGATGACGCGGCCGGTGATGATGGCCTCGGAGGCCGAGAACAGGCTGCAGATCGAGCGGACCACGTCGAGGGTCTCGACCGGTCCGACCACGTAGTCGTTGACGCCGCGGCGCACCAGCTCGCGATAGGGCGCGGTGTCGCTCGGGCTACCGATCACGACCACGCGGGTGCCGGGATCGCAGACGCCGGCGAGGTCGTCCAGTCCCTCGAGGATGTCGCGCGTGCCGTCGGACTCGATGACGATCACGTTCGGCGTCGGCATCGATTCATAGGCTTCGATCGCCGCGGCGAGGCCGCCGTCCTTGGCGCTGAGATGGGCCTTGGCAAGCCGGCGATCCTGGCCAGCCGCGGTCACCGCCTGGAGCGTCTGCTCGGTTTCGCAAAAGGCTTGCACCGAAATGCGAGGAACCGGCGCGATGTGTTCCTCGGGGTGCAGGTCGTCCGCATCGTCGTCGTGGAAGGCTGTCATTTGCCGGTATCGCTGAGTTTGGCCTTGTCGGAATCAGGCGAGGGCGTCCCGGTCGGCGTGCCCTTGCGGTAACGGTCGAAGGCGATGTCGCGCCGTGCGGTATAGGCCGGCGTCTCGGCGCGCGGCTGCTCGAGGTCGGCCGGGTTGTCGATCATCGCCGCGAGATTGCGCTGGGTGGCGCAGCCCAGATTGAAATAGGGCCGGTTCTCGTTGTAGCCGGGGTCGAGGATGGAGGGGCCGACGTCTTCCGGCCACAGCCCGCAGGGCCCGGCGACGGCCGCGATCTTGGAATAGCTCAGGCGGATGGTCGGCAGCAGCCCGGGATCCTCAGGACGATAGGGATGCCGGACGATGGCACGCGACGGCACGCCGCCGGAGGCGAGCACGGAGCGGATCTCCTGATAGGTCGCAGCAGCCGCGCGCGAATTGGCGGTGTCGACGGGCACGTCGACGACCACGGAGCCGGTGCCTTCGCGCACCCAGTCCCGCGCGATGCCCGCGACGTCCGCATGCTGCGCAGGCGAGAGGCCGCCTCTCGCCTTGCCGACGAAGATCACGGTCGACTTCTTGCCTTCCTGCACTGCGATCGGATGGCGCTGGCGATAATCGGTCGGCACCGTCTGGGTGACGATCTCGCCGGTGGTGTTGCAGGCGCCGAGCATGACGGAGAGGCCCGTCAGTGCCAGCGCCAGCCGCAAATTGCGACGTCGATCGGCTCTCGTCTTCCTCATCGCCTGATCCCCTCTTGCCCCGTGTCCTGCCCGGACCCCAAACCGTTCGTCTCAGTCGATGATGAAGCCGAAATCATCGGGCGTGCCGGCGACCGGATCGACACGGCTCGCGATGCCATAGAGGCGGTTGACCCGGCCGAGCAGCGCCCTCTGCGCGTCCGAGGCCGGCGCGAAGCCGTCGTCGGGCCGCGACAATTCCTTCTGGGCGACCGCGCGCACCACATAGGGCGTCACGATCACCATCAGCTCGGTCTCGTTGTTGACGAAGTCCTGGCTGCGGAACAGCGCGCCGATGATCGGCACCTGGTCGACACCAGGCAGTCCGTTGATCGCCTGCTTGGTCTGCTGCTGGATCAGGCCGGCCATCGCCATCGAGCCGCCCGAGGGAATTTCCAGCGTCGTTTCGGCGCGGCGGGTCTGCACCGAAGGAATCGTGATCGAATTGTTCACGAACGAAGACACGGCCTGCGTCAACGTGATCGAGTTGGTGTTCGACAGCTCCGAGACCTCGGTCATCACGCGCAGGCTGATGCGGCCTTCGCTGAGCACGACCGGGGTGAAGTTCAGGGAGATGCCGAACTTCTTGTAGGTGACCTGGGTGGTGCAGACGTGAGTGACCGGATCGCAGGCATAGCCCCCGGGAATCGGGAATTCGCCGCCGGCGATGAAAGTGGCGGATTCGCCCGAGATCGCGGTCAGGCTCGGCTCGGCCAGCGTGCGCATGACACCGGCGCTTTCCATCGCCCGCATCGTGGCGTTGACGGTGGCGACGCCCTTGGCGAGCCCGGTGACGCCGAGCCCATTGCTGCCGACGATCGGCCCGCCGGAGACCGAGAACGGGTTGGAATTGTTGAAATTCACCACGGCGGTGCCGGCGTTCAGGCTGGCGCTGAGATCGACGCCGAGTTGCTTGACGATGTCGCGGCGGACTTCGCCGACCACGACCTTGAGCATGACCTGGTCGCGGCCGCGCACGACGATGTTGTTGACGACCTTGTCCGAGCCGCCGACTAGCTTTGCGGCGACGTCGCCGGCCTGCTGGGCCTCGACCGGGCTCGACACCGAGCCGGTCAGCATCACGCTGTCGCCGACGCCTTCGATCTGGACGCCCGGCAGCGACTGGCGCAGCGCTGCACGCATGCCGTTGAGGTCGCGCTTCACCGCGATGTCATAGGAGGCGACCTGCTGGCCGTCCGCGGCGAAGAACACGACGTTGGTCTGGCCGACCTGGCCGCCGATGATATAGGCGCGCTGGGCCGAGCGGATCACCGCATTGGCGATCTTGGGATCGGCCACCAGCACGTCCTTGACCTCGCGCGGCAGGTCGATGACGACGGACTTGCCGATGCCGAGCGACAGAAAGCGCGACCGCGCCGGTGCGATGGTCGCGACCGACGATATGCCGAGATCCGACGCCTGCATCGGCGCCTGGTCGCCGACCGGCGCCTCCGCAGCACTGAGGACGCCCGGAGCCGCGAGCAGCCCCAGCATCAACATCGTCCCCGTCAGGACCGAGCGCGCGCGCTTCCCCCGAATGCGCAGGCCCGTCCGATCACCCCCGTAGTTCATGCTGTCCCCATCACCTCTGTGACGTCAGTTGCCGTGCCTGGACGCCGTAACGGATCACGTTCACGCCGCCCGGGCGCTTGATCGCCTGGTCCTCGGGCGTGCCGTCGACTGCGTTGGCATCGACGATGCTGCGCAGCGCGAGTGTCAGAGTGCCGCCCTGGCGTGCGGCAGAAAGCGTAGCGATCTGGTCGGGCCGGAGCTCGAGCGTGACCGTCTTGCCGACGACCGCGTTCTGGCCCTCCTTTTCCTTCGGGGCCTGGTCGATCGCGAGCACGCGGATGTTGGTGAGAATGACCTCGGACAGGATGAGGTCGTTGCCGCCGGTCGGGCCGTTGGTGTTGCCGCCGTCCGGATTCTTCAGCCGGCGGGTCAGGACGATGTCGACGCGGTCGTTCGGCAGGATGAAGCCGCCGGCGCCGGTTTCCGCTGAAATCTCGGTGGAGACGGCGCGCATCCCGGACGGCAGGATCGCGGCCATGAATCCGGAGCCTTCGGCCTTGACCAGCTTCTGCTCGCGGATCGGCTCGCCCTGCATCAACGGCACGCGCGCGATCGAGCCTGCGATCTGGGTCGGGGCCTCCGGCCTGCTGTCGCGGCGGATGAAGGCGCTGCTGGCGGTCGCCGCCGGCCAGGTCTGCCATTGCAGGTCCTCGGGCTTGAGCGCCTGGCCGAGCTGGATGTCGTTCTTCGCGATGAGGACCTCGACCGTCGGCAGCTTCTCGGCGAGGGGCAGGACGGGCGCGGGTGGATTCTGATAGCCGCTCGCCAGATACGCAGCGACGCCGCCGGCGCCGAGAGCGATGACGAGAACGACAATGCGTGCGGTATTCATACGCTTCTACTCTTACGCGGGGCACTCGAACCGCACCTGGCGTGTTCCCCCGCGTCGATGAGTAGGGAGCAAAAGTATAAGGGGTGTTGCGAGGCCGAATGCGATCGCCGGCCGCGATGCTGGTTTTCGGCAGATGGTGAACGTGACGTTATTGGCTCGGCCAGCGGCTCCGTAGATTCACCTACGCGGGCACGCCCGTTCGCACGACGCGCGCGGCCTCATGGTGAATGGGTGGTTAGCGATCGGAACGTTTGCCGTCACGACGCAAACGCAGCGACCCGCGTCGATATTGGTGATCCGTCATCCTGACGTGCGAGTGGCGCGATGCAACGCATCGCGCCGAGAGCCTCGAAGGATGTACGGCCGTGATGCGCCGGGCCGTCGTCCTTCGAGGCTCGTCCTGCTATGCAGGACGAGCGCCTCAGGATGACGGCGATAAATTGAGGCCTGCGTAGCCTGAAGCTACTTCTTCCGCTTCTGCTCGATCACGTCCCAGATCTTCGCCGCGACATCCGGGCCGCCCAGCCGTGCGATGGCGCGGATGCCGGTGGGTGAGGTCACGTTGATTTCGGTGAGGTTGCCGTTGATGACGTCGATGCCGACGAACAACAGGCCGCGCTCGCGCAGCGCCGGGCCGACGGTGGTGCAGATCTCGCGCTCGCGCGGTGTGAGCTCGGTCTCCTGCGCCGCGCCGCCGCGCACCATGTTGGAGCGGAGGTCGTCGGCGGCCGGCACGCGGTTCACCGCGCCGGCGAACTCGCCGTCGACCAGGATGATGCGCTTGTCGCCGTGCTTCACCTCGGGGATGAATTGCTGGATCACCCAGGGCTCCCTGAACGTCACCGAGAACATGTCGAACAGCGAGCCGAAATTCATGTCCTGCGGCATCACGCGGAACACCGCCGCGCCGCCATGACCGTGCAGCGGCTTCATGACGACGGCGCCGTGCTTGTCGCGAAACGCATTGATCTCGTCCAGGTCGCGCGAGATCAGCGTCGGCGGCATCAGCTGCGGAAAATTCATCACGAACAGCTTTTCCGGCGCGTTGCGCACCGAGGCGGGATCGTTGACGACCAGCGTCTTCGGATGGATGCGCTCCAGGAAATGCGTCGAGGTGATGTAGGCGAGGTCGAACGGCGGATCCTGGCGGAGCAGCACCACGTCGAAGCCGTTCAGCGCCTCGCGCTTGGGCTCGCCGAGGGTGAAATGGTCGCCGGGCTCGTCGCGCACGGTCAGGACCTGAACCGGCGCGACCAGCTCCTCGCCGACCATCGAGAGCTTGTCGGGCGTGTAATAGAACAGGCCATGGCCGCGCTTCTGCGCCTCCAGCAGCAGCGCAAAGGTGGAATCGCCCTTGATGTTGATGCGGGCGATGGGGTCCATCTGGACGGCGACGTTCAGTTTCATGGGCTGCCTTTCAGGTCGAGGCGTCGAATGCCGCCAACACATGGCGCGGAAGCGAGCGCGGCGCAATCAGCATGGCGTCGAATCGCAATTCGAATTCGGCATGCTCGGGATGCGCTGCGAGCCAGCCTTGGGCGGCATCAATGATGCGCTGCTGCTGGCGCGGCGTCACGGCGAAAGCGGCGTCGTCGAGCGTGGCGCGTGCCTTGACCTCGACGAAGGCGATCAGATTGCGGCGCCGCGCCACGATGTCGATCTCGCCATGCGGCGTGCGGTAACGTTTGGCGAGAATGCGGTAGCCCTTGGCCATAAGATAGGCGGCGGCGCGGCTCTCCGCGGAAATACCCGTCTGGAACGCCGCCACGCGCTCCGGCGATGCGACCTTTGGTTCCGCAGGAATCTCAGTCTTTGCCATCGCTGCCCCGCGAATTCTTTGCGAGCTCGAGCGCGCGGGCATAGACCTCACGGCGCGACCGGCCCGAGAGCGCGACCGCATGCGCCACGGCATCCTTGACGCTGTGCGCGGCAAGCTGCTCGCGCAAGAGACCGTCGAGCGCGTCCGATGTCAGAACCTCGGCGTCGGCTGCAGGCGGACCGATCACCAGGACGAACTCTCCGCGCGTCTCCGGCGCGTCTGCTTGTCGCGCGAGCTCGGCGACGGGCGCGCGCCGGACCTCCTCGTGCAGCTTCGTCAGCTCGCGGCAGACCGCGGCATCTCGCTCGCCCATGATCTCGGCGAGATCGGTCAAGGTGGCCTGCATCCGATTCCCCGACTCGAACATCACGAGCGTCGCGTCGATGCGCGCGAGCTCGGCAAGTCGCGCGCGCCGCGCGGCTGATTTCGCCGGCAAGAAGCCTTCGAAGAAAAAGCGGTCGGTCGGCAGCGCGGCGACCGACAGCGCGGCCAGCACCGAGGACGGGCCGGGCAGGGCATACACCGCATGGCCGGCGGCGCAGACCTCGCGCACCAGCTTGAAGCCGGGATCGGAGATCAGCGGCGTGCCGGCGTCCGACACCAGCGCGACCGAGCCGCCCTGTCCAAGGGCTTCGAGAATCTTGGGACGCGCGGCCTCCGCATTGTGCTCGTGATATGGCTTGAGCTGCGCCGTGATCGCATAGCGCTCGGTCAGGCGGCGCGTGATGCGGGTGTCCTCACACGCGATGACGTCGACGCCGGCGAGCGTCTGCAGCGCCCGCAGGGTGATGTCGCCGAGATTGCCGATCGGGGTCGCGACCAGGTGGAGACCCGGCGCGGCCTTCGGCGCCGCGAGCCGATGGGCATCGATGGAGAAACCGCGCGAGGCGGCGTCTTGAGCTTCAGGCGTATTTATCGGGGCCGGCTTTGCGCGCATAATGAAGTCAACTTAGGCACGATCCGCAGGGCTGGGAACCGGCTCGCCGAAAAAGATCGTGCCGAGGTGAGGGGCGAGGAACGGACGGGAATGTGATCGGTCGAAGATCACGTCGGGAAGGTGTGAGGGCCCTCGCGCCATATTCGCGACGGAAACGCCGCCTTGATGAGTGAATGAGTGACGGCGAAGAGCTGCCGGGACGGGGTTGCGGCCGCGTTAAGCGGTTATTATCCTTTTGTTTTGGTTAACTATTTGCCGACACACTGCCTGAATCCGCGGCCCGTGTCGCGGAAAACAATGTCGTGATCGGCCGGCAAACGGCGGGTCGGAAGAGAAGCTGCCATGGTCGGCCCGCGTCATCCAAAGTCTCCCGTCCCGGGGTCCCGATTGCCAGGGGCGACCCGGCGGACTGCGCTCGGCCTGTTGCTCGGCGCGCCCGTGCTGTCGGCCTGCGCCGGCGTGCAGCAAAGCCTCAGCCAGTTCTCCAACCCGTTCTCGAGCTCCGCACCGCCGGCCCAGCCGGCAGGGCCGCAGCAGCAGGCGACGACCGCCGGCACCGGCGGCGTGAAGGTCGGTCTGATCCTGCCGCTCTCGGCGGCCGGCAATGCCGGGCTCGCCGCGCAATCGATGCGCAACGCCGCCGAGATGGCGCTGGCCGAGTTCCAGAACCCGAATATCCAGCTCCTGATCAAGGACGACAATGGCAGCCCGCAAGGCGCGCAGGCCGGCGCGCAGCAGGCGGTCGAGGAAGGCGCCGAGATCATCCTCGGGCCGCTGTTCGCGCAGTCGGTGCCGGCGGTTGCGCAGGTCGCGCGCACGCGCGGCATCCCGGTGATCGCGTTCTCGACCGATTCCAGCATCGCCGGACGCGGTGTCTCTCTGCTCTCGTTCCTGCCGGAATCCGACGTCAACCGCATTGTCGAATATTCCGCCGGCATCGGAAAGCGCTCCTTCGCCGTGCTGGTGCCCGACAACGCGTATGGCAATGTCGTCGAAGCCGCGGTGAAAGCGGCGGTGCCGCGGCGGGGCGGGCGCATCGTCGCGTTCGAGAAATACGGCGCCGATCGCGCCACGCCGGCGCGCAACGTGGCGCAGCAGCTCGGCAGTGCGGACGCGCTGTTCATTGCCGATGACGGCGATGCCGTCGTGTCAGTGGCGGATGCGATGACGGCCGCGGGCGCGAACCTGCGCAACATCCAGCTGCTCGGCACCGGCCTGTGGGACAATCCGCGCGTCTATGCCAGCGCCGCGCTGCAGGGCGGCCTTTACGCCGCGCCCGACCCGGCCGGCTTCCGCGCCTTCTCCGGCCGCTACCGTACCAAATACGGCGCCGAGCCGATCCGCACCGCGACCCTTTCCTATGACGCGGTCGCGCTCGTCGCCGCGCTGGCGCGCACGCAAGGCACGACGCGCTTTTCGTCCGACGTGCTCACCAACCCCTCCGGCTTTGCCGGCATCGACGGCCTGTTCCGATTCCGTGCGGATGGCACGAATGAACGTGGCCTTGCCGTGATGAAGGTGACGCAAGGCGGCGGCGTTGCGGTGGCGGGCTCACCGAAGAGCTTTGGGGCGTAATGGTTTCGTAGCCCGGATGGAGCGCAGCGCAATCCGGGTTCTGTCCACGCGGTGAGACCGTGCCGGATTGCGCTGCGCTCCATCCGGGCCACCGGTGTCGTAGGATGGGCAAAGACGCGCTTTGCGCACCCCTACGAGAGCTCCTTACGCCGCCAGATCCGCGACCACCGCATCGAGCACCGGAAAACCGCTGCTGGTCACGCGCAGGCGGCCGGTCGAATCCACGGTGATCGCGCCTTCCTCGCGCAGCAGCGCGATACGGCGGGGGTCGAGCGGGCGGCCGGCGAGCGCCTTGTAGCGCTCGGGATCGATGCCTTCGGCGAGCCGCAGTCCCATCAGCAGGAATTCGTCGGCGCGCTCCTCGCTGTTGAGGAGCTCGTCGGTGACGACGCCGTCGCCGTTGCTTTCGACCCGCATCAGCCAGGCCTCGGGACGCTTCTCGGTCGCGGTGGCGTGCCTGATCCCGTCGATGTCGAGGCGACCATGTGCGCCGGGGCCGATGCCGGCATATTCCTCGCCGCGCCAGTACACCAGATTGTGCCGGCACTCGGCGCCGCGCCGCGCGTGATTGGAGATCTCGTAGGCGGGCAGCCCGAGCTTGTCGCATGTCTCCTGCGTGACGTCGTAGAGCGCGCGTGCGACCGCTTCGTCCGGCGTCTTCAGCTTGCCGGCCTGGTGCAGGCCGAAGAAGGGCGTGCCTTCCTCGATCGTCAATTGATAGAGCGACAGATGCTCGGCCGCTTCATCGATGGCGTGCCGCAGCTCGTCGGCCCACATCGCCGGCGTCTGGTCGGGCCGGGCGTAGATCAGGTCGAACGAATAGCGGTCGAACGCGCGGCGCGCGATCGCGACGGCATCGAGCGCTTCGCGCGCGCTGTGCATGCGGCCGAGCGCTTTAAGCGAGGCGTCGTCGAGTGCCTGCACGCCGAGCGAGACGCGGTTGACGCCGGCGATGCGATAGCCGGCAAAGCGCGTGGCCTCGACGCTGGTTGGGTTCGCTTCCAGCGTCACCTCGACGTCGCCGGCGACGGTCCAGTGCTTGGCGATGGCATCGAGCACCGCGCCGACGGTTGCAGGCTGCATCAAGGACGGCGTGCCGCCGCCGAGGAAGATCGAGGTGACTTCGCGCCCGGGCGCGCGCTCGGCGGTCGCAGCGATCTCGCGCGCGAAGGCGGAGGCGAAGCGCGCCTCGTCGATCGCGGCGTGGCGGACGTGACTGTTGAAGTCGCAATAGGGGCACTTCGACAGGCAGAACGGCCAGTGCACGTAGACGCCAAACGCATCCTTGTTAGCGCGGCTCAAGGCAGATCTCCGCCAGTTTCACGAAGGCGCGGGCGCGATGCGACAGGCCAAGGCCGAGCGGTGGCAGGCCGTGCTTCTCGATGCTTTCCATCTCGCCAAAGGTGCGGCTGTGGCCATCGGGCAGGAACATCGGATCGTAGCCGAAGCCGGCAGTGCCGCGCGGCGGCCAGACCAGCGTGCCGTCGACGCGGGCCTCGACCGCCTCGCGATGATCGTCGGGCCAGGCCACGCAGAGCGCGGAGACGAAGTGTGCCCTGCGCTTGTCCGGCGTGGTGGCGCCGCGCTCCTGCAGCAGCCGCTCGATCTGCGCCATCGCCGCGTTGAAATCCTTGGCCGGGCCGGCCCAGCGTGCGCTGTAGATTCCGGGCGCGCCGTCGAGCGCGTCGACGACAATGCCGGAATCGTCGGCGAAGGACGGAAGCTTGGTCGCCCGCGCGGCCGCGATCGCCTTGATCGCGGCGTTGCTGCGGAAATCGTTGCCGGTCTCGTCCGGCTCGTCCAGGCCGAGCTCACCGGCCGACACCGCCTCGATCCCGTACGGCGCAAGCAGCTCCTTCATCTCGGCGAGCTTGCCGGGATTGTGGGTGGCGATGACGAGCTTGTCCGTGATTCGGCGGTGCATGGCCCTATTGACTACGCGACGGCCAGTTTCTGCAAGTCCACCAGGCGCGCGACGCCCTTGCGGGCCAGCGCCATCAGTGCCAGGAACTCGGCTTCCGTGAACGGCTCGCGTTCCGCGGTGCCCTGCACCTCGATGATGCGGCCGTCGCCGGTCATGACGAAATTGGCGTCGGTCTCGGCTTCCGAATCCTCGGCATAGTCGAGATCGAGCAACGGCGTGCCGTTGTAGATGCCGCAGGAGATCGCGGCGACGTTGTCGCGCAGCACGTTGGCCTTGATCATGTTGCGCGCCTTCATCCAGTTGATGCAATCGGCGAGCGCGACCCAGGCACCGGTGATCGAGGCCGTGCGCGTGCCGCCGTCGGCCTGGAGCACGTCGCAATCGACCGTGATCTGGCGCTCGCCGAGCGCTTCGAGGTCGACGATGGTGCGGAGCGAGCGGCCGATCAGGCGCTGGATCTCGACGGTACGCCCGCTCTGCTTGCCGGCGGAGGCCTCGCGGCGGGTGCGTTCGGAGGTCGCGCGCGGCAGCATGCCGTATTCGGCCGTGACCCAGCCGCGGCCCTGGCCCTTCAGCCACGGCGGCAGGCGGTCCTCCAGCGTGGCGGTGACCAGCACGTGGGTGTCGCCGAATTTCACCAGGCACGAGCCTTCCGCATATTTGACGACGCCCCGCTCCAGCGTCACGGGGCGCAATTCGTCGGGCGCACGGCGGCTTGGCCGCATGGGAAATCTCCAAAACTCACGGGAAAAGGCTGTTCGCGGTGCTTGTAGGTGGGGCGGGGGTGGGCGGCAAGGGCTTATTCACCCCCTGACCGTCGGCCTGCAAACGCCACGCTTGTCAGAAGCGGCCCGGATGGACAAATTATAAGCATCTGAGAGGAGTTACCGTCTGTGGCCCATCACGATCCGATCCATCTGATCGCGCCGCGCGCAGGCCTTGCCCAGCTCAACGAGCGTTCCCGCGACATCTTTCGTCAAATTGTCGAAAGCTATCTCGCGACCGGTGAGCCGGTCGGCTCGCGCAACATTTCCCGCCTGATTGCCATGCCGCTGTCGCCGGCCTCGGTCCGCAACGTCATGGCCGACCTGGAACAGCTCGGCCTGATCTATGCCCCGCACACCTCCGCCGGCCGGCTGCCGACGGAACTGGGCCTGCGCTTCTTCGTCGACGCCCTGATGCAGGTCGGCGACCTCAACGAGGCCGAGCGGCAGTCGATCCAGAGCCAGCTCTCCTCCGTCGGCGAGGCGCAATCAGTCGAGGCGGCGCTGGACCAGGCCCTGATGCGGCTCTCCGGCCTGACCCGAGCCGCTGCCGTCGTGCTGACGCCGAAATCCAATGCGCGGCTGAAGCACATCGAATTCGTCCGCCTGGAACCGGAAAAAGCGCTGGTCATCCTGGTCGGCGAGGACGGCCAGGTCGAAAACCGCGTGTTGACGCTGCCGCCCGGAGTTCCCTCCTCGGCGCTGACGGAGGCCGGCAATTTCCTCAATGCGCGGATCCGCGGTCGCACCCTTGCCGAGGCGCGGCTCGAGCTCGAGACCGCACTCGGCGAGGCCCGCGCCGAGCTTGATCAGCTGACACAGAAAGTGATCTCGGCCGGCATCGCCAGCTGGTCCGGCGGCGAGAACGAGGACCGCCAGCTCATCGTCCGCGGCCATGCCAATCTGCTCGAAGATCTGCATGCGCTGGAGGATCTGGAGCGGGTGCGGCTGTTGTTCGACGATCTCGAGACCAAGCGCGGCGTGATCGACCTGCTCGGCCGGGCCGAGACCGCCGAAGGCGTGCGGATCTTCATCGGCAGTGAGAACAAGCTGTTCTCGCTGTCGGGGTCCTCCACCATCATCTCGCCCTATCGGGATGCCGCCGGCCACATCGTCGGGGTTCTCGGTGTGATCGGCCCGACGCGGCTGAATTATGCCCGCGTGATCCCGACCGTGGACTACGCCGCCCGTATCGTTAGCCGCCTCCTGGGGGGCTGACCGGCCTTTCCGCCGATCACGGGCGCTTGATTTTCGCGGGCTTAAGCACGATATCCGGGCCAACATCCCTGAAACGAGTTCGAGATCAGAGCCGATGACCGAGCAAGACCGGCAACCTCAAGACACGACTGCAGCGACCGGCGAGCCCGTGGTGTCGAAACCCTACATCATGCCCGACGATCCCGAGCCCGGCGCGGTCGAGACGTTGCAGAAGGAAGCCGCCGAGGCGCGCGACCGCATGCTGCGGACGCTGGCCGAGATGGAGAACTTACGCAAGCGCACCAGCAAGGAGGTCGCCGACGCCCGCCTCTACGGCATCACCGGCTTCGCCCGTGACGTGCTCGACATCGCCGACAATCTCCAGCGCGCGCTCGATGCCGTTCCGGCCGAAGCGCGTGCCGCGGCCGATCCCGGCCTGATCTCGCTGATCGAGGGCGTCGAGCTCACCGAGCGTTCGCTGCTCAACGCGCTGGAAAAGCACGGCGTGAAGAAGTTCGACCCCCAGGGTCAGAAGTTCGATCCGAACTTCCAGCAGGCGATGTTCGAGGTGCCCGATGCGTCGGTGCCGTCGGGCACCGTGGTGCAGGTCGTGCAGGCCGGCTACACCATCGGCGAGCGCGTGCTGCGCCCGGCGCTGGTCGGCGTCGCCAAGGGCGGCGCGAAGCCCGCGCCCGCGGCGAACAACAACGAGTCGAGCAGCGCGGAGAATTGAGTCTCAGATCCTCATGGTGAGGAGCCGCGCCCTTGCGCGGCGTCTCGAACCATGCAGGCCCGGCTCTGGCAGCTCGGCCTTCATCCTTCGAGACGCGCGCGAAGATGCGCGCTCCTCAGGATGAGGGGTTGACGGTTCGCTTCTACGCGCTCACCGCGATATCCGCAGACTGAATCCGCTTCACGCCGGCCTTGGCCATATCGGCCCAGGCCTTTGCCAGCGAGCCCTGCGTGTCGATGCCGCGGCAGGCGTCTTCCACCACATAGACCTCGAAGCCCGCCTTGCGCGCGTCGAGCGCGGTCCAGGCGACGCAGAAGTCCGTCGCGAGGCCAGCGACGAAGACGCGCTTGATCTTGCGGCCCTTCAGGTAGCCGGCGAGCCCCGTCGAGGTCTTGCCGTCGGCTTCGAGGAAGGCCGAATAGCTGTCGACGTCCTTGTGAAAACCCTTGCGGATGATGAGCTCGGCGTGCGGGATCGACAGGTCCTTCGACAGCGCGGCGCCATCGGTGCCCTGCACGCAATGGTCCGGCCACAGCACCTGCTTGCCGTAGGGAAGATCGATCGTTTCGAACGGCTTCTTGCCGGCATGAACCGACGCAAACGAAACGTGGCCCGGCGTGTGCCAGTCCTGCGTCATCACCACGTTCGCAAATGCCTTCGAGATCTTGTTGATGACGGGCACCACCTGCTCGCCTTCCTTCACCGCGAGGCTGCCGCCGGGCAGGAAGCAGTTCTGCACGTCGATCACGAGCAGCGCGGACGCATCGTCCGGCTTGATCGATGCGGCCGCAAACAGCGCGCTCGGCGCCAGCGTCGCCAGCGCCGTCGTTCCCAGGATTGCCAAGACTTGTCGCCGAACCAGCATGTATGCCTCCCTCCAGGATGATCCAACGGGAGGAAGCCTAGTTCCGTTCGTGTACGAACAGAAGCCCGAAAATGCAGCCGGGTTTGATGAGCGGTTGGGCTGCTCGCACAACATCATCGTCATCCCGGGGCGCGCAAAGCGCGAGCCAGGGATCCATAACCACAGGGAGAAGTTTTGGCGAAAACTCTTCGTCGGTACAGCATCCGACTACAACCGTGAGATCACGCGGTATGGATCCCCGCCCCCTGTGCGCAATTGCGCACCAGGCGGGGACGACGTTGAATGTGTTGAAGCGCCTCGGGCCTTACCCCTTCGGCTGAATCCCGTCGCGCACGGCGCGGAAGCGGGTGAAGGCGGCTTGCCACTGGTCGCGTGGGGCGCTGGCGATGATGCGCAGCGAGGCGCCGCCGGTCGAGAAACGGATCCACTGCACCACGGTGACCGGGGTCTTGTCCTTGCCGCTGACGCCGTCGATCCGGGTCTCGAAACCCTGCTGGCCGTTGATGCGGATCGGCTCGGACATGGTGATGCGCGACTCGCGCACGCCGGGAATCTGGCGCGCCGCCTCCTGGGCGAAGCGGGCGCGGTCGTCGGCGGCTTGCGGGGTGGCGCCGATCAGGCCGAGGATCATGAACGGCCTCGACTCGTAGCCCACGCTCTCGTCGCCGTCGGCCAGGATGATGCTCGAGCCCGGCGCCAGGGTCCGGACGTCCTTGAATTCGGCGAGATCGGTGACCTTGAACGGCAGCAGCGCGAGCTGCTCTTCGGCCGAGACCTGCCTGCGGGTGGTGGCGCTGGCAAACATCTGCCGCACCGCCTCGTCCGTGTAGATCTTGGTCGCATTCTCCGGGATCTGCACCGCGACATAGCCGGAGAAGCCGGCGCCGGGCACGATCATCGAGTAGCGCTTCACCGGAGTATCGCCGGCCTTGCCGCTTTCGGTGGTGAAATAGGCAAGACCCGCGGGGGTCTCGACCTTGTCCTGCTTGACGCCGCCCGTCCCGCCCGGATTGGAATTGAAGGCGCTCACGACCTCGCCATAGGCCGCCGGCGGCAGCTCGGTGACCAGCACCTTGACGCTGCCGTCCTCGCTCTCGAAGCCCGGAAAAGTCTTGGCCGTGCTGAGGCCGATCAGCGGCACCATGCCGAGACGCAAGCCGGGCGGAAACACGGCGTCGGCGGCGAGGGCCGGAAGCGCGGAGGCGGCGAGGAGGGCGAGCGCGGCGAGGGGGCGGATCAGCTTCATGGGCACTCTGGTTGGTTCACATTGAGGCCGTTCGATGGTTGGCCACCGGGCCGCTTCGTCGCGCGAAGCAGCTCTCGCGGCTGCCCGGCCGGTCCGCCTTTTACCGGGTTTGGGCTTGCGGTAACAGGGCGACCCGGGCCCGCGGGTGCGGGGGCTTGCCGAAGCCTGAACCTGTTAATAATTCCTCACCCGCAAGGGCGGTTGAGCCCGGATATCACCTTCCAAAACCCAATGTTTTAGCGGCAGAAACGTTGCTTCGGTCCTTGCGGGCCCCTCCCCCCCTCCTATATGAGCCTCAATCATCGCAATATCGCGGATGTTTGATCTTAGGGGGTTTCGGTTCGGGTGCCTCTTGGGCCCAGCCAACCTGCCGCAAAAAGAAGGATATCAGGACCATGGGAAAGGTCATTGGGATCGACCTCGGCACCACGAATTCGTGCGTCGCCGTGATGGACGGCAAGAACGCCAAAGTCATCGAGAATTCCGAAGGTATGCGCACGACGCCTTCGATCGTCGCCGTCACGGATGACGGTGAGCGCCTCGTCGGCCAGCCGGCCAAGCGCCAGGCCGTCACCAATCCCGAGCGCACCTTCTTCGCAGTGAAGCGCCTCATCGGCCGCCGCTACGACGACCCGATGGTCGAGAAGGACAAGAAGCTCGTTCCCTACAAGATCGTGAAGGCTTCCAACGGCGACGCCTGGGTCGAGGCCGACGGCCAGACCTACTCGCCCTCGCAGGTCTCGGCGTTCATCTTGCAGAAGATGAAGGAGACCGCCGAAGCCCATCTCGGCCAGAAGGTCGATCAGGCCGTCATCACCGTTCCCGCCTACTTCAACGACGCCCAGCGCCAGGCGACCAAGGACGCCGGCAAGATCGCGGGCCTTGAAGTGCTGCGCATCATCAACGAGCCGACCGCGGCCGCGCTCGCCTATGGCCTCGACAAGACCAAGGCCGGCACCATCGCCGTGTACGACCTCGGCGGCGGCACGTTCGATATCTCCATTCTCGAAATCGGCGACGGCGTGTTCGAGGTGAAGTCGACCAACGGCGACACCTTCCTCGGCGGCGAAGATTTCGACATGCGCCTGGTCGGCTATCTCGCCGACGAGTTCCAGAAGGAGCAGGGCATCAACCTGCGCAACGACAAGCTCGCCCTGCAGCGCCTGAAGGAAGCCGCTGAAAAGGCCAAGATCGAGCTGTCGTCGACGACGCAGACCGAGATCAACCTGCCCTTCATCACCGCGGACCAGACCGGCCCGAAGCACCTGACGATGAAGCTCACCCGCGCCAAGTTCGAGGCGCTGGTCGACGATCTCGTGCAGAAGACCATCGAGCCCTGCCGCAAGGCGCTGAAGGATGCCGGGGTCACCGCCGGTGAGATCGGCGAGGTCGTCCTGGTCGGCGGCATGACCCGCATGCCGAAGGTCCAGGAGGTCGTGAAGCAGCTGTTCGGCAAGGAGCCGCACAAGGGCGTCAACCCGGACGAAGTCGTGGCGATCGGTGCCGCGATCCAGGCCGGCGTGCTCCAGGGCGACGTCAAGGACGTGCTGCTGCTCGACGTGACCCCGCTGTCGCTGGGCATCGAGACGCTGGGTGGCGTGTTCACCCGCATCATCGACCGCAACACCACGATCCCGACCAAGAAGAGCCAGGTGTTCTCGACGGCCGAGGACAACCAGAATGCCGTCACCATCCGCGTCTTCCAGGGCGAGCGTGAAATGGCGGCCGACAACAAGATGCTCGGCCAGTTCGACCTGATGGGCATTCCGCCGGCGCCGCGCGGCATGCCGCAGATCGAGGTGACCTTCGACATCGACGCCAACGGCATCGTCAACGTCTCGGCCAAGGACAAGGCCACCGGCAAGGAGCAGCAGATCCGCATCCAGGCCTCCGGTGGTCTGTCGGAAGCCGACATCGAGAAGATGGTCAAGGACGCCGAGGCCAATGCCGAGGCGGACAAGAAGCGGCGCGAGGCCGTCACCGCCAAGAACGAGGCGGATGGTCTGGTGCATTCGACCGAGAAGGCTTTGGCCGAGCACGGCTCCAAGGTCTCCGAGAGCGAGCGCCGCGCCATCGAGGATGCCGTCAGCGACCTCAAGGAAGCGCTGAAGGGCGACGATGCCGAGGCGATCAAGGCCAAGACCAACACTTTGGCCCAGGCTTCGATGAAGCTCGGCGAGGCCATGTACAAGCAGCAGGCCGAGGCCGACGCCAAGAAGGACGCGGCCAAGGACGACGTCGTCGACGCGGAATTCACCGAGGTCGACGACGACAAGAACAACAAGAAGTCTGCATAAGCCCGAGAGGGTGACGATGCGGACCGCTTGGACCCCACACGTGCTACCGGCCTCCTCCCTCGCGGGGGAGGCCGTCGTGTCGGGACGGACGGGCCAAGACTCATTTAAAGTCGGCCCCGTTACGATCGATCAATTCCCAGCCGTTATTCTCAGCGCTGCCAGGCCGCCCTCTGCCGCAAGCTCGAAGGGCGCTTATATCGTTGCGTGTCAGCGTTGTTTCGCTCCAACTTGAATCGCGATTGGATAGACCGAGCTCATCATGTCCACGTCCACCAAGCGCTGCTATTACGAGACTCTCGAAGTCGACCGTGATGCCGACGAATCCAGGCTGAAATCGTCGTTCCGCAAGCTTGCGATGAAGTTCCATCCCGACCGCAATCCCGGGGATGAGACCAGCGAAGTCAAGTTCAAGGAAATCAACGAGGCCTACGAGGTCCTGAAGGACAAGGACAAGCGCGCCGCCTATGATCGTTACGGCCACGCCGCGTTCGAGCAGGGCGGCGGCTTTGGCGGCGGTGCCGGTTTCGGTGCGGGCTTCGCCTCTTCCTTCTCCGACATCTTCGAGGACCTGTTCGGCATGGCCGGACAGCGCGGCCGCGGCGGCCGCGAGCGCGGCGCCGATCTGCGCTACAACATGGAAATCACGCTCGAGGAAGCCTTTGGCGGCAAGACTGCGCAGATCGAGATTCCGGTCTCGGTCACCTGCGAGGCCTGCTCGGGCATCGGTGCCAAGGCCGGCACCAAGCCGAAGACCTGCTCGACCTGCGGCGGGCAGGGGCGCGTGCGGCAGTCACAGGGCTTCTTCACGCTGGAGCGGACCTGCCCGGGCTGCCAGGGCCGCGGCCAGATGATCGAGGACGCCTGCCCGTCCTGCTCCGGACAAGGGCGGGTGACCCGCGAGCGGACGCTCTCGGTCAACATTCCGCAAGGCGTCGAGGACGGCACACGGATCAGGCTCGCCGGCGAGGGCGAGGCTGGCGTCCGCGGCGGGCCGCCCGGCGATCTCTACATCTTCCTGTCGCTGGCCCAGCACCAGTTCTTCCAGCGCGACGGCGCCGACCTGCATTGCCGCGTGCCGATCTCGATGGTGACCGCCGCACTCGGCGGCGAATTCGAGGTGCCGACCATCGACAAGGGCAAGACCAAGGTGAAGGTGCCCGCCGGCACGCAGTCGGGTCGCCGATTCCGCATCGCATCAAAGGGTATGCCGGTGCTGCGGTCGCGCCAGATGGGCGACATGTACGTTCAGGTCGTGGTCGAGACCCCGCAGAACCTGACCAAGAAGCAGCAGGAATTGCTGGCCGAGTTCGAAAAGCTCTCCTCCGGCAACACCCAGCCGGAAGCCGAGGGTTTCTTCGCCAAGGTCAAGGATTTCTTCGGCAATCGGGCGAATTGACTCGTCTTGACCGTATCGCCTCCGGCCTATACGTCTTTATGACCATTTTCTGACACGCCGCGGTCCCGCGGTTCCGTCCGGTCCCGACATGCCCTTGCCATCGTCCGCGCGTGCGTTGAAGAAGCCTCGTCTCGACGACGAGGTGCGCTTTCTCAGATCGTGGATCGAAAAGCCCCTGCACATGGGCGCGGTGATGCCGTCCGGCAAGCTGCTGGCGCGGACCATGGCTCATTATGTCGATCCCGATTCCGACGCACCGGTGGTTGAGCTTGGACCCGGCACCGGCGCTATCACCTCCGCGCTGATCGAGCGCGGGGTCGACCAGAAGCGTCTTGTTCTCGTCGAATACAATCCCGGCTTCTGCGCGCTGCTGCGCGACCGCTACCCGCAAGCCAAGGTGGTGCAGGGCGATGCCTATCGCCTGCGCGACACGCTCTGGAACGTCTTGAGCGCGCCGGCCAGTGCGGTCGTGTCCGGCCTGCCGCTCGTCACAAAACCGATGCTGACGCGGCTGCGGCTCGTCCGCGATGCCTTCACCGCGCTCGCGCCCGGTGCACCCTTCATCCAGTTCACCTATGCGGTGGTGCCGCCGATCCCGAAATCGCTGCCCGGCGTGTCCACAGAGGCCTCGGAGCGGATCTGGATGAACCTTCCGCCGGCCCGCGTCTGGGTGTATCGCAAGCATTAATTCCGCCGGCTCCTCCTTTGCGCGGCGGGCTCGTTTCGCCGAACGCGTGGGATTGGATGCCAGCTCCCAAGATCCTGATCATTCCCGGCTCGCTGCGCACCGGCTCGCACAATGCGAAGCTGGCGGCGGTGGCGGCCTACGCATTCTCCCAGGCCGGCGTCGACGTCACCCGCATTTCGCTCGCCGATTTTCCGCTGCCGATCTACGACGGCGATCTCCAGGCCAAATCCGGCGTGCCCAAGCACGCGATCAATCTCAAGCGCATGATCGGCGCGCATCACGGCGTCCTCATCGTCTCGCCCGAATACAATGCCTCGGTGCCGCCGCTCCTGAAGAACGCGATCGACTGGGTCAGCCGGGTGCACGAGCTGCACGAGGCGCGCGGCGAGGTGTTCCGCAACCGCGTCTTCGCGCTTGCCGGCGCGTCCCAGAGCCGGTTAGGTGCCGCCCGCGCGCTGCAGGCCCTGCGGCTGATCCTCTCCTCCTGCCACGCCAATGTGATTGCCAGCCAGCTCACGCTCGCCTTTGCCGACCAGGCCTATGACGATATGGACAGGCTGAAGAACGAGGGCGATATCGCCGCCTTGAAGGAGCTGGTCGCGCAGTTGATCGACGTTTCCCAACGCATGATGTGAGGTGACATGACGCCAGCCGAAATCGCCCCGAAGGACCGCCTGATCGTAGGCCTCGATCTGCCGAGCGTGGATGCCGCGGAGGCGATGATCGCAAGGCTCGGCGACAGCGTCACCTTCTACAAGATCGGCTATCGCCTCGCTTACGCCGGCGGCCTGCCCCTCGTCGCCAAGCTTGCCGACAGCGGCAAGAAGGTCTTTCTCGATCTCAAGCTGCACGATATCGGCAACACAGTGATGCAGGGTGTTCAGAGCATCACCAGACTCGGCGCTACCTTTCTGACCGTCCATGCCTATCCGCAGACGATGAAGGCGGCGGTCGAAGGTTGCGCGGGCTCCGGGTTGAAAATTCTCGCCGTCACTGTGCTGACCTCCTACAACGACGACGATCTGCATGCGGCGGGCTATCGACTCCATGTTTCCGAACTGGTCGAAGCGCGGGCGGCGCAAGCGCAGGCGCTTGGCGTCGCCGGCATCGTCTGCGCGCCGGAGGAGGTCGGCAATCTGCGCAAGATCGTGGGGCACCAGACGAGCCTCGTCACTCCAGGCATCCGGCCGGCCGGCTCGGCCGTTGGCGATCAAAAGCGCATCATGACCCCCGGGCGCGCGATCGCTGCGGGTGCCGACTACCTCGTCGTTGCGCGACCGGTAATCGAGGCTGTCGATCCCAAGGCAACAGCCGAAGCCATCCATGCCGAGATCGCGCAGGCGCTCGGCTAACACCAATAACAGGGAGAAGAACAATGGCAAAGGGTTACTGGATCGGGCGTGTCGACGTCAGCAATGACGAGGGCTACAAGCCCTACGCGATCGCGAACGGCCCGATCTTCAAGAAATGGGGCGGCCGTTTCGTCGTCCGCGCCGGCAAGTTCACCACCGTCGAAGGCGCCAGCCGCAACCGCAACGTCGTGATCGAATTCCCGGACTACGAGACCGCGCTCGCCTGCTACAACTCGCCGGAATACCAGGCCAACATCAAGGTGCGCCAGCCGCACTCGATCGCCGAGCTCATCGTCATCGAAGGCTACGACGGCCCGCAGCCGCAAGACTCGTAGATTTCGAAGGCGGCGCTTTCTTACCCTCCCCTGGAGGGGGAGGGTCGGCATGCTATCGAGCGAAGCGAGATTGCATGACGGGGTGGGGTGATCTCTCCATTCGGGCACTGTTCGTCGCGGAGGGACCGTCACCCCACCCCGCTCGCGCTGCGCGCGATCGACCCTCCCCCTCCAGGGCCCTCCAGGGAGGGTAAGCGCGCCTGCGCCCCCCGATCCCCCTCGGTTGCCGGAACTGCATCCCCCCGCTACAACGGCCTCCGGAGAGGATCACACCATGTCCGACATGCGCTTGATCGTTGCGGGGGCCGGCGGCCGGATGGGCCGGGCGCTGGTGCGGGCAATTGCCGAGAGCAAGGGCGCGGTGCTGGCGGGCGCGCTGGAGGCGCCGGGCTCGGAGCTGCTCGGCAAGGATGCCGGCGTGCTCGCCGGCCTGCCGGCCAATGGCATCAAGCTCTCCGCTGATCTCTGGGCGATGTCCAAGGAGGCCGACGGCATCCTCGATTTCACGGTGCCGGCGGCGACCATCGCCAATGTCGCGATTGCCGCCGAACGCGGCCTCATCCATGTCATCGGCACGACCGGGCTGTCCGGCTCCGACAATGCGGTGATCAAGAGCGTCACCAATCGCGCGGTGGTGGTGCAATCGGGCAATATGAGCCTCGGCGTCAACCTGCTTGCCGCCGTGGTCAAGCGTGTCGCCAAGGCGCTCGACCAGAGCTTTGACATCGAGATCGTCGAGACCCATCACCGCATGAAGGTCGATGCGCCCTCGGGCACGGCACTGATGCTGGGCCAGGCCGCAGCCAGTGGCCGCGGCGTCACCCTCGATGACCATTCCGAGCGCGGCCGTGACGGCATCACCGGCGCCCGTCAGCCGGGCCATATCGGTTTTGCCTCCTTGCGCGGCGGCACCGTCGCGGGCGACCACAGCGTGACCTTCCTCGGCCCGTTCGAGCGCCTGACGCTGTCGCATCAGGCCGAGGACCGCATGCTTTTCGCGCACGGCGCGCTCAAGGCGGCACTATGGGCGCATGGCAAGAAGCCGGGGCACTACTCCATGGCCGACGTGCTCGGCCTATCCGACATCTGAACTGAACAACACGGAAAGCAGTTGATGAGCGAACGTCTTCTCGTGCTCGTGCGCCATGGCCAGAGCGAATGGAATCTGAAGAACCTGTTCACGGGCTGGAAGGACCCTGACCTCACCGAGCTCGGCATGAGCGAAGCCAGGGAAGCCGGCCGCAAGCTGAAGGCACAGGGCCTGGTGTTCGACGTCGCTTTCACCTCGGTGCTGACGCGCGCGCAGCACACGCTCGATCTCATCCTCGCCGAGCTTGGCCAGACCGGATTGCCGACCTCGAAGAACCTCGCGCTGAACGAGCGCGACTATGGCGATCTCTCCGGTCTCAACAAGGATGACGCCCGCAAGAAATGGGGCGAGGAGCAGGTCCATGTCTGGCGCCGCTCCTACGACGTGCCGCCGCCCGGCGGCGAAAGCCTGAAGGACACGCTCGCGCGTGCTTTGCCTTATTATGTTCAGGAGATCCTGCCGGGCGTGCTCAACGGCAAGCGCACGCTGGTTGCCGCCCACGGCAACTCGCTGCGCGCGCTGATCATGGTGCTGGAAAAGCTCTCGCCCGAAGGCATTTTGAAGCGCGAGCTCGCGACGGGTGTGCCGATCATCTACCGCCTCAACGCGGATTCGACGGTGGCCTCGAAGCTGGATCTGGCGGGGTGATTCTCGCCACGCACGCCAAATCGTAGGGTGGGTTAGCGTCAGCGTAACCCACCACTTCTGCCGCCGCAGAAATGAAAGAGGTGGGTTACGCCGAACGATTGCGCTTCGCGCAATCGCAGCGCTAACCCACCCTACGGCATCTCAACTACTGCAGCCCCAGCTGCCCGGCTTCCCAGCCCAGCATCGCCTGCTTGCGGGTGATGCCCCAATGATAGCCGGTCAGCGTGCCGCTCTTGCCGAGCGCGCGGTGGCAGGGCACGACGAAGGAGACCGGGTTCTTGCCGACCGCCGCGCCGACGGCGCGCGAGGCCTTCGGATTGTTGATGTTGCAGGCGATGTCGGAATAGGACACCGCGCGTCCCATCGGAATTCTCAAAAGCGTCTCCCACACCCGCACTTCGAAATCGGTGCCGATCAGCACCACGCGCAGCGGCTGATCCGGACGCCACAATTTTGGATCGAAGATGCGCGCCGCGAGCGGTGCGGTGCCGTCGTGATCTTCCACATAGGTGGCGTTCGGCCAGCGCCGCGTCATGTCGGCGAGCGCGATCTTCTCCTCGCCGGGATCGGCGAAAGCGAGGCCCGACAAGCCGCGGTCGGTGGCGATCACGATCGCGGTGCCGAACGGCGAGGGATGGAAGCCGTGGCGCAGGGTGAGGCCGGCACCGCCGTTCTTCCATTCGCCCGGCGACATCGCTTCATGGGTGACGAAGAGATCGTGCAGCCGGCCCGGCCCCGACAGGCCGGAGTCGAGCGCCGCGTCGAGGATGCTGGCGGAATCCCTGAGCAGGTTCTTGGCGTGGTCGAGGGTGAGCGCCTGCATGAAAGCCTTCGGCGTGATCGAAGCCCAGCGGCGGAACAGATGGTGCAGCTCATCCGGCGTCACGCCGGCGGCATCCGCCATCGCCTCGATGGTCGGCTGCGCGCGCCAGTTCGCCGAGATGAAGGCGATCGCCCGCCGCACCGAATCATAGTCGCGTAACGCGGCGTTCTGGGTGCCTGGTTTAGTCAGGCGCTGGTCATGTATCGCAAGGGTCATCATGACCGGAAATGTAGGGGAGGGGGCGGCGCGAAACCACCCGATTTCCGATTGTGCTCAGGTCACCGGATTATAGGTCGGGCCACGCCGCGCGGCGTTCAGGGCTACAACCAAGGCGTTGTAAAAGCTTGCTTTTTCTTCCGGCCCGAGGAAACCGGCGATGAGCAGCCGGCGGCCGCGGGAGATCAGATAGAGGTGCTCGATGCCGTATTCCTCGTCGACCTCCTGGTCGAGCCGGACCCAGAGCGGATTGAAGGTCCATTCGGCAACCTGGCCGCGATGGCTGACGCGTCGCACGCGCAATTCCGACGGCGTCACCACGATCTCCTCGCTGGCCCGTGCCGCGCGAAAATTGACCTTGAAGGCCCACCAGATCACGAGCACGTCGAGACCGAAGAAACCTAACACCGGCCAGGCGCCCATCATCAGGAAAGCGACGCCCGTGACGAAGCTGACGGCGCTCAGGAACAGCATCACGGCGAGAAAGCCGGTGCGGTTCAGCGAGCGGTGCGGCGTCAGCAGCGCGGAGAAGATCTGAGGCTCGTCCTCGCTTTCAGATCGCGGCCGCGCAATTTCGTTGCCTGTGCTCATCGTCCATCAGTATATCCCGATCATGGCGAAAATCACCCGCAAGCCGGTCCCGCGCAAAGCGGCAGTTCCGAAGAAAAAGGCCAAACCGGTCGCGACCAAGCCGAAAGCGCCCGCAAAGAAATCGCTCAAAGCCACCAGACCCTGGACTCCCGCCGAGATCCACGAGGTCTTCAGCCGTTTCCGCAAGGCCAATCCGGAGCCGAAGGGCGAGCTCGAGCACGTCAACCCGTTCACGCTCCTGGTCGCCGTGGTGCTGTCGGCGCAGGCGACCGATGCCGGGGTCAACAAGGCGACGCGTGCGTTGTTCGAGGTTGCCGACACCCCGCAGAAGATGCTCGATCTCGGCGAGGAGCGCTTGCGCGACTACATCAAGACCATCGGCCTCTACCGCACCAAGGGCAGGAACGTGATCGCGCTGTCGGCAAAGCTGCTCAGCGATTTCGGCGGCGAGGTGCCGCGCACGCGTGCGGAGATTGAATCGTTGCCCGGTGCAGGACGCAAGACCGCCAACGTCGTGCTCAACATGGCCTTCGGCGAGCACACCATGGCGGTCGACACCCACGTCTTCCGCGTCGGCAACCGCACCGGGCTTGCGCCCGGCAAGACGCCGCTCGAGGTCGAGTTCGGCCTCGAAAAGGTGATCCCGGCCGAGTTCATGCTGCACGCCCATCACTGGCTGATCCTGCACGGCCGCTATACCTGCCTCGCCCGCAAGCCGCGCTGCGAGGTCTGTCTGATCAACGATCTCTGTCGGTGGCCGGAGAAGACGGTGTGAGCAGGCCGCGCCGGGTGCAGCTATCGCACCTGCCGAGCCGGCTCGATCAGCTCGGGCCGCGGGCCTGACAGGCGCTTGTGCATGTGGACCATGAAGGCCATGCCGAAGATCGGCGTCGCCAGGTTCACGATCGGGATCGAGACGAAGGCGGCGATGAACAGGCCGGCGGTGAAGATGGTCGCGGCATTGTCGCGCCGCATCGCCTTGGCTTCCTCGGGCGGGCGGAAGCGCATCGCGGCGAGCTCGAAATATTCGCGGCCGAGCAGCCAGGCGGCGGCGAGGAAGAAAATCAGGAAACCGGCACCGGCGAACAGCACCAGCGGCAGCGCAGCGAGATAGACCAGGATGGCCACGAGCGCGGTCTTGATGCCCTCGAGCATCGCCTGGCTGAACGGCAGCGCGGTGCCCGGCCGCTCGGCGGGATAATGCTCGCGCTCGACGATCTCGGCGACGTCGTCAACGAACAGGCTCGCCACCAGCGAGGTGATCGCCGGCATCAGGAAGATGCCGCCGAACACCACACCGAGGCCCGCCGCGATCGAGACGATCCAGGAGAGAACCTCGAGCGAGGAATGCCAGCCCGGCCCGAGCAGGCCTTCCAGCCACACCTCGCCGGAGGTCGCAAACCAGCTGAGCAGCCGCTGCAAGCCGATCGCCAGCACGGTGATCAGCACCAGCGCGAGCCCGATCGACCGCCACAGGATCGAGCGCATCGGCGGCGAGATCATTTGCGACAGCGCCCTGATGGCGGCATCCAGCATGGGGACCCTCTAAGGTAGACACTTTGCGAGAGGTAGAGATGCGAGGCGGCTTCGGCAAGGGCGGGGGGCTGCTGCGAAGGTGGCGCGATCTCTTGCTTACCCTCCCCTGGAGGGGGAGGGTCGGCACGTGATCGAGCGAAGCGAGATCGCGCGACGGGGTGGGGTGATCTCTCCACTCGGGCACTGTTCATCGCGGAGGGACCGTCACCCCACCCCGCTCGCGCTACGCGCGATCGACCCTCCCCCTCCAGGGGAGGGTAAGATCCGGCCTACTCATGCCTATGGCCATGCCCGTGCTTGCGCGCTTTCGCCGGCTTGCCGTCGCCGGTCGGGATCATCACCACGCGGCCGTAGCGCACGCCGCGCTCGGCGATGATGTGGTCGGCGAAATGCCTGACCTCGGCGGCATCGCCGCGCAGCGCCGTCATCTCCATGCAATTGTTGTCGTCGAGATGGACATGCAGCGTCGCCAGCGCGAGGTCGTGGTGGCCGTGGAATTCCTGCACCAGCCGTTTCGACAGATCGCGCGCCGCGTGGTCATAGACGTAGACCAGGCCGGCTACGCATTGGCCGGTCTGCGCGGTGTCCTCAGCGCTCTGCTGCAGGCCGGCGCGGGCGAGGTCGCGAATGATCTCGGAGCGGTTCTGGTAGCCGCGCGCTTCAGCTGCGGCATCGATCTCCGCCAGGAGATCGTCCTCGATCGTGATCGTGATCCGCTGCATCAGATAGCCCCCGTAGGTCTCGCCGGTATCCCGTGAACCGTAGCCCGGATGGAGCGAAGCGCAATCCGGGATGGTGCCAACATGTGGGCAGGACCCCCGGATTTCGCGTGCGCTCCATCCGGGCTACGCAGTGTCCTCACAGCCGCGTCGTACGCAGCCGCAGCGCGTTGCCGACGACGCTCACCGAGGACAGCGCCATCGCCGCCGCGGCGATGATCGGGGACAGCAACAGACCGAACGCCGGATAGAGGACGCCGGCGGCGATCGGAATCCCGGCGGCGTTGTAGATGAAGGCGAAGAACAGGTTCTGCCGGATGTTGCTCATCGTCGCCTGCGACAGCTTTCGCGCGCGGACGATGCCGACGAGGTCGCCCTTGAGCAGCGTCACGCCGGCGCTCTCCATCGCAACGTCGGTGCCGGTGCCCATGGCGATGCCGACCTCGGCCGCCGCCAGCGCCGGTGCGTCGTTGACGCCGTCTCCGGCCATGGCGACGCTGCGGCCGGCCTTCTGCAGTTTTGTCACCACTGCGCTCTTCTGGTCCGGCAGCACCTCGGCTTCGACGTCGGCGATGCCGAGGCGGCGCGCCACGGCCTCCGCCGTGGTGCGGTTGTCGCCGGTCAGCATGATCACCTTGATGCCCTCAGCCGCGAGCGCCTTCAGCGCCTCAGGCGTCGAGGCCTTGACCGGATCTGCGATCGCGAACAGGCCGGCCAGCCGGCCGTCGACCGCCATGTTGATCACGGTGGCGCCGTCGCCGCGCAGCCGTTCGGCTTCGGCGTCGAGCGATTGGGTGTCGATGCCGATCGACGACAGATATCTGGCATTGCCGAGCACGATGGTCTTGCCGTCGACCTTGCCGGTCGCGCCCTTGCCGGTCGGCGAATCGAACTGCTCGACCTGGCCGAGGGGAAGCTGCTTCTCCTTGGCCGCGCGCACGATGGCGTCGGCCAGCGGATGCTCGCTGGCGCGCTCGACGGTGGCCGCCAGCCGGAGGATGTCGCCTTCGGCAAAGCCGGACGCCGGCACGATCGAGACCACCTTGGGCTTGCCTTCGGTCAGCGTGCCGGTCTTGTCGACCACCAGCGTGTCGATCTTCTCCATCCGCTCCAGCGCCTCGGCGTTCTTGATCAGGACACCGCCCTGCGCGCCACGGCCGACGCCGACCATGATCGACATCGGGGTGGCCAGGCCCAGCGCACAGGGGCAGGCGATGATCAGCACGCTGACCGCGGCGACGAGGCCGAAGGCCAGCCGCGGCTCGGGTCCGAACCAGGTCCAGGCCCCGAAGGCAGCGACGGCGACGACGATCACCAGCGGCACGAACCAGCCGGCGACCTGGTCGGCCAGGCGCTGGATCGGCGCGCGCGAGCGCTGCGCATCCGCGACCATCTGCACGATCTGCGACAACAGCGTCTCGCGTCCGACCTTGTCGGCGCGCATGATGAAACTACCGGACTGGTTCAGCGTGCCGGCGATGACCTTTGCGCCGGTCTCCTTGGTGACCGGCATGGATTCGCCCGTCACCAGCGATTCATCGAGCGACGAGCGGCCTTCGAGGATGATGCCGTCGACCGGCACCTTCTCACCGGGACGGACGCGCAAGCGATCGCCGGCGTGGAGCGTGTCGATCTCGACCTCATGCTCGCTGCCGTCGGCATCGACACGGCGCGCGGTTTTCGGGGCGAGCTGGAGCAGCGCCTTGATCGCGCCCGAGGTCGCATCGCGCGCGCGCAGCTCCAGCACCTGGCCGAGCAGCACCAGCACGGTGATGACGGCGGCCGCCTCGAAATAGACCGCGACCGCGCCCTCATGGCCGCGGAAGGTGGCGGGGAAGATCTGCGGCGTCACCGTGCCGAGCACGCTGTAGACGTAGGCAACGCCGGTGCCCATCGCGATCAGCGTGAACATGTTGAGGTTGCGCGTCAGCAGCGATTGCCAGCCGCGGACGAAGAACGGCCAGCCGGCCCAGAGCACGACGGGCGTCGCGAAGACGAGCTGGATCCAGTTCGAGAGGGTCGGATCGATCCAGCTGTGGGGGCTTGCGAGATGGCCGCCCATCTCCAGCACCACCGGCGGCAGCGACAGCACGCCGCCGATCCAGAACCGCCGCGTCATGTCGGCGAGCTCCGGATTGGGACCGGTCTCCAGGCTTGCGACCTCAGGCTCCAGCGCCATGCCGCAGATCGGGCACGTGCCCGGCCCGATCTGGCGGATCTGCGGGTGCATCGGACAGGTGTAGATCGTGCCCGCGGGCATCTCCGGTTCGGGTGCCTTCCCCTTGGCGAGATACTTGGCCGGATCGGCGGCGAACTTGGTGCGGCAGCCGGCCGAGCAGAAATGGAAGGTCTCGCCGTGATGTTCGAAGCGATGCTTCGAGGTCGCGGGATCGACACTCATGCCACAGACGGGATCTTTGACCTTGGTTGCGGCGTCGCCATGATCATGGCCGTGATGATGGCCGTGGCTGGCATGATCGCCGTGGCCGCCGCAGCACGAGGACGCCTCGGGCTTGGCCGCCAGCGCCGCAGCTTTCGTGGAACAGCCGCACCCGGAATGCGTTTCCGCGCTGTGACGATGCTCGTGCTCGTTGTTGTTCAATGCCATGTTCCGGCCTTTGTGCCTGGTCTTGAAACCTATACCCGGTAGGGGTATATAGACCCCATGCGCAAGGACATCAAGGCATCCGTCGGAAAACGTCTCGGCCGGATCGAGGGCCAGGTTCGTGGCCTCTCGAAAATGGTAGAGGAAGACCGCTACTGCATCGACATCGTGACGCAAATCGCGGCGGTGCGCGCCGCGTTGCGCCGGGTCGAGGAAGAGGTCCTGAAGGATCACGTCGCCCATTGCGTCGAGCACGCCATCGCGAGCGGCGACAAGGCCGACCAGCGCGCGAAGATCGCGGAGCTGATGGCGGTGATCGGACGGGCGGAGCGGTAGCGCGCGCTCTCTTTCTTCCGTCATTGCGAGCGCGGCGAAGCAATCCAGACTGTTGCCGCAGTGGCAGTCAGGATTGCTTCGTCGCAAGAGCTCCTCGCAATGACGGTGGAGAAGGACGCGCGCTGTTTCCTATAACGTGGTCCTGGCTTGCGTCAGGATGACGGCAGGGCGGCTTAAGCCGTTATTTCCCGCGTCCGCGCGCGACACATCGCGAGCTCGCTCAGCTGCACGAAATGTTCGGAGCAAGCCACGCCGGCTTGCGCAGGCGGCGCGCTCACTTCTTCAGCCGGAATCTCAAGCGGCGTCTCTTCGTCAGCCGCTTCAGGAACGAGCGGCGGCGCACGGAGCGTTTCTGGAAACACACTGAACGTGCCCGCCACCTCCTCGAGCGGCTTCTGCTTGTCGGCCCAGTGCAGGGCGGTGTAGTCGAACCCGTGCACGATGGTGGGTTTGACGACTTCGAAATAGGGCGAGATGTCGAAGTCGCGGGGCATGTAGAGCGAGGAATCGCGGATGTGCAGGATCTCGCGCCGTGCGGCGCGGCTGCCGGCCTTGGTGATCTTCGGCAGGATCGGATAGCGCACGGCGTCGAACGCCTGCGCGATCAGCGCCGAGCAGATGATCTTGGTCGGGTCGCCCGAGCCGATCGCGATCATGCGCCGGCGCCAACGCTGCGGTATCGGCAGCGGGAACAGGTAGCGCATGAGGTCGACGATGTTCTTGGTGTCGTAGCCGAAGCCGATGCGGTTGATCGCATAGCGGCAGACCGTGGTGCGGTCCTCATGGGACAGCCCGACCGGCCGGCAGACGCGGGTGTGATAGGGGAAATATTTCGACAGCGGTGCCGAGGTGACGCCTTCGCCGATATTGGCCTCGATCAGCACATGCGGCTCGCCGTTCGCCTCCTCCGCCCCCTCGACCGGGCCGACATAGAGCGCGGCATGCGACCAGGTCGACTGCGTCAAATATTTGATGATGCCGGAGACGCGGTTGTTGCCCTCGACCAGCAGCACGTCGCCGGGCTCGATGACGCCGCGCAGATGCTCGGGGTCACTGGGCGTGAACGGCTCATAGCCCGGCACCTCCTTCGAGAGGTACGCGGCAATCAGCTTGCCGACTGAATCAAGGACCGTCCCCATGTCGAACTCCCCCACAGCCTTTTCCGGCCGTCTTTTTTTCCTTCTCTATCATGGTCGAAACGTGTTGCAATTCGGTTCATCACTCTGTGAGATCAAGCATGATTGATTCACCATGATGGTTGCTGCGCAACATCAGATACGGCAAGGTTCGCGGGCTGTTCCCGTTCGCCGCAAGTCCCCGGAAACCATGACATGACAATCACGCGCCGTGGTTTCCTTGTCGCGCCCGCGGTCCTTGCGGCGATGCCGGTCCTGCGCGCATCCGCCGCGCCCCTGCCGCGAGAGGCCGACATCGTCGTGATCGGTGCGGGGGCGGCGGGAATTGCCGCGGCGCGGCGTATCATGGCGACGGGCCGCAAGGTCATTGTGTTGGAAGCGGCATCGCAAGTCGGCGGCCGCTGCATCACGGATAGCACCACCTTCGACACGCCGTTCGACCGCGGCGCGCGCTGGATGCACAATCCCGACACCAACCCGATGATCCGGCTGGCGCGCAGTGCCGGACTCGATGTGCTGCCGGCGCCCTCGGGCCAGAAGATGCGCATCGGCCGCCGCAATGCCCGCGCGGGCGAGACCGAGCAGTTCCTGGCCGCGCTGGTGCGCGCCAACCGCGCCATCGACGAGGCCGCGCGGGGCAAGCTCGACACGTCCTGTGCATCCGTGCTGCCGAAGGATCTCGGCGACTGGGCCGGCGCGGCCGAGTTCATGCTGGGCGCGAGCTTCGCCGGCAAGGACCTGAAGGAGCTGTCCGCGATCGACAAGGGACGCGCGCAGGACCGCAACGCGGCGATCACCTGCCGCCAGGGCCTCGGCACGCTGATCGCGAGGCTCGCCGAGCAGGCGCCGGTGGCGCTGTCGACACCGGCGAGCCGCATCGCCTGGAGTAATCGCGACGTCAGTGTCGAGACGCAAGCCGGCAAGATCGCCGCGCGCGCCGCCATCGTCACGGTCTCGACCAACGTGCTGACATCGGGCGCGATCAAGTTCGCACCCGACATGCCCAAGCGGACGCTGGATGCGGCATCGAAGCTCAGCCTCGGCAGCTATGATCGTATCGTGCTGCAGCTGCCGGGCAATCCGCTCGGCCTGTCGCGCGACGATATCCTCATCGAGCAGAGCAATTCGACGCGCACGGCACTGATGTTCGCCAATATCGGCGGCTCCTCGCTGTGCTCGATCGATGTCGGCGGCTCCTTCGGCCGCGATCTCTCCGAGCAGGGCGAGAAGGCCATGGTCGCCTTCGCCAAGGAGTGGATCACAAAACTGTTTGGCAGCGAGGCCGCAGCCACCGTGCAGAAGACCAGCGCGACGCGCTGGAACGCCTCGCCCTATGTGATGGGCGCGATGTCGGCAGCTTCGCCCGGGGGCCAGCTCTCGCGAAAAACCTTGGCCGAGCCGATCGGCAACATGTTCCTCGCCGGCGAAGCCACGCACGAGACGCTGTGGGGCACCGTCGACGGTGCCTGGGAAAGCGGCGAACGCGCCGCGGACGCCGCGCTGCGCAAGATCGGCGCGATCAAGGACGAGCCGGCCGACGTGCCGACGCAGTCGACCAAGAAGCGGCGGACGCCGCGGCAGTAGGGCAATCAAGCAGCGACAAACTCCACTGTCGTCCCGGACAAGCGCGCCCAAAGGCGCGCGCCGATCCGGGACTCATACTCACAGGGCCTGGTTTGGCGAAGACTCGTGGTGACCAGCTTGCACCATAACTTCTCCCTGGGGTTATGGGTCCCCGCCCCCGTGCGCAATTGCGCACCAGGCGGGGACGACCCGTGGAGAGAGCTATCGCAACACCCCGTCCAACGCGGGCAATCCAAAGATCACCGCCAACGCAATCAGCGCGTAGCAGATAGCGCGAAACACCTTTTCGCTCGCACGCCCGAATAACGAGCTGCCGAACGCAACGCCAGTCGCATAGACCGGTCCGACGATCAGCGACAGCACCAGCGATTCGCGGCTGATCAGGCCGGTCGCCGCATAGCTGACCATCGAGAAGAAATCCGAGGCGCCGAAGAACAGCACGATGTTGGCGCGCGCGACGACCGGCGCGATCGATCGGCCGAGCCAGTAGCCGACGATCGGCGGCCCGCCGGTCTGCGCGAGGCCGCTGCAGAAGCCGGAGAGACCGCCGATGCCGGCCGACAGCCAGGCGTGGTCCTTGCCGCGATAGTGCCACCCCGACAGCAATAGCAGCAACAGCGCCGCGACGAAGCAGGAGATGATCCAGCGCGTGGTGACGGGTTCGAGCACGCTGAGGAAATGGGTGCCGATGGGCACGCCGATCAGCGCGCCCAGCACGATCACGGCAGTGGCCTTGCGATCGGCCTTCCGCCATGCCTCCGGCAGCAGCGGCGCGGCCGCGACGAAGTCGATGACGAGAAGCAGGGCTGCAACGAGCCGCGGCGCCACGATGCTGCTGGCCAGCGGCATGAAGATCAGCGCCGCGCCGAAGCCGGAGAAGCCGCGCGCGGTGCCCGAAACGAAAGCGACGGCGCAGAGCGCCGCCGCGATCGTGAGGTTGACGTCCTTCGGAAGGAAGTCAGCGAGCGTCATGCTCTATGTCTCTTGAGCATGACGTTGTCCGAAAACCGCTTCATACTTTTCGGCGTCATGCTCGCAACGTGCCGCCGGTCTTCTTGGTGACCTCGGCGACGATCTTGGCGCCGACGGCCTCGATCTCCTGATCGGTCAGGGTTTTCTCGCGGGGCTGAAGCGTGACCGCGATCGCGATCGACTTCTTGCCGTCATCGATGCCCTTGCCTTCGTAGACGTCGAAGACGTTGACGCCGGTGATCAGCTTCTTGTCGACGCCTTGCGCCGCGCGAACGATGTCGCCGGCCTTGACAGTGCGGTCGACGATGAAAGCGAAGTCACGCGACACCGGCTGGAACGCCGAGAGCTCGATCAAGGGCTTGGCGCGCGTCGGCTTCTTCTTCGCCTCGGGGATGCGGTCGAGGATCACCTCGAACACGACAAGCGGCCCGTCGGCGCCGAGCGCCTCGAGCGCTCTGGGGTGCACTTCGCCGAAATAGCCGAGCACGTTCTGCGGCCCGATCTGGATCGTGCCGGAGCGGCCCGGATGCAGCCAGCCGGGACCACCCGCCACGATTTGCAGCGCCTGCATCGGCGCACCGGCCGCCGCCAGTACCGCCAGCGCATCGGCCTTGGCGTCGAACACATCGGCCTGCGCCGAGCCGGTCCAGTGCCGTCCGAGACCTTCGGACGAAGCCAGGCCGCGACGCACGCCGCTCGCCGCCATGAACTGGTCCTGCGGGCGGTCGCCCTTGAACAGCTGGCCGACCTCGAACAGCGCGACATCGCCGAAGCCGCGATCGGCATTGGCCTGCGCCGCCGCGATCAGGCCGGCCAGCAGGGTCGGGCGCATGTCGGAGAGATCCGAGGCGATCGGGTTGGCCACTTCGAGCTCGCGCTGTCCGCCGCCGAACAATTCGGCTGCCGGCTTGGCGATGAACGACCAGGTCACGGCTTCGACCATGCCGCGGCTTGCGAGCGCGCGCCGCGCGCGGCGGGTGCGCAGCTGCAGCGGCGTCAGCACCGGCTTGCGCGGCTCGTCGCCGCGCTCGAACGGCGTCATCGGCACCTTGTCGACGCCGAAGATGCGGACGATCTCCTCGACGATGTCGGCCTTGCCGTGCACGTCGGAGCGCCACGAGGGCACCGCGACCTTCACCACCGGGCCGGGACCCGCCATCATGAAGCCGAGATGGGTCAGGATGCGCTTCATCTCGACCTGCGGCACCTCGATGCCGGAAAGGCGCTTGACCTCGGTGACCGGGAAGTCGATCACGCGGTCGTCGGCGAAGGCTTTGCCGACCACGATTGTCTCGGACGGTGTGCCGCCGCACAGCTCCATCACCAGCTTGGTCGCGAGCTCGATGCCGGGCACCATGAAGGCCGGATCGACGCCGCGCTCGAAGCGGTAGCGCGCGTCCGAATTGATGCCGAGCTTACGGCCGGTCTGGGCGATGTTGATCTCGTTCCACAGCGCCGATTCGATCAGCACGTCAGTCGTGTTCTCGTCGCAGCCCGAGGCCTCGCCGCCCATGATGCCGGCGAGCGATTCGACGCCGTGCTCGTCGGCGATCACGCAAATGGCGGGATCGAGATTGTAGGTGCGGCCGTCGAGCGCCAGCAGGCTCTCGCCCTCGCGCGCGCGGCGCACGACGAGATTGCCCTTCACCTTCTTCGCGTCGAACACGTGCAGCGGGCGCGCGCGGTCGTAGGTCATGAAGTTGGTGATGTCGACCAGCGCGTTGATCGGACGCAGCCCGATCGCGGTCAGCCGCTTCTGCAGCCATTCCGGCGAAGGTCCGTTCTTGACGCCGCGCACGAGGCGGAGCGCAAAGCCCGGGCAGAGCGTGGCATCCTCGACCGTGACCTTCACGGGGCAGGGGAATTCGCCCTTGATCGGCTTGATCGTGGGGTCCTTGAACTTGCCCATGTCGGCGGCGGCGAGGTCGCGCGCGATGCCGTGCACGCCGGTGCAGTCCTGCCGGTTCGGCGTCAGATTGATCTCGAGCACGGGATCGCCGAGGCCGGCCCATTCGGCGTAGGCCGCGCCGATCGGCGCGTCCGCCGGCAATTCCATGATGCCGTCATGGTCGTTGGAAATCTGCAGCTCGGCCGCCGAGCACAGCATGCCGCGGCTCTCGACGCCGCGGATGGTGCCGATGCCAAGCGTGATGTCCTTGCCGGGAATGTAGGTGCCGGGCGGAGAGAACACGCTGACGAGCCCGGCGCGCGCATTCGGCGCCCCGCACACGACCTGCACCGGCGCACCACCGTCGCCGATGTCGACCCTGCAGACGCGCAGGCGATCCGCATTCGGATGCTGCTCGGCCGAGATCACCCTCGCAATGGTGAACGGCTTCAGCGCCTTCGCCTTGTCCTCGATGTTCTCGACCTCGAGCCCGATCATGGTGAGCTTGTCGGCGAGTTTTTCGAGCGGCTCGTCGGTCTCGAGATGATCCTTCAGCCAGGAGAGGGTGAATTTCATGGCTGCTTTTTCTCCACGGAGACGATCTGCTTCCTCCCCCGCTTGCGGGGGAGGGCTGGGGAGAGGGTTCTCTCCGCAATGGCAGTGACTATTGTTTCAAGAACACCGGAACGGTTTGTGATGACATCGAGATTGCTGAAGCGGAGCACATTGAAGCCCTTCGCTTCGAGCACGGTCGAGCGGCTTGCGTCCGCGCGCTCGCCTTCGTCCGAGAAGTGCTGGCCACCATCGAGCTCGATGACAAGCTTGGCCGCATGGCAGATGAAATCGGCGATGTAATTCTCGATCGGCACTTGGCGGCGGAAGCTCGCGCCGTTCAACCGGCCGGCGCGCAGCTCCGACCACAGGATTCGCTCCGCATCGGTCGGGTCGCGTCTGAGCGCGCGCGCATTGGCGCGCAGCTTGTCGGATACTTTCCAGTCCGGATGCTTGGGATCGACCATCGGCAGCCCCATCGCGGAGAAACCCTCTCCCCACCCCTCCCCCGCAAGCGGGGGAGGGAGTCCGACCTGTCGGGCGGACAGAGAACACGTACCCACGAAACGAATGCTACGCACGCGCTCCATCCATTCCCTCCCCCGCTTGCGGGGGAGGATCAGGGAGAGGGTTGTCTCCGCAGTGGGAACGGAGAGAAGCTTCGTATGGTGGAGACCAAGCATCACGTGCTCAGTCCCCCCGCCAGCGTCGGCACCTCCAGCGGCTTGAAGCCGTAATGGGAGAGCCAGCGGACGTCGCTGTCGAACAGCTGGCGCAAATCGGCGATGCCGTATTTCAGCATGGCGATGCGGTCGATGCCCATGCCCCAGGCAAAGCCCTGGTATTCGTCGGGATCGATGCCGCAGGCGCGCAGCACGTTCGGATGCACCATGCCGCAGCCGAGAATCTCGAGCCAATCCTCGCCCTCGCCGAAGCGGATCTCGCCCTTGTCGCGGCGGCACTGGATGTCGACTTCCAGCGACGGCTCGGTGAACGGGAAGAACGAGGGGCGGAAGCGCATGTTGATGTGGTCGACCTCGAAGAAAGCCTTGCAGAACTCGTGCAGGATCCACTTGAGGTGGCCGAGATGCGAGCCCTTGTCGATGACGAGGCCCTCGACCTGGTGGAATTGCGGCGTGTGGGTCGCGTCGGAATCGATGCGATAGGTGCGGCCCGGGCAGATCACGCGGATCGGCGGCTTCTGGCCCAGCATGGTGCGCACCTGCACCGGCGAGGTGTGGGTCCGCAGCAGCATGCGCGAGCCGTCCTCCTTCGGATGGAAGAAGAACGTGTCGTGCATCTCGCGCGCCGGATGGCCTTCCGGGAAATTCAGCTTTGTGAAGTTGTAATCGTCGGTCTCGATGTCGGGACCTTCGGCCACCGAGAATCCCATGTCGGCGAAGATGGTGGTGAGCTCGTCCCAAACCTGGCTCAGCGGATGGATGCGGCCGGCATCGGCCGGCGTATCGCGCAGCGGCAGGGTGACGTCGACGGTCTCGGCCGCCAGCCGTGCATCGAGCGCCGCCGACTTCAGCACGTCGCGTCGCGCCGCAAGCGCCTGGCTGACTTCGTCCTTGGCCTGATTGATCGCCGCTCCTTGCGTCTTGCGCTCGTCCGGCGACATCTTGCCGAGGGTGGCGAGCAGCGCCGAGATCGAGCCCTTCTTGCCGAGGGCTGCAACGCGCACGGCTTCGAGCGCAGCCTCGTCGGAGGCAGCGGCGATGTCGGCGATGATCTGGGCTTGGAGCTGGGCAAGATCGGTCATGGCAATCCCTTTTGGCCAGGATGCTGAGCCGATGATCCTAGCCCGTCACGCCCGGCCAAAAGCGCGAAGCGCGTCTTCGCGTTAGATTCGCCGGGCATCCACGTCGGAGAAGTGTATGCGCGAGAGATGACGGCCGGGGCGATGAAAACGCGACACGCGCCCTCTGCCCGGGCCGTCACAAGCTCAATGCTGCGCAAGTCGCGCAGCAGGGCGGCTTACGCCGCCAGCGCGGCCTTGGCCTTCTCGGCGATCGCCTGGAACGCGGCTGGCTCGCGGATCGCGAGATCCGACAGCACCTTGCGGTCCACGGTGATGCCCGACTTGGCAAGGCCGTCGATAAATCGGCTGTAGGTCAGGCCGAACGGACGGACGGCAGCGTTGAGGCGCTGGATCCAGAGCGCGCGGAAGGTGCGCTTGCGACGCTTGCGGTCGCGGAAGGCGTATTGCTGGGCCTTCTCCACGGCCGGCTTGGCGGCGCGGATGGTGTTCTTGCGGCGGCCGTAGAAACCCTTGGCGGCCTTGTAGACTTTTTTGTGCTTGGCGTGGGCGGTCACACCGCGTTTGACGCGAGACATGACGAAATCCTTCAGAGATGACTTTGGTTATCGGATTGCCGCGCGGACGCGGCAGGGATGGCAATGATCGTGGACGCGATCAGGCGTTCGGCAAGAAGTACTTCTTGACGTTGTCGCCGTCGGTCTTGAACAGCACGCGGGTGCCGCGGAGCTGACGGATCTGCTTCTTCGTCCGCTTGATCATGCCGTGACGCTTGCCGCGCTGGGCGTGCATCACTTTGCCGGTGGCAGTCACCTTGAAGCGCTTTTTAGCGCCCGATTTGGTCTTCAGCTTGGGCATTTGGCTCTCCTAATGGCCACAGAAATCCGCCCGCGAAGGCGGCTGGACCGTCAAAAATGCTCGTTAGAGCGTTGATTGTGCTCAGGTTTTGCGAACAGGCGCGAAACCCGCACGAGACACCGCCACGGCAGCCCGTAAATCAGCCGGGCGGTGAAGGGTGGGCTTATGACAGAGGACAGGCCAAATGGCAACGATGAACCGCCGAAACCCGCTCGCCGACTATTCGACGCTGCCACCCCAATGTCCAAGCCTTCTCGCCTGAAGCAGGTCCAAAATGGCTCATTTCCCGCAACTTCCGATTTCACTGGGCGATTTCGCCCGTCCGCGCCGTCTGGCGCTGTTCGCCGTGCTCGCCACGGCTGCGCTGCCACAGGCCGCCGACGCACGCGCCGCCGGCTATGACGGCATCTGGAACGTCACCTTCGCCACCACCCGCGGCAATTGCAGCTCGGGCTACAGCGTCCCCTTCACCGTGACAGGCAGCCGCGTCTCCTCCGCCGGCGGCGGCCGGGTCTCGGGCCGGGTCAACCGCTCCGGCGCTGTCGCCGTCCAGGTCTCGGTCGGCGCCTCCCACGCCAGTGGCGGCGGCCGGCTCGCCGGTGTGAACGGCGCCGGGTCGTGGAAGGGCATCATTTCCGGCGACCAGTGCAGCGGCACCTGGCGGGCAACAAGGACCTGAGATCGACGCGGACCGCCAAGACAACGGTGCGCCCCCTCTCCCGCAAGCGGGAGAGGTGAACAACAAAACGGCCCGCCGGAGATCCGGACGGGCCGTTGAAGGCTTGAAGTCCTAACGAGCTGCTGTCTCAGCGCGGCGCCAGCACCATCACGACCTGGCGACCTTCGAACCGCGCGTCCTGCTCGACCTTGGCGAGCTCGGCGACGTCGGTCTTGATCTTGTCGAGCAGCTTGGTGCCGATCTCCTGGTGCGCCATTTCGCGGCCGCGATAGCGCAGCGTGATCTTGACCTTGTCGCCCTCTTCGAAGAACCGCTGCATCGCGCGCATCTTCACGTCGTAATCGTGATCGTCGATCATCGGACGGAGCTTGATCTCCTTGATCTCGACGGTCTTCTGCCGCTTGCGGGCTTCCGCGGCTTTCTTCTGGGCGGAATACTTGTACTTCCCGTAGTCCATGATCTTGCAGACGGGAGGGCTGGTATTCGGCGAAATCTCGACCAGATCCATCCCGACTTCCTGCGCCATGCGGATGGCGACGACGGTCTCGACCGTACCTTTGTTCTCACCGGTCTGGTCGATCAGCTGGATCTGCGCATTGCGGATATCATCATTGATGCGCGGCCCGTCTTTGCTGGCAGCGGGCGGAGCTTTATTAGGACGGCGAATGGGTGGTTCTCCAAAGTTGTGAAAGAAGCGGCTATTTTGAAGGAAGATGCGTTTGCCGGCAAGCAAGTCGCTGGTACGAGGCGCGAAAAACCCTCAAATGCGAGGCATTTTAGTCACGGCCCTCGGCACGCTGACCGACATAGACACCTTGCCTCTGTTCCGCAAGCGTCCCAAAGGACCAATAGCGATGCCGGTCGTGCTTTCGGAACAGGTCCGGACAGCTCAAACCGCACAGCCAGAGTAAACGTTCCATGACCGACTTAATTCCCGATGCCGCGCTTGAGTTCGTCGATGTGGGCGAGGGGCCGTCCGCACGCAGAATCGCGGTGCGCCGCCGTCCCGGAAAAGGCCCCGGCCTGGTCTGGCTGGGCGGATTCAAGTCGGACATGCAGGGCGGCAAGGCCGTGGCGCTCGACGCCTGGGCCCACGAGTGCGGCCGCGCTGTGGTCCGGTTCGACTATTCCGGCCACGGCGAATCCAGTGGCGATTTCGCCGACGGAACCATCGGCCGCTGGCTCGAGGACAGTGTTGCGGTGCTCGAGCGCTTCTGCGACGGCCCGCAAATCCTGATCGGGTCCTCCATGGGCGGCTGGATGGCGCTGCTGCTCGCGCGCGAGATCAAGAAGCGTGCCGGCACAGCGTCGCTCGCAGGGCTCGTGCTGATCGCGCCGGCGCCGGATTTCACCGAAGAGCTGATGTGGAAGAATTTTTCGCCCGCAGTGAAGAGGGAGATCGAGACCAAGGGCTTCTGGCTGCGCCCGTCGGAATACGGCGACGGCTCGCCCTATCCGATCACGCGGAACCTGATCGAGGAGGGACGCAATCACCTCGTGCTCGGCAGCGCCATCGATCTCGGCTGCCCCGTCCGCATCCTGCAAGGCGCGAAAGACCCTGACGTGCCCTGGCAGCATGCGTTCAAGCTGACCCATCGCCTGCCGGCCGACGACGTCGTGCTGACCTTGATCCAGGACGGCGATCACCGCCTGTCACGCCCGCAGGACATCGCGCGCATTCTTGCGGCGGTGGCTGAGATCGGGTGAGATGCTTCTCTTCCTTCTCCCCTTGTGGGAGAAGGTGGCTTCGCGAAGCGAAGCCGGATGAGGGGTTCTCTCCTTGCGTTCGAATGAGAGTTGGACTCGCGGAGGCAACCCCTCACCCAAGTGAATGCGCGTCGACGAGCGGAGCCGCCCTCTTCCACAAGGGGAGAGGGCACAACAAGAAGCACCGGGAGGCAACGCCAATGACGACCACCGCCATGCTGCGCGCCTTCTGCGACGCGGTCGAGCAGCGCAACGGCGAAGCCTTCGCCGAGCTGTTCACCGAGGACGGCGTCTATCATGACGTCTTCTACGGCGCCTTCGCGGGCCGCGCGAAAATCGCCGCGATGATCGACGACTGGTTCTATCGCACGGCGACCGATTTCCGCTGGGACATGCACGATCCGGTCACCGACGGCACCACGCTCTATGCGCGCTACACGTTCAGCTACAAATCGACATTGCCGGAAGCGAACGGCGCACGCGCGATGTTCGAGGGCGTTGCGATCATGACGCTGAAGGACGGCAGGATCGCCTGTTATCACGAGGTCGCCAACACCGCGCCGGCATTCGTCGATTTGAAGTTTGCGCCGGAGCGGATCGCGAAGATCGTCGCCAAGCAGGGCGCCGAGCTCAAGGCGCGGCCGGAGATGCAGCGGCATTTGGGCTGACCGTCATTCCGGGGCGATGCGAAGCATCGAACTATGGTGCGCAGTTGCGCACCTGAGAATCTCGAGATTCCGGGTTCAGCCCTGCGGGCTGCCCCGGAATGACCGCGGTGAGCTACCGCTTCGACGGATTCGCCATCGGCTTGCGCTGCGCCAGCGCGGCCACCGTCGCGGTGCCGATCGGGCCCTGTTCGTCATAGAGCCAGCATTCGCCGATCGCGATGCCGTCGGTGGCGTGGTGGTTCACCACCTCGAAGCCGATCCACTCCGTCACCGGCGGGCGGTGCAGATAGATCGTGACGTCGCTGTTGATGTAGCCGAGCCCCTGGTCGCCGGCATTGGCAAACGGGCTGGCGAAATCGGCGCCGGTGGCGACGCGGACGAACGGCGTCATCGGGGCGCCCGCGACGAGCTCGCGCACCTCGCTCATCCACAATTTGCGCGGACCGAGCGAGCCCATATGGCCGACGATCGGGCGCGTCGCCCATTTGCCGTTCATGCCGAGCCTGGGATCGGTCGGCTTTGGAATGTCTGATGGTTTCGGCACATCCCAGTTCGGCGGCGACCAGACATTGCCATCGGGATTTTGCGTCTTGCGCAGCAGCTGGCACGAGGCGCGCGCCATGCTGACGCCGCCGGAAAAGAACTCCGCTTCCACCACGCGGATGCGCAGACCGTCGCGCACCAGCCGCGTCGTCACGTGAATCGGCTTGTCGATGGTCGGCAGCCGAAACATGTCGACCGTGAGCCGCGCCGGGACGAATTCGGGCCCGGAATGGCGCTCCTCGATGACGAAGCCGAGCAGGCCGACGATGACGCGCCCGTGCAGCGATTTCGGATCCCATGGACCGTTGGCGACTTCCGTCGGATGGAATGTATCGCCGTCGCGGGTGAAGAAAGGCATGTTTGTCATGCGCGCGAGATTGCGGGAATGGACGGGGAAATCAAGTCAGGAGGCGGCCCGCCACTCCTCACGAACGCACTCGTCGTGCTCCTTGCGCGCAGCAGCAGACTTCATCGCCTCAAACTCTTCCCGCGCCAGCAACTGCCCGAGCGCCCACACCGCCGCCCCGCGCACCAGCGCGCTCGCATCATCCAGCAATCGCCGCGCCTCGTCCGCCAGCGTCACCTCGCCTGAATTGCCGATCGCAATCAGCACGTTGCGCAAGAACCGGTCGCGGCCGATGCGCTTCACCGGCGACTTCGTGAACAGCGCACGAAACGCGGCGTCGTCGAGCCGCGCCAGCTCGGCGAGATCAGGCGCGCGCAATTCGTCGCGCGCGGCGAGCTTGGCCTCGCGGCCCTCTTGCGCAAACTTGTTCCAGGGACACGCCGCGAGGCAATCGTCGCAGCCGTAGATGCGATTGCCGATGGCTTTGCGAAACTCGCGCGGGATCGGGCCCTTGTTTTCGATGGTGAGATACGAGATGCAGCGCCGCGCATCGAGCTTGTAGGGCGCGGGGAACGCCGCGGTCGGGCAGATGTCGAGACAGGCGCGGCACGAGCCGCAATGATCGATCTCGGTAGCGTCGCGCGGCAGATCGAGCGTGGTGTAGATCGCACCGAGAAACAGCCATGAGCCGAATTCGCGCGAGACGAGGTTGGTGTGCTTGCCCTGCCAGCCGAGGCCCGCGGTCTGCGCCAGCGGCTTCTCCATCACCGCCGCGGTGTCGACGAACACCTTCACTTCGCTTGGCGCGGCCGCGACCAGCCAGCGCGCCAGCGCCTTCAGCCGCTTCTTGATGAGGTCGTGATAGTCGTCACCTTGCGCATAGACCGAGATCGCCGCGCGCGTGCGTTGCTTCAGCACCGCGAGCGGATCGGTATCGGGACCGTAATTGACGCCGAGCATGATCACGCTGCGCACCTCGGTCCACAGCCCGCGCGGATCGACGCGCCGCTCCGGCTGGTTCGCGAGCCAGTCCATGTCGCCATGGCCGCCCGAGGCGATGAATTCGAGGAAGTGTTTTCCGGCGCTCTCGATCGTGCCCGGCCCGGTGACGCCGACGCAGTCGAAGCCGAGCGCGTGCGCTTCGCGCGCCAGCGCCGCCTTCAGCTCAGTCGGATCGGAGCTCAGAAATCCAGGTCCACATAGGTCCGCGACGCCGGCACGCCGGCCAGCCATTCGCTCAAGAGCGGACGGAACGACGGGCGGGATTTCACCCGCGCGTACCACGCCTTTGCTGCGTCGTCCTCGCTCCATGGCACGTCGCCCAGATAGTCGATCGCCGAGAGATGCGCCGCGGCGGCGAGATCCGCGTAGGTGAGCCGGTCGCCGGCGAGGAAATTGCGCGTCTGCGCCAGCCAGCCGATATAGGCCAGATGATAGCGCACATTGGCTTTCGCTGCGCGCATCACGTCGGCCGAGGGCGGCCCGCCGCCGTTCTCCTCGCTCATGAAACGCTTGTAAATGCGCTCGGTGACGAGCGGGTGCGAGACCTCCTCGAAGAACTTTTCGTTGAACCAGGCCATCAGCCGGCGCACCTCGACACGCTCGAAGGTCGTCTCCGGCATCAGGCGCTTGACGCCCATCCCTGCGCCATAGGCCTCGTCGACATATTCGGCGATGATGGCCGCGCCCGGGATCGGCGGCTGTTCCTCGTCCACCAGCACAGGTGTGGTCCCGGCCGCATTGAGCAGCAGAAACGCCTCGCGCCGCTCCCAGCTGCGCTCTTCGATCAGCTTCAGGTCGAGCCCGTATTCGCCCGCGATCAGGCGGATGAAGCGCGAGTGCGGGCAGAACGGATGATGAAACAGCGTAAACATGAAGCCTTTGACTATTTGATGGTGCTTAAGAATCCATCAATGTTTGTGCGGCGCCACACTAGTCCCTCAAAACCGCGAAGCAAGAGCGTGACGCCGCATTTTGCGATTGCAGCATTGGGGGGAATAGGCGAGAAGAGCCCCCGCTTTTCCAGCCGAAATGGACCGTAAATATGTCAGACGCAATACGGGCAGTGATCCTCGGCATCATCGAGGGTGTGACCGAGTTCCTTCCCGTATCCTCGACCGGCCACCTCCTGCTCGCGGAGCGCTTCTTCCATCTCGGCGAAGGCGCGTTCTGGGATTCGTTTACGGTTCTGATCCAGCTGGGTGCGATCCTCGCGATCGTCGGGCTGTATTTCAGGAAGCTCTGGGACGTCGCGATCGGCCTGTTCACGGGCGATGCCTATGCGCGCCGTTTCGTGATCGGCGTGCTGGTGGCGTTCCTGCCGGCCGTGATCGTCGGCCTCGTCGCCGGCAAATACATCAAGACCCTGCTGTTCAATCCCTGGGTCGTCTGCTTCACGCTGATCGTCGGCGGCGCCATCCTGCTCTGGGTCGACAAGCTCGATCTCAAGCCGCGCGAGCATGACGCCACCAAGTTTCCGCTGCTGATGTATCTCTATATCGGCATCGCGCAGTGCGTGGCGATGATCCCGGGCGTGTCGCGCTCCGGCGCCAGCATCGTCGCTGCGATGCTGTTGGGGGCCGACAAGCGCGCGGCGGCGGAGTTCTCGTTCTTCCTCGCCATCCCCACCATGATCGGCGCGTTCGCCTACGATTTCTACAAGAACCGCGCCGAGATGACGATGGACCACATGAACATCGTGGCGATCGGCTTCGTGGTGTCGTTCATCACCGCGGTCATCGTGGTGAAGACGTTCCTGACCTACGTCACCCGCCACGGCTTCGTGCTGTTCGCCTGGTGGCGCGTCATCGTCGGCACCCTCGGCCTGATCGCGCTGGCGCTGGGCCGGTAGGCGTTAAGGTCTTGTGGCCCGGATGGAGCGCAGCGCAATCCGGGGCCATCATCACTTGGGGCACGATCCCGGATTACGCTGCGCTCCATCCGGGCTACGCGCCTGCCGCGCTTTCAACGCAATATAAGCTTTTGACCGCTACTCAGTTTCGCAGGGCAGGGCGTCGCGCCCGGCACAGGAGCTGAACCATGACCCTCGTCAGCGGCTGGGGCCGTTTCCCGGTCGTCGATAGCGACGTGCTGCGGCCGCGGTCGTTCGAGGCCGTAGCTGAAGCCATGGCGTCCGGCACCGTGGCGCGCGGCAATGGTCGCGCCTACGGCGATGCCGCGATCGGGGCCGTCAGAACCGTCGCGATGACGGGCTTCGACCGCATCAGGTGGTTCGATCCGGCGACCGGCTGCATCCGCCTCGAGGCCGGCGTGCTGCTCTCGGATCTGATCGAGACATTCGGCCCGCGCGGCTTTCTGCCCTTCGTGCTGCCCGGCACGCGCTTCGTCTCGATCGGCGGCGCCATCGCCGCCGACGTGCACGGCAAGAACCATCATTGCGAAGGCGGCTTCGGCCGCTATGTCGACAGCATCCTGCTGTGCACGGGCGAGGGCGAGACCATCGAAGCCTCGCGCGAGCAGAACGCCGATGCGTTCTTTGCGACCATCGGCGGCATGGGCCTGACCGGAATCATCCTTGAGGCGACGATGCGGCTGCGCAAGGTCGAAACGGGATGGATCCGCGAGCGCGTGATCTCGGCGTCCGATCTCGATGCCGCGATGCGCGCGCTCGATGCAGGCGATGCCGCGACCTATTCGGTGGCGTGGATCGATTGCGCGGCGCGAGGGCGGGATCTCGGCCGTTCGCTGATCTATCTCGGCGAGCACGCAGGCAAGGACGAGCTCCCTGCCGGCGCCGCCACGTTTCCCGCCGGCAAGGATCCCGGTCTCGGCGTGCCCGTCGATTTGCCGTCGATGACGTTGAACCGCTTCAGCATCCGCGCCTTCAACGAGCTGTATTACCGCATGGGCGCGCGGCGCGCCGGCGGCAGCCATGTGGTCTCGATCTATCCTTATTTCTTTCCGCTCGACGGCATTGCCGACTGGAATCGCATCTATGGCAAGCGCGGCTTGCTGCAGCACCAATCCGTGATCCCTGAAAACGGCGCGCGCGACGTGCTCGGCGAGATCCTGGGTCGCGTCGCGCGGCGCGGCGATGCCTCCTTCCTCGCGGTGCTGAAGAAGCTCGGCCAGGGCGAGGGCATCCTGTCGTTTCCGCTGCCCGGCTACACGCTGGCGCTGGATTTCCCGGTGCGGGGCGACATCCTGAATTTTCTCGACGAGATCGATCGTCTCGTCGTCGCGGCCGGTGGCCGGCTTTATCTCGCCAAGGATGCGCGCCAGTCGCGCGCGACGCTCAAAGCCGGCTATCCCGCTCTGTCGCGCTTCAACGCGATCCGCAAATCGCTCGATCCTGCCGGCAACATCCGCTCCAAGCTTTCACAACGTCTGTTCGATGAGGTCTAGGCTGTGACGTCGCGCAAGTCTGTACTGGTTCTGGGCGGCTCATCCGACATCGGCCGCGCCGCCGCGCGCGCCTTTGCCAAAGCGGGATACGATGTGGGGCTCGCCGGCCGCGACGTCGCCGCGCTGGAGCCTGACGCCGCCGATCTGCGCGCACGCTACAATATCGAGGTCGGTCTCTACAGGTTCGACGTGCTCGACACGGCGTCGTTCGAGGGCTTCGTCGCAGGCCTTCCCGCGCTGCCCGATGTCGTCATCTCGATCGTCGGCCTGCTCGGTGTGCAGCAACAGGCCGAGAGCGATCTCGCCCACGCCACCGCGATCATGCGCTCCAACTATGAGGGCCCGGCGCTGATTCTCGGCCTGTTCGCGGAGAAGTTCTTGAGCCGCGGCAGCGGCACGCTGGTCGGCGTGTCCTCGGTTGCCGGCGATCGCGGCCGCGCCTCCAACTATGTCTATGGCTCGGCCAAGGCCGGCTTCTCCGCCTTCCTGTCCGGCCTGCGCGCCCGCGCCAGCCGGGGCGGCGTTCACGTCGTCACGGTCAAGCCCGGCTTCGTCCGCACCAGGATGACGGAAGGCATGAAGCTGATCGGCCCGCTCACCGTCGAAGCCCCTGTCGTCGGCGATGCGATCCTTCGCGCCGTCGAGACCAAGACCGACATCGTCTATGTCAGCGGCAAATGGCGCCTCGTGATGCTCATCATCAAGACGCTTCCGGAAGCGGTGTTCAAGAAGCTGAGGTTTTGAAGGTCGTGTGACGGATGGGTCCCCGCCCCGGCGGCGGTCCGCTCTCTCCCCCGCTTGCGGGGGAGGGTCGGGGAGAGGGTGTCTCCACAACGGGACAATCCCCAAGAGGAAAAAGCCCTCACCCGGATTGCTTCGGACGATGCTTCGCACCACCGGGCGCAATCCGACCTCTCCCGCAAGCGGGAGAGGTGAAGCCAACTCACACGCTCATGCGCTGGAACTGCCCGGCGGCGCGGAAGCGCCAGAGATATTGCGGGGCGATCGCCTCCAGCGAATCGGCTGATATGCCGAGGCCTTCCAGCGTCAGCCCGGCTGCCTTCGCCGCCTCCGACACGATATTGTCGCGCTCGAGCAGCGTGACCTGGTCCGGCGTCAGCTTGAACGCGCCCGGTGCGAATTGCAGGAAGTTGGCCTGGAAGCGGGCGAGGCCGAACGGCAGCGGCACCAGCATCCGCTTGCGGTCGGTGATTTCGAGGATCGCCTCGATGATCTCGCGCATGGTCAGCACTTCCGGCCCGCCGAGCTCGTAGGTCGCGCCCGCCTTGGCCTTGCCGTCGGCAGCATCCGCGATCGCACTGGCGACGTCGCCGACATAGACCGGCTGCATCTTCGTCTCGCCGCCGATCAGGGGCAGCACCGGCGACATCCGGGCCAGTGCGGCAAAGCGGTTGGTGAACTGGTCCTCGGGGCCGAACATCACGGAGGGGCGGAAGATCGTGGCGGAGGGAACCGCGGCCAGGACCGCGGCTTCGCCGGCCGCCTTGGCCCTGGCATAGCGCGAGGGCGATTGCGCATCGGCCCCGATCGCCGAGACATGCACCAGCTGAGCCCCGGCGGCGGCCGCTGCCTTGGCGACGGTCTCGGCGCCCTTGGCCTGGACGGCGTCAAACGTCTGCGCACCGCTCTCGGTGAGCACGCCGACGAGGTTGATCACGAGATGCGAATCACGCAGCGCCGCCTCGACCGAGGCCGGAAAGCGCAGATTCGCCTGCACATTGTGGACCTGCCCGACCCGGCCGAGCGGCTGGAGGTACCCGGCGAGTTCCGGCCGCCGCACCGCGACCCGGACCCGGTAATCCCGCTTGCACAGGGCGCGGACGACGCTGCGGCCCAAAAACCCCGATCCGCCGAAAACCGTGACGAGCGTGTCCAGATTCGATGCCATGGGAGCCATTCCTGCGGAAAAGAGTGCGTCGTGTCAGGCTTGTATCGGGCCGGTTTGCGATGCGCAATCGGCATCCCGAACCGGGCTTCACGCATGAATTGACAACGGCGTCACCGAACCGTAGTAACCGCCTCCGTGCCCCAAACGGCATGCCCAGGTGGTGGAATTGGTAGACGCGCTGGCTTCAGGTGCCAGTGGCTTAACGGCCGTGAAGGTTCGAGTCCTTTCCTGGGCACCACCGTTCTTTTAGGTGATTGTTTCTCCACAACTAATGCAAAATCAGAGACTTAGGGCTACCGGCTTGGTACAAAAGGCTGGTACAAATGCCCCTCACTATGTCTCGTCCCTGGAAGCATCCCGACAGCGGTGTCTATTGGTTTCGCAGAGCCGTTCCCGCGGAATTGCGCGCGCTCGTTGGCAAGCGCGAAGAGAAGCGCAGTCTGCAGACGAAGGACCCATCGATCGCCCGGCGTCGGCACGCCGAAGCACTGGCTGAGGTCGAGGCCCGGTGGGCAAACCTGCGCGGCGGGGTCCGCACGCTAAGCGAACGAGAGGCTCACGAACTGGCCGCCCAAGCGCATGATCGCTGGCTGGCGGCCTACAAGGACAATCCTAGCGGACAAACCACCTGGCGGGTGGATCTCGGCGAACGGCTATGGAGTTCCCCAGCTGCTCTCGCTGGCCCGCTGACGTCAAACTTTCTTTCTGAATACGATCCGGACGCCGCCAAGCTTCGCGACATGGAGAATTGGTGCCGTGCCAGTGCCAAGGACTGCCTTGCCGCGAAGGGTCTGGTGGTCAACCCCGACAGCGAACTGGTTCTCGCTAAAGCGCTCAGTTTTGCGATTCAGCGCGCCAGCCTAACGCTTGCGCGGTACGCGAAGGGCGAATTTGGCATCGACTCCAGGGCTGGCGGGATGTGGCAAGCCAACTCTCCGACGCCCGGCGCGGGCTCGACGGTGCCGCTAGCCGAACTCATCAAAGGATGGTCCTCCGAGCGCAAACCCGCGCAGAAGACGCTTTATGAATGGAACCGTGTGCTGCGGCAGCTCGAGGCGTTTCTTGGACACGATGACGCCGGCAGAATTTCGAGCGAAGACCTGATCACCTGGAAAGGCTCAATGGTAGAGGCCGGCTTGCGGCCGAAGACGATTCAGGACGCCAAATTGGCACCGGTGAGGGCGATTCTGCAGTGGGGTGTCGATAATCGCCGGATCGCTAAGAACCCAGCCGATCATGTCACGATCGAGGTAAAGGCGATAGCTACCGAGAAGAAGCGCAGCTTTACCGATGAGGAAGCCCGTGTGATTTTGGCGGCATCCTTGCTGGAGAAAGATGCGGTCCGCCGCTGGGTACCGTGGCTCGGGGCCTATTCTGGCGCGAGGGTCTCCGAACTTTGCCAGTTGCGGGTCGAGGACGTAGTTGAAATCGACCGGATCTGGTGCATGAAATTTGACCCGGAAGCGGGTCCGCTCAAAAATAGCAGTTCGGAACGCACCATCCCACTGCATCCCGCGCTGATCGATCGCGGGTTTTTGAAATTCGTTGCAAGCGTTAAATCGGGCCCACTCTTTCCTCATCTGCCACCCGATAAGTTTGGCAAACGAGGTGGAAACGGCACGAAGGTCATCGGCCGATTTGTGCGTGCGCTCGGCATTGTCGATCCACGCCTTTCGCCCAGCCATTCCTGGCGGCATCGAATCAAAACGCTGGGACGTCGGCACGGACTTGCGAAGGACATCCTTGAGGCAATCACCGGTCACGGGCAAAAGAGCGTCGCTGACAGCTATGGCGAGTTTCCGATGGAAGCCTTGTTTCGCGAGTTGAAGAAAATTCCAGAGCTCGATCTCGAGGCCACAAAAAATCCGGACGGGGGGTGAGAATCCCTCCCTCTTCGGGGCAATGCCAACACTCGACGATCAAATGCCAACCTGTCCCTCCCCTCCATACCATGGGCGTCGCTCCGCCGTTGGCTGGAGAAGATCGAAGCGATCGACGTGGACGGAGCGACGCTAGCTCAGTCGCTTTAAGCACCGGACGATGTCGTCGATCAACCTCGGCCGGCGACCTCATTCGTCATCTCGCCTTCTTGCCCGACAGCCGTTGCCGGAGGTTGTCATCGAACATCACGGCGGGGGAAATCATTGCCCCCGTTGATTGGATCCAGAACTGCAAAGACGGAATCGACGGGTCTCATATCAGTGTTCTCTTGCGTACGAACCCTGGCGCCAGCGAGTCAGCGGGTGAGCCGGCGTGCAGGTAAGCAACCTATCAAGCCGACGAACTGGCAAGTAGACAGGTTAGCAAGCGAGCTAGGCCACGAGCCAACAAGCTAGCAAGTCGGCAAGTTAAGAAACTAGCAGCCAGCAAGTCATCGGGTTATCGAGATGGCGAGCTAAGGATTAGCAAGCCGACAACTGAACAGGCGAGCAATTTAGCAAGTCAACGACTAAGCACAGCAACGAAACGACCATCGTTTGGCACGTCAACACATCCTATGATCAATTGCTCTGCGTCCGATGGCTTTCGCCAGATCGGATTGGGAATCAGAGCAGCAACGACGTAGCCTCGCTGACTACCTTGATTCTGTGCGGGCAGCGTGCCGTGACTCGCTGGTCGTTCATCGTATGTGGTGCTCTTCTTCTTCTGAACAGAACCTCTCTGAGGCCCAGACGGAGGGGCGCGTTGTAAGCGCCAATGGCCAAGGAACCGGCGCTGGTATAACTTCAGCCGTGAAGGGATTATAGCTGCGCGCTCGCGACGGTCAGCTATCCCGCAGCTTTACGCCTTCCTCCTGACAGACCCGTAGGATCCTTTGGACATCGATAGTGCCGAGACTCGACTGGGCGTAAAGGTCCGAACGGGAGATTCGGCCAAAGTCGGATAGCTTTTTGACGCCGATGCCCCCGAGCACATCGACGACACGATCTGAGAATCCGATTTCGCTCAATGTGATCTCAACGTTAGCGGGCGGCCTCGCGAGCGACCTGGCATAGTCCTTCAAAGTCGCGATTTTTTTTCTGCTGAGGTGCGGGGCGAGCACTTTCTCGCTTACGTTGATTAGTTCGCGCAGTGACCGTATATTCAGTGAATGCAATAGCGCCATGTCTCGGGCCGGTAGGCCTAGCACCTCCAGGCTCCCTGCACGCGCAATCGTCCTCAGGTGTTGAGCGGGCTCGCTATCAACAATTATGGTAGACGTGATCGAGGCAGCGGATTGCTGGGTCCGCCGTGGCTTGATGGTAGGGCGCGCACCAAGAGAAGCTTGCATTAAACGCGTCTTGATTATTTCTCGGGCTACTGGGCCAAACGTAGAGCCGCCGCCGGTCGCTAGATCGTCACCAAGTGAGCCCATTGTCTTCCACTTGAGCCGTCGTTGCGTCCCCGCCTGAAGCAGGCCCCGCCCATCGACGACTTCCTCAAGCTTTTGTTGAAGGTCGACTTCAAGTCCCCGCGCGTAAGGAGTGTAGATGAACTCGGATCCTGTAAGTTCGCGAACGTCCAGTATGTCCACGTCAGGAAACTCTTGGAGGAATCCCGGTAAGCTCAAATCCGGTAAATCATCCAAAGCGACCACGTCCGACCACTTCGAAGTGGGCACCTCCAGGTTAGATAGCCAATCGCAGATTGTGCCTGAGTAGGACAGAATCAGCTGGGTTTTCGCTCGCGTCATTGCGACGTAGAATTCGCTTGCGCTTCGAAAAACTTCCTGCTCGGGAGCCCATGAAGGCGGCAGATTTCCCTTGGCGCAGTTTACGATCACCATCGTGTCGAATTCGTAGCCCTTTGTTTGTTCCAGGTCAGACAAAAATCGACTGCCGCGAAGAAATTGTGAAGCGCCATCGAGCACAGGTACCCCAATATCTTTGCCGTACTGCTGAACTTCGTAGCCAGAATAGCCTACTAGCGCGATGCAGCCCGAGTGAGTGCCTCCGCGTCGCGCGGCAAGCTCGTCATTGTAGTCGAGAAGCCGAAGTGCAGCCGCAATCTCGACCTGGAGGGAAGGCGCTTCTAGGATCAGAGGTTCGGACGAAGACCGATAGGACAATTCGGGATCAGAAATCTCCATTTCTCCAATCTCGAAATGGAATTCGGAAAGATTTGATGTTAGCACCTTGTGTGCCAGCCTAAGAATCTCCCTGCTGTTTCGGTAGTTGCGGCGGATAGCAAAGGATCGACCCTTAACGTCTATTCCTGCGGATTCGAACGATTGGTGCTTGGGTAGGATGTGCTGCGCCGCGTCACCGCAGAGGAAGATGTCATTCTTGTCAGGCTTAACGAGGCGCCGCAGGATGGAGAGCTCGACGCTACCGAAATCCTGAGCCTCATCGACGAGGATGCAGCGGTATTGGGGCTCGATTTGTTCGGTGTGCTTTGTCAGCGCTGTGACCACGCCCATGTAGTCGATGACGCCAACGGCGGACATCTTCCGCTCCCATCCGCCCAGCCCTTCGAGTATGGCCGGCCTATGCTGCTCGGAGATCTTGTAGCCTCGCCCTTGTCGCGCAATCGCGTTGTAGTCGGCGCGATTGTCGCGTCCAAGCGCACTCCGGATCCAGTCAAATTCCTCGGCGAGGTATCGCTCCGCCTCGATCGACTGTGAGGTCAGTAGACGGTGGATAGGGCGAAGGACTTCAGCGTCCTTGACGTTGTTGAGACAACGGTAGAACTCGCGATAGACCTCATCCTTGTGCTCCTCAAGCCGCCACGTCACGTCGCGGTACAGCTTGGCGCTCATGGGCTCAAATCCCACGAGCAGACGTTGGCAAATCGAAAAAAGCGAGTTCACTTCGATTCGCGACCTGAGGGCGGCGTCATCTCCGCACGCGAAATCCACGATCTCGGAAATGAACTCGCAGAGTGCCCTATTCAGGCTCAAGATCAGTATCTTGCCGTCCTGGTATTCACTGGCCAGCCGCACCGCGCGCTTGATGGCGATACTCGTCTTGCCCGAGCCCGTCACTCCTGAGAGCTTCGCAGGACCGGAGTAATCCGCCAGTACCAGCTTCTCCTGTTCGGGATGCATAAACAGGAACCATTCAAACGGATGCTTCGTTTCGATGAAGCGTTGAGCCCACTTATTGTATTCTACAGAGCCGATCTCCACTTTCCTTGTACTGTCACCCATGTCGAGCTCGACAAGTTCGTCTGGCGAAAGTTCTGAAAGTGGTTTGAACATCCCGAGGTGGTGTAGCACCCTGTTTTGCGCTTCGTCGAGGGCGCCATTGTTGAGGAGAATGAGGATGTCGAAGAGGGCCGTTCGCAAGCTCTCATCGGCCAAATGTGCGAGTTTGCTCTTGACGAGACCTTCTGGACTCCCCGCAAGAAGTTCTCGTATTGGTTTTACATCTCGAAAGGGAAGATGTCCCAACAGCTGTTCAGATAGATCGTCTGGCAGCCTGTCAATTAGAATGCCGGACCAATTATCTGGTTCGTTGCTAATCGATATCCCCCTTTTCTCATCTGAAATCTTTGTCGTTCCAAGAAGGTTGCCCTCAACTGCGCCGATTGTGAGTCCTCGGTGCTTCTCAATCCATGTGTCTGTTTCGTTGTGGTCGCCCACGTAGAGCAAAAAAATGCAGCCGTTTCCAACAACGGTGACGAGACGACAGAAATCTTGCAGGTCGTATTTTACGCACCCTGAAATTCTGGTTTCGCCATGTTTCGTAAGTCGGAGTGCGTCAAACGGGTCCTCAAAACGCGAAACGCTACCAAGCATAGCGAGCACTTGGCTTGCAGCTTTGCTTTTCCTGCCGCCGGAGAGCTTCATGGTTCTGAGAGCGTTCATGAAGTCCTTGGTCTCGTAGAGTTCGACGTCCACGTTTGCCTCCTTAGCGCCTATTATTTTATTTGTTGCAAGAATCAACAGCGCTGCCCAGCGTAGTTGCGCTGGAGTAACCATACAATTTGAGTGGGTTAGCAGAGTTCTGAGCTGTCGATCAATGGTTCATTGAACCATGTCGGTTAAGGGTGACGGGCTTGCTTGCTCCTGCGTCGGACAGGTCGTTGGCTCGCACGTGCTGGTTTGGGATTATCCCCGGGGCGGCTGCCTTCGTTGCAAGACCTCCTCATTGAAGAGGTCATGATGAGTGGGGCTGGCGGGACGCTTGCGTGATGACATCGGTCGCCTTCCTCTCAGGCCGCCTTCATCCGGGCCGAGGGCGAGACAGTGACCACCGTGCCGGTGGTCATCAACACGATCAATCCCTGCTCGGCGCCAGTCATGTCGAGATAGGTCCGGACCTGCGAGCGATAGTGCTCGAGCGTCTGATGATCGGGGTTCACATCGCTCTTCCAGTCAACCACAACGGCGGCGCGGCCATCGGCGGTCAGTGTCAGCGCGTCCGCGATGCCGGTGGTCGCCGTCTCCTCGTCGCTGTCGGCATAGGCGGCGTATACGGGAAACTCGGCCAGTAGCCCCAACCGCAACGTCGCGATCTCCGGCAGGGCCATTGTGCGAACGATGCAGCGTGCCAGTTCTTCCGGCGAAAGTCCTGCTGCGGGATCAGCAACGGGCGACCGACCGAGCTCTCGGATCAGGTCGTTCGCGCGTTCCATGACGGCTGGAGCGGCATCATCGATTTCCCCACTCAGGACCTCTTCCATCAGCTTGTGGAGGATCAGCCCGCGCTCACGTCCGCCCTGGACCTGAATCGTAGCCTCCAGATTTCGAGGCTGATCGTCGGCGGCGCTTATCCAGATCTCGGCTTCTTCTTCTTGGAGCACCGCGCCAGAGGCGTTTTCGTCGCGGCTGGGCGCCAGCCAGGTGAGGTGCGTCTGCCGCGCAGCGATTGCGGCGGCCTCGGCAGCAAAGATTTCGCGTGTCTGGGTGTTGCTCGGCCCGGCGTCAGCGGCCCCTTCTCCGAGCGGCCGATGGGGGACGTCGAGTGCGGGAAGTTCGGCGAGCGATAGATCGAGAAGACCGATCCAGGCCGATCTTGCAGGAGTCACATCGAGCCGGGGCAGCACGAGCAGTTCGCGGGCGCGTGTCGCAGCGACATACCAGAGTCGGATGCGCTCGCGATCCAGCTCATCCTTCTCTGCTTGCTGCGCAGCGTCATAGCCGTTCGGCTCGACGCCGAAGACCGGGCAATAGAAGGCATCATTCTGCCGGTCGACTATCGCGCTGTCGGGTGACATGATGCCTGTCATGGTGTTGACAGGGATGACGATTGGCCATTCCAGGCCTTTCGCGGCGTGCATCGTGAAGAGCGCGACGGCTTCCTCCTGCGCGTCCGGGCGTCCTTCCACCACACGTGCTTCATCGGTCCAAGCTGCGGTCATGGCCTCAGCGAAAGCGCGAAGACCGCGCACAGCGTAGCGGGTCGACAGGCTTAGATATAGATCGACATTGGCGAGCGCGCGTTCGGCCTGACCGCGATGACGCTCGTGAAGAAGGGGGCGCACTCGCATCACGTCGACGGTCTGCGAGAGAAGCTCATGAGGTGTTGTGCTGTTGCCGCGCCGGTAAAGCGCCTGCAGCTTCTCGATCGCTTCGCGTGCGAGCGAATGGGTGATGTTGGCGGCATCGACGTCGAGATCCAGGCGGGGAATCCGGTCAGGCTCTTCCTCCGAACGCGGGAGCGTCCAGACAATATCGAGCAGTTCCTCTTCGGTGAGGCCAACCAAGGGACCACGCAACAGCGCCCCGAGCGCCAGCGTATCGCGCCGATCGGCGAGCACACGGGTCAACGCGATCAGGTCTTGGACCTCTTGCCGGCGGAAAAGGCCCTTGCCAGCCTGCGTCGCCACTGGAATTCCCCGACTTTCCAGCGCCTCCTCATAGCGCCACAGCTCGGCGCCGGTTGGGGCCAGCAAAGCGATGTCGCCCGGCTGGCAGATCCTTTCCGCGCCGTTACGCCGGTCGACAATGCGTTGGCTGCCAATCAGGCGCGCGCATAAATCCGCCACCGCATTGGCTTCGGCGTCGCGCTGCTGCTCGCTAGTCGCCTTTCCGTTCTCATTGGCGACCGGGATGTCGAGGGCGGCAACGCACAATCCGTCGCGGGGATCCTCATGGAATGGATCAAGGGCGGCGAAGCCGGGTTGCCCGTCCGCCGACAGCACGGCCTCGAAGCGCTCATTGACGAACGTGAGAATCGAGGCGCAGGAGCGAAAATTCGTCGAGATCGACAGGAGGCTGTCGGGATACTGGGCGCGAAAAGTGTCGCGTGCCTGCACATAGGCGCCGACGTCGGCACCGCGAAAGCGATAGATTGCCTGCTTGGGGTCGCCAACCAGAAAGAGCGCTCCTGGTCGGATCCGAAACCGAGTCCAGTCGGTCTCTCCAACGGCGGGCTCGCCGCAGAGCCGCCAGAAGATTTCGGTCTGCTGGGGGTCCGTGTCTTGGAATTCATCGACGAGGACGTGCGCGAAGCGCTGCCCCAGCGAGCGCCGCACATCATCATGATCGCGCAGCAGGTCGCGCGCGGCAAAGATCAAATCGTCGAAGTCGAGCTGGGCGCTCGCGCGCTTGTGCTCGCGATAGCGTTGCAGGATCGGACGTGCTTCCTGGATCAATGACGTCAGAACATGGCTGGCCGTGGCCTGAAGAAGCGATGTCCAGGCATCGCAGCAGGCGATGTAGTGGCCTTGGGCGGCGACGTTCAATCGCTCACCATCCGCCTTTGAGAGGCCTGCCTGCTTCGCCGCTTCAGTCCATTTCCCTTTCTTACGGTAGGAGGCGAATGCACCTGCCTTCGTGCAAAGATCAGGATGCAGTCGCGAGGCAAGGAGGCGAACCAAACCCGAGGGCATCGCAGGACCGAAGCCTGCGGCAAGCGCGGCCATCATGTCGGTCAGACGGTCGACAATCGCCGACGTTTCGGGTTCGATCGCTGCAGCGTTGCGGAGGAAAGCTGCAAAATCCGTCGTCGCTTGCCGGAAGGACGCCACATGATCGTCGAGCGGAGTCGCGGGTGGCGCTAAGAGAGTGCGTCGGCGCCTGAGATTTTCGGCAATCTTGTGAATGAGCTTTACGGTCTCGCCAGGGCTATGCAGCACCATTTCAGCGAGAATGCCGGCGCGATCACTGGACAAGCGCTCGCGCAACCAACCATCGACGATCTCGATGAAGGTGAGATCAGCCTGATTGGGGTCCATGACGCTGGCGCCCGGATCGATATCGGCTTCGGCCGGAAAGGGCTTGATCAAGCGCTGGCAGAAGCCGTGGATGGTTGAGCAGGCGATTTCGTCGATAGCGGCGCTCGCGGCTACGAGATTGTCGCGCTGCGACTGCGACAGCCCATCGGGCAGCGCCACACGGAGCTCGGCCGCAATACGTCCGACGGTGAGGTCGGCAACAAATTCGCGAACACGTGAGAGGAGCTCGCTTGCCGCCAGTTCTGTAAAGGTGACGGCGGCAATACTACGGGGCGGGATGCCCTCTGCAAGCATGAGAGCAATGCGCCCGGCCATGACGGCGGTCTTACCCGAGCCCGCGCCGGCTTCCACCAGGATTGATTGATCATGAAGGCTGATCGCGTTGCGGCGAGCGCCGTCGTCCCTGAGAGCTTTGGATACGCTTCTCATCATTCTGCCTCCCAGATCTGAGCAATATCGCCAAGCCGCTCGATCGCGGCCGGCAGCTTGCGTTTGCAATAAGTGGCGCTGGCGTTCGCCGGCAGAGCGAAAGCCAACTCGTCATAGTCGCCGCCCGTGTCTGGGCCAGGCAGTGCAGCGCCGCCCAAGACGCTGTTCCTCGCCGAGCGAAGATAGCCGGTGATCTCAGCAAGCACCGCCTGAGGATCGTCAAGCTGGAGATCGATCTGCTCACGCGGGAATAGTAAGGAGGCGGTGATCTCGACATCGCCCAAGAGCGCCTTCACCGCGAATGCATAGAGGCACCGCTGAAGCTCGCGACCGCCGTTCAGCCGGATTTCGGTCCGCGGCGGTCGTCCGGTCTTGTAATCGCGAACGAGTGCGCGCCTGCCGTCGCCGGCTATGTCGAGCCGGTCGATATAGCCTGCGATCTTGAAGCCCGCGTCGGGTATCGAGACCGGCAAGGTGGGATCCCAGGGGGGCGCCGCCGTCGACTTGGGCGCCGACCCACCGAATGGCACCTCAACATATGAGCGAGCGCCCGGCAGACCATTGTCGCGATAGGCGAGGGCCCGGCTCGCCAATAGGCGTACATCGTCCAGAGTGCGCTCCCAGATAACGGCCGGCGGGACCCCGCGCTTGTTCTCCCAATCGGCGGCGATGAGGCGAGCGGCATTGTCTACTGCCGTCATGATCGCCGCGCTGTCGGCCGACGCGAGTCCGCCCGCGCTTTCAAGGTCGCGCAAGGCGCGATCGAGAACCATATGGACGAGATCACCGACGTCGATCGCGTCGAGTACCAAGGGTTCGGCGGTGCTTTCGGGCAGGCGCCAGCCGAACGCATAGACCCAGACGAAGCTCAGCGAGTTGCGCAGCAGACGCCGGAGCGAGCTGGCCGACTGAGTGCGGCTCAAGATCGCAAGAATGAGTGGATGATCAGGCCGAACGAGGCCGTCGTGCGCGGTGATCTCGGTGCGATGCCAGTCACGCCAGCAGCCTCGTGCGCTGATCGCCTGCGGATATGCACTGAACTCCTGCGGCCGAGCTGTGAGACGGTCGGTTTCGCTGAAGGCATGTAGTGGCACAGCGTTGCGGCGGAGATAGATCTCCTCGCCGTGCCCGGCGAGGAGCGGGCTCCGTCCCAAGAGACGTCCGTCGCTGTCGCGTCGGGCGCGTGAGAGCACGACCTCAACCGTTGTAGTGGCCAGGATCGTCTCGAAATCCCGGCGATCGGCGAGCCCGACTGGCAGCGGATCGAGTTCGGGGGTGGAGATGATATGATGTGGGATCAGCCGGTCTTCGGCGATCCCGCGCGGCCAGCGAGAGGAGTTGAGGCCGATCAGGCGCACGAAGCGGCGCGGGGATGCCGCTAGCATGCTGGCCGGCATCCATGCGACGGACACGCAGGCTTCCAGCCCGTCGTCTTGCTTTAGCGTTTCAAGCGTGGTGTCGATCGAGGCCGCCGGTCCGGCGAGAAGGGCTTTACGCCAGACGGCTAGCGCCCGGCCTTTGAGGAAGGCATCGCCAATCTCTTGCGCCGCGTTCGGCCCCCTGGCGAGCAGATTCACAGCCGCGCGCAGTGTCGAAGAGTGATCTACACCATCGGGCCAGTCCTGGGGGGTCAGCCGCGCCAACAGGCGGCCCCAAGCGTCCGGCGTCGACAATGGCGCATCGCTCGGCAGGACGCTCAACCATCCCTTAGGCAGGAACTCGAAGGCCGCCGAATCGGTGCAGAGCGTAGCGAGACGCCGAAGGCGTGACTGCGACAGGCCGCGAACAACAATATCGGCTAAAGCCGCAGCCGCCTGTCCGTCGCGAGTGGTGACAGTCCTTACGCCTTGGGCGAAGTGCAGATCGATGTTGGCATCAGCACGCAGCGCCAGGAAGTGATCATCATAGTCGGCGGTCGAGGCGGAGGCGATTGCGATGTCGGAGGGTGCAGCCTTGCCAGAGGCCAAGATCGAACGCACCCAACGCATCGCCTCGATTGCTTCGTGATAGGCCGTGGCTGCGCTGACGACGCTGACGGCAGGCGAGGTAGATGGCGCCCGCGTCACACGCACGCCTGTGCTTTCCAGCCAGGCCGGCGTTGTTCTTGGCCCGGCGGTCCATTGCACCGGGATATGCTCCGCAAGCGCTCTCAGCAGAGGCCGCCAGCAGGGCGAAAGTTCGGTGAGGCCAACGATCTCTATCGATCCGAAGACCGCTGGCGCGTGGACGATACGTCTTGTAGCCGCGGCGACGATATCGACGGGACGCATCATGCCGATTGGAAATTGCGCCAGGACCGCGGCCTCAAGCTCAGCAATTGCGGCGAGCCGCGGATGGTCACCCGCGCGAGCCGAAAGATCGATGCCGGCGCGCCAGACCTTGTGCAGGGTGTCCGCCGCCGCATCGATCATGCCGGGGAGCGACTTGATGCCTTCGAGCTCGCCCATAGGCGTGGTGCGAAGTACCGCCTGGAGAGCTGCGCGTAAGCTCTCATCATCGATCGTCTTGGTGAAGCCGCCAGCAAGGCGCGCCGCCGCTTGCTCGAAGGGCATGATCTGGAGGCCGTGACGACGCTCTCGAGCGGCGGACAGGCGGCCTTCTCGCGTGGCCAGGCGGCCATGCACGACAAGTGTTGATCTACACGCGACGGGCATGACCGCTTCCTCCCAAGACTATTTCTTGTTCGGACGCTGGGTCAGCGCCGACCCCGCCGCCGTCTTGGCCGCCTTGCTACTTTTCGGGTCCCGGAGGACCTTGGAGGCAGCGCTCGCCGCCTTCTTGCTGGTGACTTCCTGATTCGAGCCGCGCTTCGCCATTGTTTTCCCTCATCAATATCCAGCTCGTCCCTATTGACGAGCATCGTTGATAGGGATAATAAATACACGGGTATCGTTCCTATGTCCATATAGTTTTTATACGGACGTATTTTTTATACGTACCCGGAGATTGGATCGATGAAAGAAGGCGCTGCGGCGTTGAAATGGGGTGTGGAGCGCCGGCTCGAGTTCATCGAGTTTCGGCTGTTCTGGGAGGGCGGAGTCAACCGCTCGGACATCATCGAGATGTTCGACGTCTCCGTTCCGCAAGCCTCGAAGGACCTAACGCTTTATCAGGAGCGCGCGCCTCAGAATGCGATCTATGACAAGAGTGCGAAACGCTACGTCGCGAGCCCGCAGTTCTCACCGATTTTTCTGAAGCCCGATCCGGACAGTTATCTCTCGCGTCTCCGCTCCCTCGCCGAAGGACTTACCGACCCCGGTGACTCCTGGATAGCCAATCCGCCGCAGACGGACATCGCTCTAACCCCGCGGCGGGAGGTCGATCCGATCGTGCTGCGAGCAATCATCAGTGCGATCCGTGACAAGCGCTCTATTGAAATCTACTACCAATCGATGAACCGGGAGCGGGCAGAGCCGATGTGGCGTCGGATGACACCGCATGCCTTTGGTTATGACGGGTTACGCTGGCATGCGCGCGCCTATTGTCACGTTGACAAGAAGTTCAAGGATTTCCTGCTTACCCGTATTCTCGATTTGCGCGAGATGGGTAATCCGGGACCTGGCCGCGATCAGGATACGTTGTGGCAGGAGACTTTCGACGTGGAGATAGGTCCTCACCCGCACCTGACGCCGAGCCAGCGCGCGGTTGTCGCGAAGGATTACGGGATGACGAATGAGCGTGCCGTCCTCACGACACGCTATGCAATGCTCTTCTATGTATTGAGGCGTCTTGGTCTTTTGGGCGACGCAACCCAGCAGGATCCCCGAACCCAGCACATTGTTTCCCTCAACGCGGCCGAGACGGCGCGCGCGCTGAAGCGTGCCGAGTTCGAACTTGACGACCCCGCGCCATCTGCAACTCTCAGCGGGAGTGCTTGATGCAGAGCGCGGAGCAGCGTCCCTACCTTATGTCCTTCGGAACCGGCGGCCTCTACATCAATGAAAGTGTGGCAGTCGCTCGTCTTCATCTTCCTGGCGCTGATTGGGATTCGACCTTGGCCGCGGCTCAGGAGAAAGGGGCATTTCCGGTTCGCAAGACAAGTTCAGCGCGTCGGTCAATCCGCGAGATCGTGAATCGCCTCAAGCTCCTTTCCCCTGACGAGCTGGCTCTGTTCATCGAAGGGGACCGGAGTGAGCAGGCCGCGCTCCTGTGGCTCGCCGCCTGTCGAGCCTACAGATTTATCGGCGAGTTTGCGGTTGAGGTCGTGAGCGACAGATTCCTGTCGTTGCGGACCCACCTAACCTACGATGACTTCGATAGGTTTCTGTCCGCGAAGGAGGAATGGTCTCCGAAGCTTGCGGCTCTGTCTACCTCGACGCGGGCCAAGCTTCGCGCCGTGCTTTTTCGCCTCATGCGTGAGGCTGAAATCCTGTCGCAGGATGACCGAATCCTCGGTGCGATGCTGTCGCCGCGCGTGGTCGCCCTGATTCAGGCCGGCAACCCGGAAGAGCTCCGCTTTTTCCCGGGCGCCGAACGACAGTTGCGGAGAAGCTAACGATGTCGCGAACGAGCAAGGCGCTGAGCCCCAAAGAACGCTTCGATCACCTGCTAGAAGTGATCGCGAGCGAGCGCTTCCTGAAGAAGCAGGGCCTCGGCAATGAAGTGCCGTTCTTCATCTGCCCCTATCCGGCTGATGAAGGAGCCGCCATGGATGCGATGCGTGCGAGCCTAGTGAAGCAACTCGAAAACCGCGGCGTGCGTGTAGTCGAGATCAACATCTACGACCTCAGCGTTGCCTTGCTGCGCGAACGCGGTATCTGGGACGAGATCCTTGCGGCGGAGCCTGGCATCAAGAAGGACGAACTGAAGGAGCTTCTTCAAGGTGTTCTGGATCCCGAGACGCACCTCATTCCCGAGATCGCCGCGCGACTCTCAACCCAGGAGTTCGATGTCCTATTTCTGTCGGGCGTAGGCGAAGTCTATCCCTACGTCCGGTCGCATAATGTATTGAACAACCTCCAGAGCACCGCGAAGGAAAAGCCGACCGTGATGTTCTTTCCAGGAAAGTACACGCATAGCCTGGCAACAGGCGCATCGCTCGATCTATTCGGAATTCTGCACGACGACAAATATTACCGGGCGTTCAATATTACGCACTACGAGGTCTGAGGGGGCTATGATGAATCTTCGGGACATTTTCGAGAAACCCGTCGATCGCGCGATCGAGGGAGTCATCAAGGCCGATGACGAGGCGAGCCTTCGGGTTGAACTCGGAGAATATGTCATCACCAATGAGATCGAGCGTCAGCTCGAAAGATTCCTCGACGCCTACAACAATTATGAGACAGCCAACGGCGTGTGGATCTCCGGCTTCTTTGGGTCGGGCAAATCGCACCTGCTGAAAATACTGGCGTTGCTTCTTGAAAACCGAAATGTCGGTGGATGCCCGGCCTATGAGCTTTTCAAGCAGAAATGCACCCGCAATGAGATCCTAGCGGCCGATCTGCGGAAGGCTGTCTCAATTCCATCGAAGAGCATCCTGTTCAACATAGACCAGAAGGCCGATGTGATTTCAAAGGAGCAGATCGATGCTCTGCTTTCTGTGTTTCTGAAAGTATTCGACGAAATGTGCGGCTACTACGGGAAGCAACCTCACATCGCTCAGTTCGAGCGCGATCTGGATAGCCGCGGCTTGCTCGACAGATTCCGCGCGGCCTATCAGTCAATCGCCGGCAAGTCGTGGGACCGCGGACGCGAACAGGCGCTGCTCGAAAACGCAAACATCGCTAAGGCCTATGCACAAGTTTCGGGGGGTAATCTGTCCGAAGGACAGGGAATCCTCACTCGGTATCGGCAAGATTTTCGCTTGTCGATCGAGGACTTCGCCGACAAGGTGAAGGCCTACATCGACGCGCAGAAGCCGGGTTTCCGGCTCAATTTCTTCGTCGATGAAGTTGGCCAGTACATTGCCGACAACCTCAAGCTCATGACTAACCTGCAAACGATCGCGGAAAGCTTGAACACAAAGTGCCGCGGTCGGGCCTGGATAATCGTGACGGCCCAGCAGGATATGGGGGCCGTCATCGGCGACATGAACCATCGGCAGGAGAACGATTTTTCGAAGATTCAGGCGCGCTTCGCGAACAGGATACCGCTTAACAGCGCCGATGTTGCGGAGGTGATCCAGGAGCGCCTGCTCAAGAAGACCGATGCGGGCATCGAGATGTTGTCCGATCTCTACCATCGCGAGTCGAACAATCTGAAAACGTTGTTCGATTTTTCGGACGGCTCAATACGACTGGAAAACTTCCGGGATCGCGATCACCTCATTCACAGCTATCCTTTCATCCCGTACCAGTATCCGCTGTTCCAGGTGGCTATCCAGAATCTGTCCCAACACAACGCTTTCGAGGGCAAGCACAGCTCGGTCGGCGAGCGGTCGATGCTGGGCGTCTTTCAAGAGGTTGCAGTAAGGCTTGCGGACATTCCGGTCGGAGGTCTCGCTACCTTCGACCAGATGTTCGAAGGCATCCGAACAGCGCTCAAATCGAATGTCCAGCAGTCGATTCTGATTGCCGAGAGGAATCTCGGTGATCAGTTTGCAACGCGGGTTCTGAAGGCCCTGTTTCTGGTCAAGTATGTCAAGCCGTTCAAGTCTACGCCGCGCAACGTCGCGATCCTCATGCTCGATAGGTTCGACACCGATCTGACAAAGCACAAGCGGCGCGTCGAAGAGGCACTGAGCCTGCTCGAGCAGAATACGTACGTTCAGCGTAATGGTGAGCTGTTCGAGTTCCTGACCGATGAGGAGAAGGACGTCGAACAGGAAATCAAGGCGATCGAGGTCGATACGGCGGAGATCGCCAAGGAGTTGGAAACCCTGGTTTTTGACGGGGTTATCAAGGTCCGGAAGCTCCGACACGAGGCGTCGTCGCAGGATTACTCCTTCGCGCGCTATCTCGATGACCGGCCGCTCGGCCGCGACTATGAGCTTGCGATCAATGTCATTACGCCATTCCACGAGCAGAGCGGGAATGCGGAGGGGATCGCGATGCACACGATGTCGAGGGACGAGCTTGCCGTTGTTCTGAACCCTGACGCGCGCTTCGTCAGTGACCTGATGATGGTCAAGCGGACGGATAAGTATGTCCGCCAAGCCCGCGCGGTGGCCCAGCAGCCTACCATCGAACGCATCATCCGCGACAAGGGTGAACAGAACAGCAACCGTCAGCGTGATCTCGCGCTCAAGGCCCGCGCCCTGGTGGGCGACGCCCGATTGTTTGTACGAGGCGAGGAGATTGACGTTCGCTCGGAGGATCCGCAGGCCAGAATCGAACGCGCGTTTCAGGTCCTCATTGACAAGGTCTATGTCAATCTCGGCATGCTGCGCGGCATTGCCTACGCCGAGAACGAGATCGGCAAGTTCCTCACATACGGCAATGACGGCATGCTCGGCGACGGGGCCGCCAACCTGACGGAGGCCGAGCAGGAGATCCTGAACTATGCGCAGTCGAACGCCCGGAACGGCATCCGGACGACGGTGAAGGCTGTCGTCGAACGGTTCGATCGCAAGCCTTACGGCTGGTCTTATGCCGCGATCCTGTGCACCACAGCCAGCCTACTCGGCCGCGGCAAGCTCGAGGCACGCTCGGACGGCAGCCCGTTGGAGGGGGACGCTCTGCTGCGCGCCCTCCAGAACGCACATACCTTGGGTAATATCGTGCTCGAACTGCAGGTGGAGTTCACGCCTGCGCAGACACGCAAGCTTAAGGAGTTTTACCGCGAGTTCTTCGACTCGCAGCCGGCTGGTACCGACGGAAAGGCGCTCGGGTTCGAGACGGCTGCGGCCTTTGCAGCGCTCAAGCAGGAGCTTGCGGGGCTAGAGGCGCAGGCGTCACGCTATCCGTTTCTCGGTGCGCTGAGCAGTGTGCGGGAAGCCGTGCGCGAGATCACGGGCAAACCCTACGCATGGTATCTGCAGGAGCTCGGCCGCCATGAGGACCGACTGCTCGATTTGAAGGAGGGGATCCTCGACCCGATCCGTCGCTTCATGGGTGGGGCTCAGAAGGCGATCTATGACGATGCCCGCGCCTATTTGTCCGATCAAAGCGCCAATTTCGTCTATGGCGGGGACGACAAGGCCAACGCTATGCAGGCGGTTCTGGATGATCCGAATTGCTACAAGGGCAACACCATCCAGCAGATGAAAGGCACGTTCGATGCTCTGAAATCCGAGCTCGATGCCCGGATCGCGGAAGAGCGCAAGGCGGCGCTTTCCGCCGTGGAAGAGCTTCGGGAGAAGCTGCTGGCGCTCCCCGAATTCGCTGCCGTCGCGGATTCTCATCGCTGCGAAACTGAGGCTGCATTTGCTGCGATTCTCGAGACGGTCAGAAATAGCAAGCTTATCGCGGTGATTCGCGAGCGCGCAAGTGGATTCAGGTCGTCAGTATATCCGGCGCTGCTCGGCCGCGTAACGGCGGCTACCCCTCCGTCGTCGCCCTCCCAAAAGGCTGATACAGGCGGAGAACGGCGGGGGTTCGATGGAGGCGTCAGCTCGCCACCATTGGCTTCGCCACTCGCCCAGCTCGAATATGTCGCCGTCAGTGGGCTGCGCGTCACCTACGCCAAGCCGTATCTTGCCGACGAGCGAGATGTCGAAGCCTATCTGAGTACTCTGCGCGAGAAGCTGATTGCGGAGATCCATGCTGGCAAGAGGATTACGATCTAATGGATATGATCTCCGCCAAGAGCCTTGTGGACCGGATGCCATTGGACACCGGTGCCCTGAAGAAATTCGCGCAGGAAGCGCGCCGGCTGCTGCGCGATCAAGTGTCAGCCAAGCTCGTCCGGGTTTTGGTCGAAAACAGTGCGGCCCGGCGCGAAGCACCCAAAGCGGTTCGGGAGCTCGAAACTGAGATCGTTCGCACCTCCCGTGATCGGATTATCGAACGCGTCGCCTATACATGGTTCAACCGCATGACTGCGCTGCGCTTCATGGACGCCAATGGTTATACGGCGGTCCGAGTCGTGACGCCGGCGGACGGACAGACACGCCCCGAGGTCCTGTCGGAAGCCATGGCCGGCGTGATCGGCGACGAGGTTTCTGAAGCCGCTGCGGCGCAGGTTCGCGCACTGCTCGATAACCGGACGCCGTCGCCCGACCCGCAGGGCGAAGCGTATCGTCTCTTGCTGGTTGCGACGTGCAATCATTGGCATGCCGCGATGCCCTTCATGTTCGAGAAGATTGCTGATTACACTGAGCTTTTGATGCCAGAGGATCTCCTGTCGCAGGGCAGCATTCTTGCCAAGTTGCGCGCAGTGATGACAGATGAGGCCTGCCTAGACGTCGAGGTCATTGGTTGGCTTTACCAGTTCTATATCTCCGAGAAGAAGGATGAGGTGTTCGCTGGGCTGAAGAAGAACGTCAAGATTTCGGCGGAGAATATTCCGGCTGCCACGCAATTGTTCACGCCGCACTGGATCGTGCGCTACTTGGTCGAGAATTCGCTTGGGCGGCTCTGGATCGTCAACCGGCCCGACTCGCGTCTGAAGGAGCGAATGGAATACTACATAGCGCCGGAAGAAGCGGAGACGGACTTCCTGCGCATATCTTCGCCGGAGGAGATTACGATCTGCGATCCGGCGTGCGGTTCTGGACACATGCTGACCTACGCCTTCGACCTCCTGCACGCGATGTACGAGGAGGAGGGCTATGACGCTAGCGAGATCCCCGGCCTGATCCTAGCGAAGAACCTTTATGGCATCGAGATCGACGACCGGGCCGGCGCGTTGGCGGCGTTCGCCCTAACAATGAAGGCGGCTGCGCGTCGGAAGCGGTTCCTACGACGGACTGCCAAGGACGGAGTGCAGCCAAACGTGTGCGTGCTGGAGAATGTCAGCTTTAAGGACGATGAACTCGCCGATTATGTGAACGAGATCGGACGTGACCTGTTCAGCATGGACTTGCGCGAGACGCTCGGCCAGTTTCGCGAGGCGAAGAACTTCGGCTCGCTGATCGTCCCCAAGCTGAAGGACGTTGCCGAGTTGCGCCGAGTGATTGCTGAGAAGCAGTTCGACGACAACCTGTTGCTGCGCGATGTTCACGAGCGGGTGCAGGTTGTGCTGCGCATGGCTGACTATCTGATCTCGAGATACCATGTCGTGGTAGCCAACCCGCCATATATGGGTGGGAAAGGGATGAACGGGGCGTTGGATTCGTTCGCGAAGGAGTACTACCCGGACTCAAAATCTGACCTCTTTTCGATGTTCATTGAACGTTCGTCTGCGCTTGCAAAGACGCACGGCCTTGTAGGCATGATCACGATGCAGAGTTGGATGTTCTTATCCCGACACCAAAAACTGCGCGAAAGCGTGATCGAAAATACTCCCATCAGAACAATGGCGCACCTTGGCACAGGAGCATTCGATTCTATTGGCGGCGAAGTGGTGTCAACCACCGCCTTCGTCTTGGAAAAGGAGGGCAGTCCATCCACTTTCGGCGATTTTATCGATCTTCGGGAAGGACGCTCTGAAGCACTTAAATCTCTCGAGTTGCAGAAGGCGGCTCGCGGGCAAGGGACCATTCGTCGCGCAAGCACCGAGACATTCGAAGTTATTGATGGGTGTCCAATTGCTCACTGGATCTCTCCTCAGTTCCGTTCATCGTTCAGTGAGCTTTCAGCGATCAAAGATGTGTTCAAGCCAGCAGTTGGATTGAATACTGGAGATAATGACCGATTTCTGAGGCAGTGGTACGAGGTGGGGAATTTAGACATCTGCTTTGACGCAAACAGCATTCAAGACGCTGCCACGAAATCACAGAAGTGGTTTCCCTATAACAAAGGCGGTGGTCATAGAAAGTGGTATGGGAATCAAACCTACATTTTGAACTGGCAGAGCGACGGTTCGGAAGTCAAAGCGTTTGCAACCGAGCGAAATAAGGGAAAGCATTGGTCGCGCTATATACAGAATTTGGATAAGATGTTTCTTGAGTGCGTAACTTGGTCGGATATTTCGACAAGCTCCTTCGCGGCTAGATACTCTCCAGCAGGCTTCCTTTTTGATGTTAAGGGGTCTTCTGGTGTACCTCATGATTCCAGCGACCTCGCGCCCGTCTTAAGTTTGCTGTGTAGCAAACTCATGCCTGAATTCATGAGGTGCGTTAATCCTACTGCGACTTTTCAGGTCGGCGATTTGGCGCGCGTCCCGTATGCGAGGCCAAAAACGTTCCAGAATAATAGCGCTGTAAACTTGACAGTAGTTCAATTCGCTCGCGCCGACTGGGACGCTTTTGAAACTTCTTGGGATTTCAGGACGCTCCCGCTGCTCTTGCCCGACCATCGGGCCGAGACGCTGCAGAACACCTATGCCAACCTCCGCACCCATTGGCGCGACATGACGAAAGAGATGCAGCGGCTTGAGGAAGAGAACAACCGCATTTTCATCGAGGCTTATGGCTTGCAGGACGAGCTGACGCCTGACGTGCCTCCGGAGGAGATCACGCTCACCTGCAATCCGGCCTATCGCTATGACGGTCAGAAGGCCGAGGCAGAGTTGGAGGCGCTGCTCCTCGCCGATACGGTCCGAGAGTTGGTGTCCTATGCCGTGGGCTGCATGTTCGGCCGCTACAGTCTGGATGCGCCTGGCCTGGTCCTCGCCAATCGGGGCGAGGGTCCGGAGGACTATCGCGCCAAGGTCCCGAACCCGTCCTTCGAGCCAGATACCGACAACGTGATCCCGGTGCTCGATGGCGATTGGTTTGCCGATGACATCGCCGCGTGTTTCCGCCGCTTTCTGCGAGTTACCTTTGGTGAGAAGCACTTCCAGGAGAACCTGGCGTTCGTCGAAGAGGCGCTCGGGAAGGACATCAAAAAATACTTCATCCGCGAGTTCTTCAACGATCATGTAAAGCGATACAAGAAGCGGCCCATCTATTGGATGTTTTCGAGCCCAAAGGGCACCTTTAATGCGCTGATCTATATGCACCGCTACCGTCCTGACACGGTGAGCGTGGTTCTGAACGACTATCTCCGGGAGTTCCGTTCCAAGCTGGAGGCGTATCGCAAGGCGCAAGAGGCGCTCAGCATCAGCGCTGATGCATCCCCGACACAGAAGACCAAGGCCCTGAAGGCGATCGAGGCGACGGCCAAGCAGCTCGATGAGCTGGATGACTGGGAGCGTGATGTCCTTTTTCCGTTGGCAACGCAAAAGATCGAGATCGACCTCGATGATGGAGTGAAGGCCAACTATCAGAAGTTCGGCGCTGCCCTAAAGCCTATCAAGGGCCTCAATGATTCGGATGATTGAGCATGCTCGATCGGATTGCCAAGGGGCTGGCTGCTCAGTTTGACAGGCACCGGATCGTCTTCTGGTACGATCCGAACCACGAGTTTCGGCAGGCGTTCGAGATGGTGGCGCTCGACGGCATTGAGAAAGTCGAGCTGGCGAACACAGAGTTCGCAGTGAAGCATCGTGTCCTGCGAGAGAAGCCGAAGCAGCGCTTCTTGCTCTATCGAGAAGGGCCGCGTCCAGCCGACATCGATAACTGGCTGCTCGACGTCGAGCTGGCGCATGGGGTTTTTAAGGCCGATCAGATCGCAATCTGGCTGACGGACTTGGGTTTGCCGGTCAGCTTTGAAGCTCTCGCACGGGAACATCAGGAATTCTTCCGCTCCACCCGCCGGCTAGAGAGGCTGAAGGCCGTCATCCGCGGAGACGATACGAAGCCTTTGCTGCGCCTGCGGATGCTCGTCATCTGCGCCTGCGCTGACGGCGATTTCGACACTGTCGTCGAAGCATTGCTGGGGGAGCTTGCGCAGGGTAAAGACGACAGCTTGCGCCTGATCGGCCGTGTTGGCCTACACGAATTCCTCTGGGATCAGATAGCGCGAATCTTTGGCTACCGAGCCGAAAAGCCAAGCATCGGCGATTTCGCGATCACGCTGTTCAAGTCCTGCTATCAGAGCGCAGTCGGGGGCGAAACGATCCTAACATCCGAGGCTATGGTGTTCTTCCGTCGCTGGAAAAACAACCGGAACGCTGAGGACGCTTTCGCAAAGCTGTCGGCCGACTATGCGGAGGTGCTGGGTATTGCACAGGATCTCGCTAGGCGCGACTTCCGCACCCTGATCGAAGTCGACTACTTCGAAGAGGTGGATCGTGCGATCATCCGTGCGCTAGTCCATGAGGTTAGCAACCAGACCGCGGCGCAAGCCGATGTCGCGAACTGGATCCGTCAGCGCCGGCAAAGCCATTGGTATAGCGCCTATCGCGATCTCTACGAGGCGATCGGCTTCGCCGCGGAATTCCAGCAGTCGATGGCGCAGGTAACCGTAGGTATGACCAGCCTCGCGGAAGGTGTTGAGCGTTACGCCATAAGCTGGTTTCGTATCGACCAGCTCTATCGGAAATTTATCTGGCGCATGCAGAAATCCGGGCAAGCAACACTGATGCGCGAGCTGTTCGAGCAGGTCGAAAACCACTACGTCAATAATTACCTTCTGCGCTTAAACGATGTTTGGCAGACCCACGTAGATGCGGCCATATCCTGGTCGGCGCCACCAATTCTGCCGCAGCGGAGCTTCTATCGAGAGCATGTGGGTGAGTTCCGCCGGCGTGATCAGAAGGTCTGCGTTATCATTTCCGATGCTCTCCGCTACGAAATTGGCGAAGAGTTGTTGGGCCGCATCCGTAGTGTTGACCGCTATGAGGCTGGGATCGAGCCAATGTTGGGGAGCCTCCCCAGCTACACCCAGCTTGGAATGGCGTCTCTCCTTCCCAACGGCGACCTGCAGATTGCCGATAACGATTCCGGCACCGTTCTCGTGAACGGCCAAAGTTCACAGGGGCTAGATAACCGCAGCAAGGTTCTGGCGACTGGACGGGCTGGCGACAGGACGACCGCTGTAAAAGTCGAAGACCTGATGGGGATGGACAAGGAAGAGGCCCGGGCGCTAGTTCGCGATCACGACGTCGTTTACGTCTTCCACAATCTGATCGATGCGATCGGTGACAAGCAGGTGTCGGAAGATCGCGTTTTTGAAGCCGCCGACGATACGATCGAGGAACTCGTTAGGGTGGTCAAAAAACTCAACGGCGCCAACGCCAACAATCTGATCGTCACGTCCGACCACGGCTTCATCTACCAGCACCGGCCGATTGAGGAGAGTGACTACTCCTCGGCGCAGGTCGAGGGTGATACGATCTTGTTCCGCGACCGGCGGTTCATCCTCGGGCACGGCTTGAAGGGCAATCGGGGCTTGCGGCGCTTTACGGCAGAGCAAGCGGGCCTCGAAGGCTCAGTTGAAATGCTGATCCCCAAGTCAATCAGCCGGCTGCGACGCCAGGGTTCGGGGAGCCGGTATGTGCATGGCGGGGCGACTCTGCAGGAGATCATCGTCCCGGTTGTCAAGATCAACAAGAAGCGTCAGAGCGACACTTCGGCGGTCGATGTCGAGATCATCGGCAGCACCAACCAGATGATTACGTCGAGTCAGATTTCAGTGCGGTTCTACCAAGTTGCGGCCGTTACAGAGAAAACGCAAGCGCGCACGCTCAGAGCTGGAATCTATGCGCAATCGGGCGAGCTGATCTCTGATACCCATGAGCTGGTCTTCGACTTCCGGTCCGAGAACCCGCGCGAGCGCGAAGTGTCGGTTCGCTTCCTGCTGTTGCGCCAGGCCGACACATTCAATGGTCAGGAGGTCATCCTGAGGCTTGAGGAACGGCACGGCGACACGTCCCATTTCAGGGAATACCGCACGGCTCGCTATACGCTGCGCCGCAGCTTCTCGAGCGATTTCGATTTTTGAGGGGAGAGCGATGACCGCGCTGGACGACAAGATCAATGAATGCTTCCCGGGCCTCGTCGTGCGCAAGGACCTGGTCAAAGCCGTGAAGGGTAACGCGATTGTCCCTTCCTACGTCCTGGAATTCTTGCTCGGCCAGTACTGCGCCACGAATGACGAGGCTTCGATCCAGTCGGGAATCGAGACGGTCAAGGAGATCCTGCGCAAGCATTACGTCCATCGTAACGAGGCGGGACTGATTCGATCTAATATCCGGGAAAAGGGTCGTTGGAAGGTGATCGACAAGATAAGTGTCGATCTCAACACAGACAAGGACGCCTATGAGGCGACCTTTGCCAATCTGGGTATCAAGAAAGTCATCATTGATTCCGATACGGTGAAGGCACATCCTAAGCTGCTGGTGAGCGGTGTCTGGTGCATCGCCGATGTCGAGTATGAGCACAGCGAGGACAAGAACGTCGAGCCGTGGATCCTGGGGAGCATCAAACCGATCCAGCTCTCCAAGTTCGATTACGACGCCTTTCTCAAGGCGCGCGCCGGCTTCACAACCGATGAATGGATAGACCTGTTGTTCCAGACGGTTGGGTTCAACCCGGAAATGTTCGGCCGTCGCAGCAAGCTCCTGCAACTGATGCGCCTCGTGCCCTTCGTTGAGCGAAACTACAATCTGATTGAGCTCGGCCCCAAGGGAACAGGCAAGTCGCACATTTTCTCTGAATTCTCGCCGCACGGCATCTTGATTTCAGGTGGCGAAGTGACCGTACCCAAGCTGTTTGTCAACAATAGCTCGGGCAAGATTGGCCTCGTCGGCTATTGGGATGTCGTGGCCTTCGACGAGTTCGCGGGGCGCCAAAAGCGCGTCGACAAGGCCCTGGTCGACATTATGAAAAACTACATGGCCAACAAGAGCTTCTCGCGCGGTGTGGAGACGCTCGGGGCCGAGGCCTCGATGGTGTTTGTCGGGAATACAAAACACAACGTTCCCTATATGCTGAAGCATACGGATCTGTTCGACGAATTGCCCGAGAAATATTACGATTCGGCCTTTATCGATCGCCTTCACGCCTACGTGCCGGGCTGGGAGATTGATGTCATCCGCGGAGAGATGTTTGCGTCGGGATATGGGTTTGTCGTCGATTACCTTGCCGAAATCCTCCGGCATATGCGCAACGACGACTACTCCAACCGATATCAAGGACTGTTCACGATCTCGTCCGATATTTCGACGCGCGACCGCGACGGCGTGAACAAGACCTTCTCTGGGATGATGAAGCTTCTTTTCCCCGCCGATAACGCGGCCGAGGCTGAGGTGGAAGAGATCCTGCACCTGGCTGTGGAGGGGCGGAAGCGCGTCAAGGATCAGCTCCTCCGGATCGATAGCACCTATCCGGAAACGGACTTCTCCTTCACGGCACGGGACGGCCGTAAGGTCAGCGTCACGACTCTCGAGGAGACGGAGTATCCGTCATATTATTACAGAAAGCGCGCCGCTGACCAAGAGAACACGACGCCGGCAGCGGATGAGACGAATGGCCCTCTTGCGCCAGCCATGCTTGCACCGAGGGAAATTGAGGTCGCGCCAGTACGGCCGCGTGAAGGGCACAAGATCTTCATCGAAAACCAGAAGGGCGTTGCGTTCGCCGACTTATTCTGGCCCTGGATTGACGGGGCGACCAAGGTTGTTATCACCGATCCATACATTCGCATGTTCCATCAGCTTCGAAACCTGATGGAGTTCGTCGAAATGATTGCACTACGAAAAGCGCCGGAGGACGAGCTCTCGGTGCATCTCATCACATGTGTTGATGAAAACCATCCGGAGAAGCAGCAGTCTAATTTACTGGCCGTGGAGGCAGCGGGTGCAGCCGCCGGCATCAAATTTACCTGGGAATATGATGGCACGAACACCATTCACGCGCGCCATATCACGAGCGACACTGGCTGGAAGATCAGCCTCGATCGCGGTCTCGATATCTATCAGAAGTTTGAAATGAACGACGCATTTAGCCTCACTAATCGATTGCAGGTATTTCGTCAGGTCAAAGCGTTCGAGATCACCTATCTCAAGATAGCATCTTAGCTGGGGTAGTTGATCGAGGAAGTTAGATTAGCTGGGCTTGCACGAGAAGTGGATCACGACGCATCTTGCGGTGCGTGGCTATTGGCGCGTCGGGCATAGGCTGAGCTCCCTGCTCCCTGGGAAGGCGTCGTCTAAGAGAGACCATGTAGAAACAAAATCATGAGGCGACAATGTTTGTCACCAGACGTTCTCTCTTTAACGATGCGACTGCGGCCTTCGCCTCTTTTACCGGTTTTGGCATTGCGCCGGGACAATTAAAAGGCGGCACCCGGAAGGTTTCGCAAGATGAGCTGACGAGTGCAATTGCCGACCACGCCGCATGGCTCGCCGATGGGAAGCAAGGGCAACGAGCCGTCTTTAGCAACTGCGATTTATCCGGCCTAGATTTTGGAAGTCGCGTCGATTCACTCACCAATTTGAGAGGAGCGGACTTCAGCGGCTCCGATATGACGGGCGTTACGGGAAGAGACGTCAGTTTCCTTCGCGCTGCTTTACACGGCACAATTCTTTCCCAATCGCGCTTCGAAAGAGTGGTGTTCTCTTACGCGAGCTTGAGGCGAGCGAAGTGCGACAACGTTGTCTGGGGTTGGGACCAGGTATCTCTCAACCAGCCAGTCAGAGTTGAGCCGGGCTACGCATCCGATTTTCAACACACGGATGCCGGAATGGCAGACTTTACCCAGGCCAAGATCCGAGGGTTCTTCTGGGAATCGTGTTTCACCGGGGCAAGGCTCATTGAAGCGGATTTTTCTTACTCGCATTTTTGCGGAACCGGATGTTCCGAAACAACGTTCCACGCAGCAGAACTCACTTCAGCGAAATTTCGATGCACGAGGTTATCGCACGTCAAATTTTCGCACGCGAACTGTACCGAAACTGATTTCGAGAACGCCGACATCGGTCCACGAGTACGATTTGATCGACCTTCGTCGTGTTAGCGAGCGGCGGGCAGTAATGCGGCGTTTGCTTAGGCGTTGAATGTTGCTGCAAATCTGACGTCAGACAAGGGAGGAGCTAAGTTTCATGTCGCAATACAAAACAGCGTACAGGTGCGTGTCTACAGGCGTCAGCTTCTTAGGACCAGAAGATGTGCCGAAGTATGATATCTTCGTATCTCTCTTATCGTATGGCAATCGGGCCGGACTCGGTCCACCTCCGTTTGATATAGAGCCTCGAGTTCGCGGCCTTCTCCGGGAAGATGCCATTTTCTGGGCATTGGGATGCGCAAGCCATCTGGAAGCCGGAGGCTGGCGCATCACGAGACGTGATCTCGAAGGGGACAAGCTGAGATACGAAATTTCTCTCGAAGACCAGTTGGGAGCGCGCCGAGAGATCGTAATATCAGAAGACAGTGAACGGAATATTAGGTGAGCGCTAACAACGCACCCGCGCGACGGGCAGTAATAGCGGTGCCGCGAAACGATAGCCCTTCGTGCGAGCGCCTCCGGCGAACGAACAATTCGCGATACCACAACGTCTGTACTGGTAACCCACAGTTGCGCTAGGTGTAGGTATCGCTCAGATGCATTTCACCCCGACCGGAGCGGCTAATGCGTTTACCACAGCCCACCCACCTTAACTATTCGGCCCTCACGGCAGACATCGAACGAGGGCGGATCAAAATTCCGCAATTCCAGCGGGACTTCGTTTGGTCCGTCGAACGCTCGGCCAAGCTTCTCGACAGCGTGGTCAAAGGCTATCCAATTGGCACGATGATTTTTTGGGCGACACGCGATCGGCTGCGGAGTGTAAAGAACATCGGAGGAATCGATCTTCCCGCCCCAATCGAGGGCGAGGTTGTGAAATATGTTCTCGACGGGCAGCAGCGGCTGACTAGCCTGTTCGCCGCCCTGAAAGGACTGACCGTCGTTAGGGCATCCGGCACTAACGACGAGTTTTCAGCGATCTATCTCGACCTCGCAGCGTCTGAAGATCAGCAGATCGTTGTCACAGATCTGGCGGGCCGAGATGCAGCTTTATGTATTCAGCTTCGCGATTTGCTGGGCGGGTCATTGAAGAAGCTCGCTTCATACCCGGAGCACACTCACGCAAAACTCGACGAATACAAGCGGCGGATCGAAGCCTATGATTTCGCGATCGTCGAAGTCCAGGATGTTCCGATTGATGTGGCGACGGAGATATTCACCCGGCTGAACGTTGGGGGGCAGGCCCTATCTCTGTTCGAGATCATGGTGGCCAAGACCTACGATGAAGCTAGTCAGTTCGACTTAGCGGAAAGATTCGAAGAGCTTGTCGGTCGGCTGCAGACGATTGATTACGAGACGGTCTCGGCGGCAACGCTTCTCCAACTGGTTTCGCTCCTTCTTAAGAAGGATTGCAAGCGTCAGACTGTGCTAAATCTCGCCAAAAGGGAGTTCATCGATACATGGCCTCGTGCTGCTGACGCGATCGAAAGGGCGGCAGAGTATTTACGAAATACGTATCGAATTCCCGTGTCAAAGCTGTTGCCCTATAGCGCCTTGCTTGTGCCGTTTGGTTACTTCTTTTTCCATCATAAGGATAAACCCGCCGTAGAGCAGAAGAAGGAACTCGAAGACTTCTTCTGGCGGTGTTCTCTTGCCGGACGCTATTCATCTTCGGTCGAAAGCAAGCTTGCTCAAGATGTCCAACGCATCGACGACATTCTTGGGGGGAAATCGCCTGAATACGATTGGGCTGTCGATCTTTCACCTTCGTTCCTCTTGAAGAATGGTTGGTTCAGTACGAATCGCAGCTTCGTCAAAGCGCTTCTGTGTCTTTATGCATACCACGAGCCAAAATCGTTCAGCGATGGCGCGGCTGTGCGCATCAGCAATGATTGGTTGAAGCAGGCGAACAGCCGTAACTACCATCACTTCTTTCCAAGAGCGTACCTTGCCAGAAAAGGAATTGATGAGGCGGAAGCCAATAACGTTTTGAACATTACAATCGTTGATGACTATTTGAACAAACGGCGTATCAAAGACAAGCCGCCTTCTGCTTACATGCAGGAGTTCAGAAATGAAAACGTCGCGCTCGCCGCTACGATGGCGACGCATCTCATTGTAGACATGTCTGCCTTCGGCGTTTGGACCGATGAGTACTCTCTATTCCTGCAAAAGCGCGCCGATGCCGTAAGTGAGGAACTTTCCAAGAGGGTCATCCCTCGGGAGTCCGACGCGCAGGGGCAAGCGTTTCGAAACGACGACGTCGAGGAAGACACAACCAGCTTCGAATGAGAGCGTGATCGGAACAGCCACCTCAAGTCAGGATCGTTGTCTTGAGCGAGCCGTGGTCGATAAGTCCGGTCGCCTAGCAAGCAGATAGATCGTAAGTCGAATTGGCTCGAAGTATCTCGAAGGGCACAAGTGAAGCATGCCAATCTATGAGGCCAAAGTTGTCGAACGAGCAGGACGTAACTGACGATGAAGACTCATTGTGGCCAGAAGGCGTGGAGGAATTGATTGAGGAAGCGCATGCAGAGGAATCGCGCTTGGCTGCGCCCCTTTATGAGAAGGCGGCATCGATCGGTGGCTCCGCCGTCTACCTAGAAGCAGGCGAACGCTATGAGGATGACGGAAACGAGCGCAAGGCAATTGAATACTATCGGAAGGCTGCCGATGGCGGCTGCTATATAGGGTTTGCGCTAGCTGCGACGGTATATTATGGCCAGCGCAATTATTCAGACGAGGCTCGATGCTGGAAGAAGTTTGTAGATGCTTATGTCCGCGACGGAAATTCGAGAAAAGCTGAGCCCTGCTCGCTAAATTCTTTTAGGAGACCACTGCGCTACTTTGGCGGCTGGTATCTGCACGGAAGATTTCTTCCGGATGGGACGCCCGTGACTGAGTACGCGCAAGCACAGATCGACGCAGGTGAACCACTCAAGGAATGGAAGCGCTACCTTGATCGAGGCGACCTCAACGACAAGCTTCTTCTCCCCATCGCTTCGGAACTGCTCGCCGAAATGGACCAGGACAGTTCGTTTTCGGGAATGGTGTTGGGAGACACAACAGCATTGCGGAACCATCTTAGGTCGCTCTTAAGCGAGCAGCCGGTACCGCGGGCGCCGCTTACCAATTGCGAGCAGCCGGATGTCAGCAACGAAACGTTCAAATCTAAACAAGTGGGGACTGACAGTTTCCTCGTAAGATTGAAAAAGGCCATCGGGTACAACTAAACGGCCCGACGTGAACGGATCCCGCCCCAGCGGGGTGCCGATTTGGTGCGGCGCTGGGCGCGAGCGTTGCCGCGGAGCGGGATCGTGCCGCCGTTGGCGGTGATGGTCTCACCAAAGCGGCGTCCTGCAGCAACGTTTTTTGTTGTCTGTACCCGTCAATCATCTAACGGTTTCTTGGGCGCGTCGCAGTATCATCCCCTCCGAATCACTCCCTCTCGCGATTTTTCAAAGAAGCTCACTCTATGAAATGTTTGACGCTGGCTGGCTTCGCTCTCCTGGTTCTTCAAAACATTCCCGCCAATGCCGCGAGCTTGGAAACAATATCGAGACTATCCTGCTCTGACGTCTCGCAATCTGCGGTGGCCAGACAATCGTGGTCGGCCAGTGGGGCGCCGTATGGTGTGCCGCTGGCGGAATGGCGTCAGGACGAATTTGCCCAGCTCCGCAGCCGGATCGTCGAGTGTGGCAAGCAGTCTGGCTCCGACTCCCGCGCGCTCATCGCCTACCTGCAACGTCTTGAGGGCATGACCCGTCTCCAGAACTCGGCGGCCGACCGCGCGGGGCGCCAAACCAGTGTCGATGAGGCTCATAGACGAAGTCAGGCCCTCAACGAATCCATGGAACAGGCGCAGAGTGATCGGCAGAAAGCTAGCGAGGCAGAGAAAGAGGTCGAACGGGGTCTAGTGACCAAGGTGGAGGCTTTCACTTCGGCAAGCGAACTGAAGTTATTTTGCTCAGAAACGTGGAAATCCCAGCTTCCCGAGACCACCCGCGTGGACGTAGTCGTCGCATGCAAGTCCAAGCTTTCTCGGTTGGCCATTGCTGATCAGGAGAATGCGGAGGCCCGAAAGGCTCAGACGTCCGCCACGCAGCTATCGGAGCTGATCCGGAAAGTTCGGGAGATGCCAGCAACCAATGAGACCGTCCAGCAATTACAATATCTGCGTTCCGATAATCACTACCGTCTTCCGACTCTCACGTTCCAGGATCAGAACAGCTACATCAATGCGATCGACGGTAGGCTGGGTGAGATCGGCAACCAGTTGACCGATGCCACGTGCGCCGGCGTCGTGTCAAAAATCGCGGTGCCTCAGGATCTGCGTGACGCCGTCGTGGTCGACGGCCTCGCGGGCGTCTCCTTGACCTACTTTCTTTGTGGCCCGGCCCTAACGACGAGGAACGTGTCAGTCCGACTTGGGCAGCGAGATCTCGTCGAAGTCAAAGTCGAATCTGTCATCCTGACGTTCGCGCGGCGGCGCTACTTGCCGGATCGTAAGATCGACATGGCGGTCGATTCACCGATCCAGGGCGGCGTTAACGCGCTGGTGCTGACTGGCGCGGCTGACGGAGGGAGGCCGGTCCAGATCGGAAATCCCAACTTTTTCGTCATCAACTTCTATTCGCAATTTACGCCACAGCTCGACGAGTTCCTGAAGCAGTCCTCCAGCTCGAACGCCAGAGCGGACCAATTCATGCGCGTGGAATGCCAAATGGGCGAGTGCATCTGGTCAGCTCTGGCGGAAAAGAAGGTCGTCAAACAGCTGCCGAACGGAAACCTTGTCGAAGCGCTCTTGCGCGAATGCGACGTCAGGTATGAGGACGATTATCCAGATCATTACTCATGCCGGGATGCCGAGACTTCGAAGGCGCAGTATGCGGCCTTCTGCAGCACCAAGTTTCCGAGTATCGCGTACAAGGATGGCAATCGCTGGCAACGGACGCGGCTCTCGATCTCGTCGGACGGGGTGTTCAAATATAACAGCGGCTTGATCGCTCGATATCTGCGCATCTGCCACGACAAGGTACGCGGTCCGGGAGACCTCGATACAGTCGTTGCCGAGTTTGGCTATATGAGCCGGGTCGAGGCTCTCGGAGACAACGTGCAGGATGCCGTCGATGAAGTCTCCAAATTGGCCGAGTAAGAGCTGAGCTCTCCCAACGAACCAGTCGCTATGTCAGGATGGCGAGTTTGAGCAGAACTACACAGTAATAATATAGCAATTTCATAGAGTTATTTGACAGATAATCGAGCTCATCTAGTGTGTTTTTCGCGGCGCGCGGATCGCCACGATTGCAAACACCAAGGAGTAGTCAATGACTTTTGATTTGAACAATTATCTTCCTGTCGAGCCAGACTTTTTTGCTGGCTCTGCTGTCGAGGCGGCCCAGAAGGTTGTCGGATGCCTCGTAATCTTCACGGATCTCCGCCGCGAGACCGACAGCGGGATCATCATCGTCGAGGACGAAGCCTACGACGAGACCGACATGGCCTCGCACTGTCATCCTGGGGCAGCCGCGCAGCGCCGCAACCGCAGCTCGTCGATGCTGCTTCCTCATGGGCACGTCTACATCCATCACGACAGGGGGATGCCGTGTCTGAACCTGGTATGCGGAGAAGAGGGCTTTGGCAGCGCAATCCTGATCAGGGCTGGCGTGCCGGTGATCGGAATCGAGGAGATGGCTGAGCGCCGCTCCGCCCATCCGTCGGCGGATCGCACAATCCGCAGCCGTGCCTCAGGGTTCGAACGCAAGCTGTGCAATGGACCTGCAAAGCTGGGCGAGGCGCTCGGGCTCTACCCACTCCTCGATGGAGCCTCGCTCCTTAAGGCTCCCTTCCGCGTCTTGCGCCCGGCTGAGCCGGTGACCAACCTGCTCAATGGACCTCGCATCAACATCTCCAAAGACGCTGATCGCCCGTGGCGCTGGGGCCATCCGGGCTATCGCGAATGGCTGAGCGCTCCATTTCCGTCGGTGGTGGACGCGTGAGCGGAAATCGTGCGATCCGCATTCCTGCCGATCACGAGGCTCACGCATGCACGATTATGGCGTGGGCGGTGCACCGGGAATGGGGAGCCGAAAAGGAGCAGGTCGAGTGCGAGCTCGAGGGTTTGGTCAGGGCCATCGCGGAATACGAGCCAATAAAGCTGCTGACCCCGCGGGACTTGGTGCCGGCGGCTCGGGGGCGGAAATTCGGGCCCGACGTCGAGATCGTACCAGCGGCGGTAGACGACATCTGGATGCGTGATATCGCGCCGGTGTTCGCAAAGCGCGGAGCCGAAACGATCGCGATCGACTTCAACTTTAACGCCTGGGACAATTCCCGGCGCGGCCGAGCGGGCGACCGCCTTGCGCGCACGCATGATTTCGGCGTTCCGGTGATCGGCGTTCCAATCGTTGCGGAGGGCGGAGCGTTCATCACCGACGGTAACGGGCGCGCCGTTGTGACGCGAAGCTGCCTGCTGTCGCGCAACCCACACCTAGATGAAACGGCCATCACCGTGGCGTTCGGTTGTGTTGGCATTCGCGATGTGATCTGGCTTGACGGTGACCGGACCGAACCGATCACCACAGGGCATCCGGACGGATACATGGCGTTCCTGCCCGACGGCAGACTCGTGGTCGAGGTCATTGCATCCGGACCGGGAAGCTGGCGGCGCAAGCGCGACCTCGGAATGTTGCGGCAATTGAGCACGGAAGGAAAGTTGAAGGGCGTCGAAGCGTTCGAGGTGGTCCCGGATGCCTTGGCCGGCAGCGCGATGATGGCCGCGACCTACATGAACCTGTACATCACCGGCGGCGCTGTCCTTACGTCGCGATTTGGCGAGACCCAAAGTGACTTGCGAGCCAAGCTGGAGTTGGAGCGCCTTTTCCCGGGGCGAGACGTCTGCATGATGGAAATGAGGACGATCCTCCGTGGCGGCGGTGGCATCAGGTGCCTGACCCAGCCGGTGCCGATCTGATGCTTCCCATCGCCGGACCCGTATAAGCCGCCTGGGCAAGTGACTTTCAATTGGCGCCCTTCATCGATGGATAGCGAGCCGGATGTGTACGTCGTTGGAGCCGGCGAGGCTCAACCAGAGCTTTTGACCGACGTCGCTTCCGTCAGGGCGGCAATCAGGGCAGGTAAACCATACTACGTGTATGTTCTCCACAGGCCAGATGGTCGGCCGTTCTACGTTGGTAAGGGCCTGAATTTGCGGGTGCTCGATCATGAGGCTGAAGCACGCAATACGACTCGTCTGACCCACAAGCTCAACGTGATCCGAGGTCTCTTTCGGCTGAAGCCGTCGATCCACTATCGCTTCGACAGCTTTTTTGAGAACGAGCCGGAGGCGCTCGCCCGAGAGCGCCAGCTAATCCAGACCATCGGCCGTCATGACCTCGGAACGGGACCTCTCACGAACCAGACTGATGGCGGCGAAGGCATCTCGAACCCCTCGGAAGAATCCCGCCAACGACGTCGGGAATCGCTCTGGGGCGATGCTGCCGATAGCGAGCGGCAGATCGCCAACAACTATTTCAGGCAACTCGCTGTGGTGGAATCGGTCACCTTGAAACCAACATCGACCTGGCGCAGCGCCACCGCGCTGCGCAGGAACCGCGCGGTTCTCAAAATGACATCACGTCAGGCAGCGACCCTCGCCGCAAGTGCCATCCAAAACCGGATCATGCTGGAGCCGGGAGCTTTGATTCCGAGGCGCCTTCGTGTGGAAGGCTTCGAATTCATCATCGAGAATGGCGTTGGCAACGACCTGCTTTCGAGCGACATGGTGACGGTTGTCGATGCTTCGCCGACCCGCGAGATCCTCCGCCTGACTGAGGGCGGATACCGCTTCCTGGTTGGGAAGCTGGATAGGCGGATGCTCATAGATGCCGGCGTATTATCGCCGGATGAAGAATGAATTGGCAGCCGACTGCCGCCAGCCTGGCTAATTCTTTCGATTCCGTGAGCCGTTTCCCCGACGCGCGTTGCTATAGACGGACCTGCGAGCCCCTCTCGCGATTCGCGCTAGTTTTCTATTGCGACAACGATAAGATGAGACAGTCTTGGCAGGGGGAGAGAGATGAGGTGCACCAGCTTCACGGTTCAGTGCGCGTCGATATTGCTGGCCTGCGCGTGGCTCGTCGGCGAGGCCAAGGCGCTGGATTTCACCGTCACCGGCACCGTGCTTACTCCTGTCGGCGTGGTGGCCGACGGGGCGCTCGCCGTTTCTGGCCAGAACATCGGAGCGGTCGGCCCGACAAGCTCCGTCTCAGGGGCCGGTACCGCCATCAAACCCGCGGATGCCGTCATCCTTCCGGGCTTCGTCGACTTGCACAACCATCTCACCTGGAACGTGCTGCCGCGGTGGCTGCCCGGGCGAAAGTTTGCCAGCCGCTACGAATGGCAGGATGCCGCGGAATACGACAGGCTCCTGGTGGCACCTCACAACGTCGTATTGGCAGACGCGGCGTGCGAATCGGCAATCTATGCGGAGATAAAGGCGCTCGCTGGTGGCGCGACCTCCTCGATCGGAAGCCTTTACCCCACCAAGGATCACCCGAACAACGGCGACTGCGCGAAAGGTCTCGTTCGCAACCTTGATCTGGCCTCTGGCTTGGATCGCAAGAATCCAGACGACAACGATGGATGCGGCAAAGCACAGCCGATTCTAGACGTTGTCGATAACGAGGTCTTTCCGCTGGAGATGCCCCACGCTAGGCTGGACTACCTGCTCTGCGAGCTCGGCCTTGGCACCTTGCGCGGTCTCGTCGTCCACTTGTCGGAAGGAGCCGCGACCGATTCCAGCGCTCACCGCGAATTCACGATGGTCGACCGTGCGCATCTGCTCCGCCCAGGGGTGGTGATTGTCCACGGTACCGCTCTGCGCGACGCAGACTTCGGCTCGATGAAAACAAGCGGAGCCGGACTCGTCTGGTCGCCGCGGAGCAATGACGAGCTTTATGGTTCGACAACAAATGTCTCGGCCGCACATCTTGCTGGTGTGCCGGTGGCTATCGCCCCCGACTGGAGCCCGTCGGGAAGCGCGGGGATGCTACAGGAGATCGGCTATGCGTCCAGACGATACCCGTCGATGGACTCGGCGGATCTGATCAAGATGGCCACTTCCATTCCCGCGCAGATGGTGCGGGTCGACGCCAGCATCGGAGACCTGACGGCCGGCAGAAAGGCGGATTTCATAGTCGTGAGGGCCAAAGCCGATCCGAACGCTCGCAATCCTATGCTCGACCCGGTGGTCAAGGCTACGCCGGCAGACATCCTTTTGGTAGTCGTCGGAGGAGAACCGCTCTATGGCGATCCAGACTTGATGAAGCAATTGAGACCGACAGCAAAGCTGGACGATCTCACCGTCTGCGGCGCTCCCAAAAAGCTGTACCTGGGCGAAAGCGATGCGCCATCGCTGAAGAATTCCAGCTTCGCGGGTATTGAGAAGGCGCTTAACAACGCGCTGGTGAAAGCAGGATCGAGCCTGCCCAAGATCGAGTGCGAGTGAACTTTTTGTCCGGGAGTTAGGTCCCGAATCTATGATCTGTCGAAGGACTTTCTGCCGACATTTGCCGCCTCTATTGCATTGTGCGCCGCCGCACTGGCGTATTTGAGCGCAAAGGGCTCATTTTCGATTCGGATTTGTCTCCCGATTCACGGAAATGCTTGACGATGCCTCACCTTCTTCGTGCGGAATGCGGCGAAGATCACTTTGTCTGACAGGAAATGTCCGGACAGATCGCAGGTCAGATCATCAGCAGATTATTCTCGATGCTCAATTGGCAAGCCGAGTGTCCTGCATACCGGTGGCCTGGCCTTCAAAGAGTTCAGGATCAGCGCCGGCTGCATCGGATGGAAGATGACGCTGACGTAGATTGGACCATGGCGTGAGAGCAGGACAGGCGACCAGTCGACCGACTACTGTTTGCAGTTCGTTTAACTAATCGCGGCTCGCCGCATCGCCGCATCGCCGCCTCGACGCTCATGATTTTTCGCTATGCTTGCGACTAAACTTCGAATTAATCTACCCGCATTGAGCAATCTATAGTCGAAACGGATCGTTGGGGGACGCCGTGACCATTTTTCGCCGCGCTGCGGCAGCAGCATCAGTGATTTCGATACTTTCGGGATGCGGACTGTACGTGCCTCAGAAAGATCCGTTAGAGCGGTTCACGAATTTATTGAATCGGAAGGGATTCCGGATCTGGGGCGAATATGATTCAAGATGCTGGCTGGGCTGGAGGCCAGCATCCCATGGTCCGACCAATTTCCAACGATTTACGTAAGCGTGCGGTATCCGCGGTTGCCAAGGGTGAGAGCTGCCGTTCTGTGGCGGCACGGTTTGGTGTTGCGGTCTCGTCGGTTGTGAAGTGGTCGCAGCGTTATCGAACGACCGGCTCGGTAGCGCCTGGCAAGATGGGTGGTCACCGCAAGCCTGTGCTTGATCCGCACCGCGCCTTCATCGTCGAGCGGATCACTCAGACGCCGCACCTGACGCTGCATGGTCTGAAGGCGGAGCTGGCTGCCCGTGGGGTTAAGGTCTCACACAATGCAGTCTGGCTGTTCCTGCGTCGGGAAGGGCTGCGGTTCAAAAAAAACACTGTTCGCGCTCGAACAGGCTCGCGCCGACGTCTCTCGTAGGCGCCAGCGTTGGCGGTCCTGGCAGACCGGACTTGATCCGGGCCGGCTCGTCTTCATCGATGAGACCTGGATCAAGACCAACATGGCCCCCTTGCGGGGCTGGGGCCCCAAAGGGGCACGCCTGCGCGGCTTCGCCCCGCACGGGCACTGGCGTACCCTCACATTCCTCGGCGCACTCCGCCACGACCAGCTCACCGCCCCCTGCGTCTTCGATGGGCCGATCAACGGCCAATGCTTCCGCGCTTACGTGAAGCACCTCCTCCTTCCGACCCTGCGCGAGGGCGATATCGTCATTCTCGACAATCTCGGAAGCCACAAGTCGAGAGCCGTCAGGCAGATGATCAAGGCGGCTGGCGCCAGGCTCTGGTACCTGCCGCCATACTCGCCCGACCTCAATCCGATCGAACAGGCCTTCTCCAAGATCAAACATTGGATGCGGCAAGCTCAAAAGCGCACCATCGAGGACACTTGGCGCCACATCGGTCACCTCGTCCAGGACATCCAGCCTCGTGAATGTGCCAACTACTTCGCTAACGCCGGTTACGCTTCAATCAAAATGTGAAATGCTCTAGTGCAGAATGACGTCGATCCGCGAAACGGCATGTCGAGGCAGGGAAAGATCGAGAGCAACATCATCGCCAACATTCGGTGCGAGGTCACCAAGGGGCTATATCGGGCGGTCAGCACGGGGAAAGTACCATGGCTGACGGGGTGGGGCACGAGCATCTCTCTCAACCTCACGTGGGAAGAAACCTCGAACGTCAATCCGGGCATCCTCTACACGACCCCGATAGGCGGCTCCGATATATTTTCGGCAGCGGGTGGAGTGTCCGGTTCGGCACATTCGACACGAAACGAGGCGATCACCTTCACGCTTGAGAACAAGACGCTGTTGAAGGAGGCAATTCTCACTAGCCATGCTCGACAGGGGCTTGATTGCAGCGCTTTGGAAGACGGGGTCACCGTTTCCAGCGATCTTAATATCGACGAGTTCATCTACGACAAGGCATCGATAGCTGCCGGAAACGAGGCTCGCACGAGACCCATCGAGTATCCCCAATTCTCTACCTTCCAAGAAACTCTGACCTTCGTCGTTTCGGTAGGCGGCGACTTCACTCCAAGCTGGAAGTTCATCCGGTTAACTGTCAATCCCGGAGCGCCGTTCTTAGGCGGATCGCGTACCAAGACCAGTCAAGTCATCATAACGCTCGGCCCGCTCGCAAAACCCGCAGGGCCCGCCGGATCCGCGCAACTTGCCCTCCAGGCTGCGGTCCAGCACGACGCTGCGGTCGCGGGAAACGCGACCGCAGCGGCGATACGAAGCCAAGCTAGATAGGGAGCTCGCAGATGTCCGGAGCAGATAACGGGAACGGCTCGGTGGACCCCAGCAAGGGAGTAGTCATCGACGGCGAGACATTCTTTCCATTGTCGCGACCTAGCGGATTGAATCCTTGCGCCGGCAAAGACGATGGGACATCGTGCGGGGCAGGTTGCGTCTGCCGAGGCGGACAATGCTACTACTCTTTGCAGAGATTGAGGGAGATGGGCATAAAACTGCCAGACCTTTGAGAATGCCATTGGCGATGGACGCGAAACCTCAGTTCGCTATCAGGCCTGCCCGATGCCCGAATGCGTCGCCTTCGACGAGAGTCTCCTGCTTCGCCGGCATCTGGACCAGCTGGACCTCGGTCCGGAAGATCAAGGAAGGCGAGATCACCAACGACCTCTACGCGTTCCTGACGAAGGAGGCCAACGCCGAAGTCTTCGCCATCCATCCGAAGGCGATGCCCGTGATCCTGACTACACCGGACGAGGTCGAGACCTGGATGACGGCGCCTGCCGAGGAGGCGCTGAAGCTGCAGCGGCCGCTTCCTGACGGGACGCTCAAGATCGTCGCCCACGGCACGAAGGAAGACCCCGCGCCGGCGACGTAGCATTCTCCACAGGCGCTGCGGAACAGGTGGACAAGCCGAAGCCCTGCCGATTGCGAATCCCTGACCCGTGCTAACCGCGCGGAACGAGCGGGCGGGCGGAAGGATTCGTCCCGGCAGGAGCGATCTCGATGCTGAGGACGAAGGAACGACGGCCGGCGATCCGGACGCTGCGCGGCTGGGCGATCTCCGTGCTGCAGGAAGCCGGGGCGATCCACGAATGCGAGGAGCACGGATGGGCCAAGGATCGGGCCGATCCGCACGCACGAGAGCGGGCATTCGAAATCGCCAGGCAGGATCCGCCGCGCGGCCTTCCAATGAATGCGGCCATCGCCGAGCTCCGTGAGGTCTTGGATTCGATCGGCGACACCTGCCCCGAGTGCCCATCCGGAGACGAGCAGGACTGTTGAAGGGCGCGGCCGCCGGGCAGGAGACGCGGCGCAATTTTTTCCCCTGATCGGGGCGGCAATCCTGCGATCCCGAATCCGAGACTAGCCATTAGCCGCGAACAAGTCCCACTTGCCCGGCAATCCCTTGAGCTCATACGAACCGCGTTCGGTAAAGCGCAGACCGGCGCCGGCGACGAGATCGGTCACCACGCGCGAGACCAGAACCTCGTCGGGCCCGGATTGCGACATGACGCGGGCCGCTGCATGAACCGCGATGCCGCCGATGTCACTCCCCCGCACCTCGATCTCTCCGGTGTGCAGACCAGCCCGCACTGGCAAACCGATCTGGCGCGCAGCATTGCTGAACGACAGGGCGCAGCGGATGGCCCGGCCCGGCCCGTCGAAGGTCGCGAGCACGCCATCACCGGTGGTCTTGACCAGATTGCCTCGGTGCCTTTCAATGAATTGACGCGCGAGCTCGTCGTGCTGATCCAAACGGCTCCGCCACTTCTGGTCGCCGATCTCGGCGGCCTGTCGCGTGGAATCAACAATGTCCGTGAACATGACGGTTGCGAGAATCCGCTCCAGGTCAGCGTCTCCGGTATCACGATGCCCCGTGACGAACTCCTCGATATCGCCGACCACCGTTTCGGTATCGCCGGTCCAGAACGCGTGATCTCCTGTCGGATATTCGATGTACTTCGCACCGGGGATTTCCTCCGCCATACGTCGGCCCAAGGCGACCGGCACCTGCTTGTCCGTCGCCCTGTGCAGTACGAGCGTTGGAGCCCGGACACACGGAAGAATGCCGGTGACGTCTATCCGGCGGTTTGAGATGATGTAGGCCTTGATGGCGCCCGGACTGCTCGCCAGCTTCTCGAACTTGGCGATGCGCGCGACAGCCTCCGGGTTCGAGGCGTCACTCGCGAAGACGTTCCCCAAAAACGCTCCGCTACCCCACCGCTTGACAAGGTTCGCCAGCCTTTCTTCGGCGGCCGCCGGGGTCAGATTCGGCGGAAAAAGGTCGGCGACGCGGGCGAGTCCGCCGAAAAGAACCAAGTGAGACACACGCTCCGGATAGGTGCTCGCGAACAGAACGCTCATGGAGGCGCCCTCGGAGAATCCGACCAGCGCGGCTCGCCGAGATCCGACCGCGTCCATGACCGCGCGCACGTCGTCGATGCGCTCATCGAGAGAAGGCACGTCGGCCAGCCTGTCGGAGAGGCCCTGTCCTCTCTTGTCGAAGGCGATGACTCTGGAGAACTTGGCCAACCGGCGCAGAACCTGCGTGTAGCCCGGCAGCTCATGTTGATAGTCGACATGCGAGATGATGCCGGGGACCAGGACAATGTCGATTGGCCCGCTACCCATTACTTGGTAGGCGATGGCGAAATCGCCGCTCTGCGCATATTGCGTCTCTGGCAATCCTAGTTCAGCCACGGCCAACCCCGCTGCTCCCTGGGCCTGGGCAAACTATCGAGCATATCGCAAAGAAGATCAACGGAGCCGTCGGATCTCGTCGTCTATCAAAAGAGAAGGGGCCATTGGAAGCGAGCCTGCGTTCTAGGCAGACTTCCGCCGCGCTCCAGCCGCCGGCTTCTTGGCGGCGGTCTCCTTCGCCGGCTTCTTGCCGGCGATCGGCATCAGCATTTCCCTCTGGCCGGCCGACGCCTTTTTAGGCCTCTTGGCGGGCTTCTTTGGCGCCGCCGCCTCGGCCGCAGCGCCACCCACGCTCTTGCGAAGCGCGTCCATCAGATCGACGACGTTCTCGCCCTTCGGTCGTTCCTTCGGGCGGATGACCTTGCCGGCCCTCTTCTGGTTGATCAGGTCGACCAGCGCGGTCTCGTAGTGGTCCTCGAACTTCTCCGGATCGAACCGCCCCGCCTTTTGGTTTACGATGTGCTTGGCGAGGTCGAGCATGTCCTTGGTGACCTTCACGTCCTGAATCTCGTCGAAATATTCCTGTTCGCTCCGGACCTCGTAGGGATAGCGCAGCAGCGTGCCGATCAGGCCCTTGTCGCGCGCTTCGAGCGCGATGATGTGCTCGCGGTTGGTCAGCACCACCCGCCCGATCGCGACCTTGTCCATCTCGCGGATGGTCTCGCGGATCACCGCGAAAGCGTCGTGCCCGACCTTGCCGTCGGGGCGCAAATAGTAGGGGCGGATCAGATACCGCGGGTCGATGTCGGACCTGTCGACGAACTCGTCGATCTCGATGGTGCGCGTAGACTCGAGAGCGATCTCCTCGAGCTCCTCCTTCGTCACCTCGATGTACTGGCCTTTATCGAATTCGTAGCCCTTCACTATGTCCTCGTTCGGCACCTCGTCCCCAGTGTCCGCGTCGACCTTCAGGTACTTGATGCGGTGGCCCGTCGCGCGGTTCAGCTGGTTGAACGAGATCTTCTCGCTTTCGGAGGTGGCCGGATAGAGCGCGACCGGACAGGTCACGAGGGAGAGACGCAGAAAACCTTTCCAGTTGGCGCGGGGGGCCATGAACGCGGTACTCCGGAGGGACGATGCTGGATTCAAGACGAACGGAGCCCGCCGGTTCCGACATGCTCCGGGCCCGCCAACGGGAAAATTGGCCATCTTCCCGCAGCGCCCCCCGGGCACGTCCGAAAATGTCGTGAATCGCTTGTTTTCCAGGTACCTCGTGGAGCTTTTGGCCGGTATTGTGGACCATGGACGCGCTGACCCAGCCCCGCAGACACAACACTCTGGACCCGGCGAACCTGGCTGCAATGGCCGACGCCTTGGCTCAGTCGTCCGATTACAGGGTTCTTCGACGCCTGATCGCCCGTCCTCCCTACACGCCGGCGGCCGGGCAGGAGGTCAGGACCGGCATTCTGCTCGACACCGAGACCACCGGCCTCGACCACTCGAAGGACGAGATCATCGAGCTCGGGATGGTCAAGTTCGACTACACGTCGGACGGGCGGATCGTCGGCGTCAGAGACACGTTCTCCGCCTTCAACGAACCGAGCGCGCCGATCTCCGCGGAAGTGACGGCGCTCACCGGCATCACCAACGAAATGGTCACGGGGCACAAATTTGACGATGCCGCCGTAACGGCCTTCGCCGAAAGCGGGCTCATCACGATCGCGCATAACAGCGCTTTCGACAGGAGGTTCGTCGAGCGCTACTGGCCCGTGTTCGAGCACAAGGCCTGGGGCTGCAGCATGAGCGAGATCGACTGGCGCAAACATGGCTTCGCAGGCTCGCAGCTCGGCTATCTCCTGAACGGAGCCGGCTACTTCCACCAGGCGCACCGCGCCGTCGATGACTGCCACGCGCTGCTGGAGGTCCTGGACTTCGTACTGCCGACGACCGGTGCGCCGGCGCTCGCGCTCCTCCTCGAGACCGCCCGCAGGCCGACGCTGCGGATCTGGGCGGAGCAGACCGCATTCGAGCTCAAGGACTCGCTGAAACGGCGCGGCTATCGCTGGAATGACGGCAGCGACGGCAGACCCAAGTCCTGGTTCAGAGATGTCGATGAGAGCGGTCTGGACGACGAGATCGCGTTCCTACGGACCCAGATCTACATGCAGGATGTCGAGCCCAACGTGCAAAGGCTGACCGCCTTCACCCGGTTCTCCAGCCGCATCTAACTCCCGTTCCGGCTGACGGAGAGCTCAGTCCGCGGGTGGCTTCAACGGACTGTCCACCCACTTGAGAGCGGCAGGGTCATGCAGCGGGTCGTCGTCGCAGACCGGACACACATAGCGCTCCCTGCCGGGGCTCGCGTCGTTCTTGACGAGCTTCATGGGCCTTCCGCAGACCGGACACGCCTTCCGGATCGGGTGCAGCACCGTCATGTCGAATTTCCCTGCCGCCGGCAGCTTAGGCCCGCCGGAGGCGTCGGTACAAGCGCACGATGCAAGGTTTTCAGGACCGCCGTCGTGGCACTGGCGCCGCTTGACTCCTCGCCTGCGGGCCACGCAAATTTGAGAAGTGATGTCGTGGGGGGGGTGCCATGGAGCAGGAATTCTATCGGGGTCTCGCGCACCGGGTCCGGACCATTGCCGAAAGGGCCGACCCGTTCACCCGGCGACGCCTCCTGGACTTGGCGAGGCGGTATGATGCGAAGGGCGGCCAAGCGTCGCGATCCGCCCCGCCGGAGCGCCCGCTCCCCCTACCGCGCACGACGCCCCCAAACTCGATCTACTCCGGGCCCAGCGAGGCCTGACAGGCGAGCGGCGGAGCGGCCGGTCAGACGGCCGACTCCTCTTCGAGCGCCAGATCGTCTTCGGTCAGCTTCGTCTCGAGCCGCAGACTGTTCACCTTGGCGCTGCGATGCCGGAATCGGGTGCCCCGCATCAGGACGAACCTGAACCTACCGGCGATCAGCATCTGGAGGATCGGCGTTAGCGCGTCTCGTGGGATTCCGATGTTGCCCAAGATCGCGTCCTGCGTGACGTGGAGCGACCCCAACGCGATCGGGTGCAAGTCCCTGCGCCGCTCCTCCTCCAGGTCGGACGAGGGGAGCAGCGAGATCTCCGCCCTGTCGGTCTTCTGCCCCGCCGGCCGCAGGAGCCGCCCCTTGATCTGCAAGTGACGGAATTCGTCGTACGGGTCGATCGGCTGCCGCTCGCTGTTGAGCGAAAATGAGTAGCCCCAGTCCCAGTCCTCGATCGCCAGGACGTAGTCGACGATCTCCTCGCGCGGCTTGCGCCGAGGCCTCTTCTTCGGTGACCTGATCAGCTTCTGTTCGGTGGCCATTGCCCGTAATCCGGATAACGGCTTCGCTATCCGAGCGGCTCAGAGGCGTCCTAGCGGGCTAGACGTTTCTCGACGCGCTTGCGGGAATTGCCGACCTTCTTGACGGCCTTCTTCACGGCCGATGCCGAGCGGCCTGTCTTCTTCGCTTCGTAGCGGACTTCGTAGTCCTGCCCATTGGCCACGCGGGCCCGGGTCCTGTTTGCGTCCACGCGCGGTCTTCTTCTTTGCTGCGGCCATCGGCTCCTCCTCTTGCGAACTCATGGCGATGCAACGCCGCAAGGATTCGCGGGTTCCGGAAACGAATCCTGCCGTCCCGGCTTGAATCTGCTTAGTTGTGCGTTGGAGTCCTGCGTGGCGTTTCAGCGGCGTAAACCGGCGGCGATCGGCGTGAAGGCGCCGTTCCCGGGCTTCGTAGAACCGGCCTTGGCATCATCGATCGAGAAGGTGCCGTCCGGAGCGCGATGGATTCACGAAATCAAGTTCGATGGCTACCGCGTCCAGGTCCATCTGGCGAACGAAGCCGTGAAGGTCTTCACCCGCCGCGGTCACGACTGGACCAACCGCTTCAAGAAGGTCGCCAATGACGCCTGGCACATCAAGGCGGGATCGGCGATCGTGGACGGTGAAGTCGTTGTCGCCGCCGCGGACGACACCACGGACTTCTCGGTCCTTCCGAACGAACTGAAAGGCCGGTCGACCAGCATCGTACTGGTCGCCTTCGATCTCCTGTTACCTGAATGGCCGCGACCCGGAAGCTGCCGCTCTTCCAGCGCAAGACCGAACTCAAGAAGATCATCGACGGCACCGAGATCCAGTTCAGCGAAAGCTTCGAGATCGAAGGCCGCGAGATGTTCGAACACGCCTGCAAGATCGGGCTCGAGGGCGTCGTCTCGAAGGTATGGTTTGGCGCCAGCTCAAAGAGAAGACTGCACTTCCCGGGGGAATCTGTTGATGAACGGAAGCTTATGTCCAGATTTCTTCAGCAATCGCGACCAGCCGTTCTAGAATGTCGCGTTCCGTGCGTAGCCGATCGCGCTCCTGGAGCCGGCGGGTGAACTCCGAAGCCTGGTCCGCCGACATCGGCTTCTCGGTCGCCGATGTCGGCGCATGCGGGAACTTGTCGTCGGCAATCCGACTCTTCACGCGTGCCTCGTCAGCGAATGTCGACAGTGGCTTACTCGCGATGAAGGGATGATCTAGCTCGACTGGAAGTCCGAGGCGTCGTCGTATTACTTCGGTCGCCGGAGCGGAAAGAGATAAGGGAAGAGAGATAAGGGAAGAGCGTATCGCCGGTTTTCACCGGCGGGTCTAAAGGGGATTACGCGAATATTGACCTGTTCACAGTTGTCCACCAGCCAGAGCGGCCGAAAATGTGGTCATCTGTCGTAGCGTTTTCGACAGACGAATCATGCAGCAAGAATCTGCGTTCGTTAGGACGTTGCCTCTAACCTAATTCGTCAATCAGTGTCTGCGTCTGCCTGGTCGGTGGTCCATAGCTCACCAAGCGTACGTCCAGGTTGAATCCCAGGACTTTCTTGAGCGCGCGCTTGATGGCGGTATGAATCCACTCAGGCTCGTTGCCGAACGCCCCACCGCCCAGGGAAGTTAGCAAGACGATATTCGATGCGTTTCGTCGGACGTTGATGACACCTTGAAGCATCGTAGCTTCATAGGCGGCATCGAGCACAAACTGTGCGAATGGTGTCCAAAACTTTCGTGGTACATGACCGTAGGCCACCGGCAGCGCTGAGCAGAAGACTTGGCTTACAAGAGGTCTGGGCGCGCGGGGCATGTCCGTTACTTCGAAATCGCGATGATGCCGATGCGCAGCTTCCCGCTATCGCGTCGATTTGCTCCTGGCCGGCCGAGTGAAGATAGTCCGAGATCAGGTCCAGACCTCCCCCGGCGCAAAGAGCATAATCGTTACGGTACTCCCAGAGGTCAGCGATGGAGCGATCGAGCCGAACACTCAGCTCATCGCCAATGTCTGCAAGGCCGTTAAGCTGGCATTCTGCAGTTTGGTCGATCTGGTCACCGACCGGAACGAAGTAGTTGCGGTAGATCGTCGCCGCGCCCGCGATGCTAACTATCCATTTGAAAAGAAGGCGATTTTGTCCATCGCCTTCGGTCCCAAAAACCGGACTCTTCGGAAAGTAGGGAACACTGGAAAGCAATACCCTATCGCCATTTCTTCCGTGCTGCTAAGATGTTTGCGGCACAAACATGAACTTTAAGTAGCGCGGAGACTTTTGGATTTCAAAAATCAATTGCTGTAGGGAGCGGAACCTTGAGGATCGCGGATTGGCTGAACGCGGTCGGTCTGGCCGAGTATATTGCCGCATTCGAGGCAAACAAAATAGATTTGGAGCAACTGAGCGAATTGACCGATGCCGACCTGAAGGACATCGGTGTTATAGCTTTGGGCCACAGACGGACCCTTCTTAAGGCGGCGAAAGAACGTTCCTTCATCATCCCTGCTCGCAATGAGCGAGGAGACTATCCATCGTTCTCCTCCGAGCGTCGCCACTTGACGATTCTGTTTTTAGACATCGTCGATTCGACCGCTCTTGCAACGGCTGTTGATCCAGAAGATCTGAGCGATACTATTGGGCGCTTTCAAAAAGCCGCCATCTCCCAGATCAATTCTTTTGAAGGTTACGTCGCGCGGTCGTTTGGCGACGGCCTCCTTGCTTATTTTGGATGGCCGAGGGCTCACGAAGACGATCCACAAAGGGCGATCCTCGCGGCTGACGCCACTCACTGCGCGATCAGTGAGTTACGTCGGCCAGACGGGGGACCATTGTTCGCCCGCGCAGGAGTGGCAACTGGATGGGTAGTGCTGGGCGACATCGGCGGGGCCGTAAAGGACGAGGTTGTTGGAGAAACACCCAATTTGGCCGCAAGGCTGCAGTCGGTCGCAGCGCCAGGACAAACTGTTGTTGCTTCTTCGACTGCGGCTCTCCTTGGTGAGGAATTTGCGTTGCAGGATCTTGGTCCTCAGATCCTGAAGGGCTTCGATAACAATCCGCGAGCCTACGCCGTCACCTCCATTAAGCAACGCGCGCGCTTTCAAGCTCGAGGGGTCCGAACCACACCCCTTGTGGGACGTGCCAGCGAGATCGAGTTGCTACGCGACCTTTGGTCAAAGGCAAAGAACGGCCAGGGCCAGGCTCTCATATTGAGGGGGGAAGCGGGCATCGGAAAAACACGGATAATCAGGGAGCTGGTTGATCAGATCCGGAGCGATCGCCAGGTCACGATGCGGTATCACTGTTCGCCATACTACCAAAACAGTGCTCTTAGACCGATGATCGCGCAATTGTCGGAGGCTGCTGGTTTTCTGCCAGAGGACAGTGCAGCAGTCCGACTGACTAAACTGAGAGAGCTCTTAAGCGTAACGAGCGCCAGCGATGAAGCCGTCTCTTTGATCGCGGAACTCCTGTCCATCCCTGCATCTGGCCATCTTAGCCCATTGCAGCTCACGCCTATTCAGAAGCGCCAACGCACCTTCCACGCTCTTGCTGAGCAATTCCGCAATCTTGCGAAGGGCGCGACAGTGCTGGCCATCGTCGAAGATGCTCACTGGATCGATCCCACCACTGCTGAATACCTTGACCTGATCATTAGGTCGGTCGACGCCGTGGCCGCGCTGGTGATTGTGAGCGGACGACTGGAATATAGTCCGGCATCCAGCTGGCAGCAGTTGCCAAGCTCCAATTATCTTCTGCTCAAATCTTTGAACGATGACAGTACTAAGGCTCTGGCAGAGAAGGTTGCCGGTGCATCATTGCCAGCCTGGGTGACTGCGGAGATCGCAAGCAGGACTGATGGTGTGCCGCTCTTCGTGGAGGAGCTGACAAAGGGGCTCGTTGAGGGCGGTCTCTTGAAATACGATGGCCATAGCTACGAGTTGACGGAGTCCTCTCTTCGACTCGCCATTCCCTCTACTCTTCAGGACAGTCTAACCGCCCGGCTTGATAATCTCCCAGGATCAAAATCGATCGCCCAGATCGGAGCGGCGCTGGGTCGTGAATTCAGATTGGACCATCTCGCGGCGATCACCGGATTGGCCGTATCATCCATCAAGGAGCAAGTGAATGGCCTCGAATCTGCTGGCTTGGTGTTTGAACGGCGCGCCCCGCTCGATGGAACTTACGTTTTCAAGCACGCGCTTGTACAAAGCGCTTCATACGAAAGCCTTCTTTTGTCAAAGCGGAAATCATTGCATGGTCAGATCGCGGAGATCCTGACTGCTCAGTTTCCTGAATTTTGCGAGAAGGAGCCAGAAGTAATAGCTGCGCACTGGTCGCGCTCAAATAGTCCTTCCAGCTCGGTTACCTTCTGGCTGCGGGCTGGTCAGAATGCCTTGAAGCGTTCGGCTTATTTGGAGGCGCTTAACAACTTACGACACGGTTTAGAGTACTTTAGTCCGAGCACAAAATGCGATGAGAACAGTCGCATTGAGTTTGACCTCAATCTGAGCGCGGGCCAGGCCTCTTACGTCGTCAACGGGCCTGCTGCTGAACAGACGACGAAGGCATACTCCCGTGCGCTTGAACTTATCGAGCTCGTAGATCAGCCAGACCAGCGCTTCGATCTGCTCTATGGCATTTTCTCCGGATATCACTTCGCCTCAAAATTCGATTTGGCACGTGAGCCTGCTGAGAAGATGTACGAGATCGCAACCAAAATGAACGATGAAAGCCACATCTGTCAGGCTCATCGTATGTTGGGCTATCTCAACTTTTTTGAAGGCAAGCTGGTTGCCGCTATCGGCAACTTTGAAGCCTTAGCGGCGCTTTACAGGCCCGAACTGCATGCCCCAATGGCAACACGCTACGGTGCCGATTGTCTCGTCGCCGCGCGAGGTTTTGAAGCGGTGGCGCACGGAGTTTGCGGTCGCGTGGATAGGGCGCAGCGATTGGCAGACGAGAACGTCGCCTATGCGAGGCGATTAAATCATCCTCCAAGCCTTGGGTGGGCGTTCGCAGCCGGAGGGTATCTGAATTACTTCCTGGATGGGATTGAAGCAGCGCTGAAGTACGTCGAAGAAGGTGCTCGCTACTGCGAGGTCAACAACGTGGCTGTCTGGGGCATCCATTGCCGATTGTTTGAGGCCTGGGCGAAGTCGGCATCCTCTGCGAACCCTGAATCATCTATCGAGGTCATGAGGAAGGGCATTGCAAACGTGAGCTCCCGCATTTCTCTCGGAGTTCCCCTTTTCAGAGCGGCGCTTGCCGATTTGCTGTTGACGACAGAGCAAATCGAATTAGCCAATCAAGAGATTGACACTGCACTAAGCGAGCTAGCGTCAACCGGGCAGCGCTTTTTCGCTCCCACAGTCTACTTTGTAAAAGGAAGCTGTTCTCGCAAACTCGGACGGGCGCATGCGGAGGACAGTATGACATGGTACGAGAGATCTGCTCTGACTGCCCGCGAGATGCGCGCGACTCTCCTTGAATCAAGAGCTTTGAGTGCACTAGCGCAAAAAGCGAGTTGATGCTCTCAAAGTTCAGAGAAGGGCGCGATCTCAGCAGCCCGAGAGGCACAATTCAGAATGGGAACGGACAATCAAAAGACCCCGGGCGAGGAGCCAACGTTGTGTCATGTGTTGACTGAAATTAACTCTTAAGCTGGCAGAAAAACACGGATCCGGTTGTATGAAGACGTAGTCCCTTGGAGGGAGAATGCGCTCGACGAAGGATTTTGCTTTCGATTTTGTTTCGAGTTACCCATCACTCTGGCGTCTAGTCAGCAAGTGGGAATGGTTGAGGCGGCTACTCAATCGGCTTTTCATAAATATTATTGCCAACTCCTCTAAACCGCGGCCGTACCCGCTGTCGCTGTGGGGCGCAAAGACACCGGGGGGCAGCGACGACTACACATCGTGGACGGGCTTGGTCGATCGCTCTTACACTGGGCGGCACTTGCCACCGGCCTCCGAAAAGAGTGTCAGTTGCCTTCCAAAGGTCGCGGACGTCGGCGCACTATTCGTTCGAGACCCGGACCAAGTACCCTGCCCAAAGAGCACCGCTCTCTTCTGCTTCTTTGCGCAATGGTTTACCGACAGCTTTCTGCGAACCCATCCAGACGACTTCAGAAAGAACACGTCGAACCACGAGATCGATCTCTGTCAGATCTATGGTCTATCGGCGGCGGACACGGCCCTTCTAAGGGCCAAAAAACGAGGTCGGCTGAAGAGCGTGCAAATTAATGGCGAAGAGTTTCCGCCGCCACTGTTCGAAGAAGACGGCAAGCGTGTGCGCCAAGAGTTCGTGGGTCTGTCCTATATCGATCCGCAGACGGGAGATTTCCGTAAAGCGCTCGACGATCCCTTCAACACTCCCGATAGGAAAAAACGGCTTTTTGCCTCCGGTCTAGAACGTGGCAATTCAACCATCTTCTATAGCGCACTCAACACGGTATTTCTGCGCGAGCACAATCGTCTCTGCGAGGAACTTGCAGCGGCACATCCGGAATGGAATGATGATGACGATCGACTGTTCGAGACGGCGCGGAATATCAACATCGCGCAACTGCTCAAGATCATTGTCGAAGACTATATCAACCATCTCTCCTCGGCCCAGCTAAAGTTCTCGCTCGAGACTGGTTTTGCTGAAAAGCAGCCTTGGTATCGGACTAATCGCATCTGCGCGGAATTCGACCTGCTCTATCGCTGGCATGCGCTCGTGCCTGCAGAAATGGAAATGAGCGGCCGGCGATTTCCTGACAGCATATTCCGTTACAATAACGAATTCCTCGTGAATGTCGGTCTCGCCTCAGCATTCGACGCGGCGTCGAGTCAGGGGGCAGGAAAGATCACCCTGCACAACACAGCGCCATTTCTGATCAATGCCGAAGTCGAGGCAACTAAGAAGTCTCGTGCCTGGCGCCTGCGCTCATACAACGAGTATCGAGAACGCTTCGGATTGCAGAAGTTAACTTCTTTTGAAGAGCTGACGGACGATCGAAATCTGCTGCTGGAGCTCAAGGCGTTGTACGGGCATGTCGATCGCGTCGAACTGCTCGTCGGTCTTTTGGCAGAAAGCGACGAGGACACGGTGCTCGGCAAGCTGATGACCTTGATGGTCGGCGTCGACGCCTTTTCCCAGGCACTGACCAATCCTCTGCTTGCGGACAACGTCTACAACGAAGACACATTCACAAAAGTCGGTCTCGAGAGTATTGCGAACACCTCTTCGCTCGCGGATATTGTCCACCGCAACAAGGTTGCTGCCGATGCAAAGGTCGCCTTTGGCGGCGAGGATCCGCCCGGTTCCTACGGCTGGCCGCTGATTGGGGCCGCATGGGGCTTGCTAGACTTCTTCTTCATCAGCGGGTGGTTGGAATTCCTTCGGAAGCGTCAGCGCAAATACGGAAAGACAGTTTTCAAAACGAATCTGTTTGGCCCGACGATCATCGCACTAGATCATCGCGCCATTGCACCCCTGTTTGCTTCCACAGACCTGGTGCAAGACCATCCCGTCGCCGGTTTCAAGTTCCAGCTTCCGCCACTGGCGTTGGTTGGGAACGTATCGCCAAGCATCTATGAGGCGGGACCGGAACACGATCGGCCGAAAGCCCTTTACCTCGATCTACTGAAAGCACGTTCGACAACTCTCGTGGCCTCGTTCGATGCTGTTGCAGGCGAATTCTTCAAGAAATGGTCTGCAAAAAAAACCTTCAGCTTCCGCGACGAGATCGAGGATTTCGTCGTGGCGCTGATCTTCGAGTGGATGCTCGGGCAGCGACCGGTATTGGCCGATGTCCGTGAACTCTACAGCGGTATATTCACGCACACATTCCTATCGATCACTCGCTTCATTCCCGGATCGGCCTATTCTAAAGCACTGAAGATCTTTCCAAGACTGCTGGCTTTCGTGAAGCAGACGCCGGCGTTTCCTCAGATCGTGGAGCTTGCCAAGGGTCACAATATCACGGACGAGGAGGTGCTCGCCAAGCGGCTGACATTCCTGCTGGGGATGAATTCCTTTCTCGGGACACAGTCACTTCTGAAATCGATTGTAGGAGAGTTGGGGCAGAGACAGAAAGTGCGAGCGGGCCTGTGCGATGAAATAGATGCGGTCATCGGATCGGATCCAAGGATCGCTGATCTGCGCTGCCTCGACAAACTGAAAATGCTCGACCGTACGCTGCGTGAAATCCTGCGGCTACATCCGCCGGTATTTTTCGTTCCTGGACGCGCGACGCGTGATCGTATCCTGGATTCGAGTTCAGGAACATTCCGCATTCGCAAGGGTGAACTGGTGCTGGGTGTGTTACCGTTGGCGCAAAGGGACGAAGCGAATTTTCCGCGGCCAGACGACTTCATTCCAGACAGGTTCGAAGACCCGCAGGCCTCGCAACATCTAATTTGGCCGCGCGGGCTTCACGACGCCGTTGTCGACCCGCAGGACCGGACCTGTCCAGGCAAGGACCTGGCGCTGGTCATCGCTAAACTGTTCTGCATTACCTTGCTGCGCAAATGCTCGTGGGAGCTGAAGCAACCGCCGACCTGGAACACTAAATATTTCAGCCTCAATGTCGCTGCTCCAGAAGGAGACCTTAGGGTGGACGGATTCCAGTATCGAGAATAGATCGCCAGTGCCGTCCAACTGTTCATAGGTTACTTGAAGAGGCAAAAGAGGTTGTCGTTGTGGCTGGACGACCAGAAATTGACCCGATTCCAAAAGGTCTTTGTATACGGATATCGATCCAGAGACGCCAAAATTATTGTTCAACTCTAAATCGGCGCAAACTGCCTCTCGCATGACGGAAATTATCGGGGCAAGCTCAGCAGGATATTCTCCTGAGCCTCGTTGATGTCGCGCTCGAACACCTTGGGACCATATTTGTCGTAGTAGCTGAATGAGCATTTGCGTGGTCCAGGGATTGAGCGGTCAGAAATTTTGTAGGGCTGAGCCTCCCCAAGCCGGCCAAACAGCCCAACGGACGCGCCGGCCGCGATCTCTGGAAAATGCTTGGTCTGGGTCTTCGGATCGTAGAAAGTGAATCGAAAGACCATCCGCGAGTCACCTTCATCCTTTCCCGTGCACAAAAAGCTGCTCGACAAGGTGGTAAGGGCGTAGCCTTCGTTGATCAGCATGACTCTTAGTAGTGAGTCGTACTCGGTCACAACGTCCACACGTTTTCCAGCGCCGCGGTCGTCAAGTCCGGCGTTGACAACATCGGGGTTCAGCAGGAAGGCAATAACTCTCGCCCTGTCCCAGCCGAGCAGACCGCGTACTGTTTCAGCGATTGGCGTGTAAAGCGCCGCGACGAGTGCAAGAACTGCCGTTGGTAAGGTGATGTAATCGCGCCAACCGAGGATGCGCTGACCAATTCCTTTTGGCGCGAGATCGGATAGGCAGTATCGGCATTTTGTTGCACCTAGCTGAATATTCTCAGCGCATTTGGGGCATTGCTTCACATGCCTCTCCCGCCAGTACAACTTGGAGCCATCGTCATAGACCGAACACACTCTGCTTATCGCTCAGATTGCGTTGGTTTCGGCTATCGATTGCACAATCCAGTTCTACAATCTATACGAATGTGCCTCTTCCAGCGTGGTCGGAGGCGTCGCCTTGCCCTCGTGGGCTGCCGCGCGTCCAGGTGATTGAAAGCGGCTGAGCGTGCCATGCCGTGAAGAGAGGGCCGAGGAAGCCGGCCGATACTTCGCGGATCGAAGACGATCGCCTCGCGCACCTGCTCATGCGCGGCGATGGCCGTGCCGGCCACGAAAAAGCGCGCCGCAGGCTCGACCGGGCCGCTCTTGTGCTGATCGCGGAGGGCGGCCACCGGTCTACCGTGGGGCCAGGTGGCGCTGCTGGCGGAATGCGGCTGCTTAGTTTCCCAGCGGCGTTAATCTCGGCTCGGATTTCGCCGACACGACCGTGGTCCAGACAAATCGGCGGCCTCCGACGGCATCGCGAACTCGTCGGCTGCAGGACCGCGAACGCTCCCGGCAAGCCGATTGACATGTCGAGCGTCGTCAGAAACTGCCGCAAGCCGCTTCAAGGCGCAGTCTTGCTGCTCCGGCAGTGCGTTCGGTTCGGCGATCAGAGCAGGGTCGACACGAGCACAGTCAAGTGGTACAAGCGCCGCACCTGGCGGAGAAGTAAGTCCTTGTTTTTGCTATAGTTTGACGGATCGAGCCCCAACCCTTTCCTAGGCAGCACTTGATCGAAGCGCTTCCAGATACACCCGAACAAACTAAGCCAGTTCCTTCACCAGCTCGCGTGTCTGAACCGATGGCTCGCCATAGCTTATCAGCCGCACATCCAGGTCGAAGCCCTGTATTTTGATCACGGCGCGCTTGATGGCAGCATGAATCCACTCGGGCGCGTTGCCGAACGCCCCGCCGCCAAGGAATGTGAGCAACAGAATGTTCGATGCCCCGCGCCGGCAGTTGATCACTGCCTCAAGCATCGTTGCCTCATAGGCGGCATCGAGCACCAACTGTGCGAATGCTGCCCAGTGTTGCTGCGGCACACTGCCGTACGCGACGGGCAACGCTGAGCAGAAAGCCTGGCTCACTACAGGCCTTGGTGCGCTCGGCGCATCCGTCACCTCGACGTCGCGATGAATGCCGATGCGCAGCTTGCCGGCAAGCGCATCAGCCAGTCTGGGGCCCATGCCTCGCAGATGATCCGTGATCAGGTCCAGGCCCTGGCGCGTGCAGAGAGCATAGCCATTGCGCCACTCCCAGAGATCGGTGACGGGTCGGACCAATTGGGCGCTCAACTCGGCGCCGACATCCGCAAGGCCGTCAAGTTGGCGCTGTACCGTCTGGCCGATCTGGTCGCCCACGGGCGCAAAGTAGTTGCGGTAGATCGTCGCCGCGCCCGCTGCCACGGCGCACGCCGGGCCCTGCGTGCGGTCGTGCTCGTAGCGCGTGACGCCATCCTCGGGCGTCACGCTGGGGCTGATCATCTCCAGAGAATTGAACTGGCTGGCAACTTGGAACAGCGCACCTGCATACTCGGGCACCTGGTGCATCTTGCGCACGTCGCCGGTAACGATCCGCACGCGAGCCTGGCCTGCGGCGCCGGTGCCACCGGCTACTCGGGCGCGCAGGTCGTCGAGCGATGCCAGCTCGAACTCGCCGATTCCATAGCTGCAGCCGTTGGCCTTGGAGCGGAGAGTACTGCCGTGCACCTCAAGCTGCGCGCGTGTAGCGGCGTACGTGCTTTCATTGAAGCCGGTGATGCGCGTGAACCAGTCCATTCTCATGCTCCCACTGGTCTCGTCAGCTATGACCGTGCGGCGTGCGTTGCTATTGATGAAGGAGCATCTCGGTCAGCTCGCGGTAATGACCGCCGGACGCCGGAAACGTGCGAGAACAGCGTCTGATCCAGGCTAATTTTCCCTATGGTAGCATCATGACATAGTACTCTCCCGACGCCATGGACTGAACCGAATAGTTGATGAGAGAGTCTGGGGCCGCATTCTGCCCCGTGCTTTGTGCTTTCACTCTCACCGCCGCGATCTGCTCATCCGAGTATCCCTGGACCTTCTTGAGCATCTCGAAGAGGTCGATCGTGATAATAACTGAGCATCGAGCGATCTGGTTGTTCGGATCCGTCGACAGGTGGGTTGCCGACTTATCTCTCACAAGAACGATGCCGGGCGGCATCTTATAGAACTTTCCGAACTCCTGCTCCTCGAACAGTTGCTTAACGGTTGCCAGCACGTCTGGGTCGCTGCAAACCTCTGACTTGCCGCAGCCCGCAAGCAGAGAGGCAAGGGTAACGACGGGGGCTATTGAGAGGATAGTTTTCATAGGGTTTGGTCTCCCGCAATGTGACGCTGCGTGAGCGGACCGTGCCGAACTCTGTCGTTGACGAAGGTCCGGGCCAAGTTGGCGAGCCAGGTATTCCTAGTGAAATGCCCCGTCCGATCCACTGCCTTGATATTCAGACGGGGGCCAAAGAAATTGCGGGGCTGCGAGAAGAGCGCGAGGCAGCCTCATGGGCGTAAAAAAGAGAGCCCCCCGATCGACGGCGATCGACGGGGGGCTCTTTGGCTTTCGCACCTTGCAAGTCATCAGGCTACGTCACGTTTTCAAAGTCCCTCACGTGCCGGTACCCCTCGTCGCTGCTCTGGGAAGATTCGCACGAAAGTCGTTTGCAAATGGAGAGGTACCGAGGTGTACCGCTCCCCGGCTGCTGCCATCGAAGGCAACAGCCGTAGCTCTTGTGAGTCCGACCTGCATTTCACTCCGCATGGTGCGTCGGCTCAGGTCACGATCCGTCCCTTGGCCCGCGCTTCGTCGGCATAAGCTGAGAGTGGCTTGTCCGCGACGAAATGAAGGTCTCGCTCGACCGGAAGTCCGAGGCGACCTCGGACCTCCATGATTTCCGCAAGGCTGACGTAGCCGAGCTCGGGACAGCCAAGGCCGAGATCGCAGAGACCGAACAGCAGATCCGGTTCATCCGGATCGCATTCGGTGAGAAGCCATGTCGCGCCGCCATCTGGCGTAAATAGCTTCACCACAGGCAAGTGATCGGTGTCCGGATGAAGAGCGTTCACGAGAAGCTCGACGCGGTCGGAGACTGTCAGCAGGGAGCCCGTCTTCACTGGGACCCTCCCGCGGCCTTTTGAGCCCTGCTTTTCGTTGCGCGCTTGTCCGTCGCTCTCGTCGTGACCTTTTGAGGTGAGGCGTCGACGTCTTTCGATGAAGGCGCGGTAAGCGGCGCTGCGATGGCTTGGCCGGAGGGCTGTTCGAGGTATTCGCCCAAGGCGAGGTGATAGACACGCTCGAAGTCGCAGTAGCGACCCCACAGATCGCGAGCGAGGCCATCGGCGCCGGACTCGGCAAGGGCGTCGATGAAGCGTTCCAGTGTGAAAGCTTGGAATGCGACACGGTTGGCGTCTTGGTCGTCGGCATCGATCAGTTCGTTTTCGTAGACTCGAAAGGCGGCCATGACCCTGCGATTGAGCCGAGGGCCGATGGCAATGAACATGGCCCGGGGCGTGAGGCCTTGGTCGACGGTCAGTTGGGCTAGCATATGCTCACGCCAAAGCTGCTCCAGCGCCAACGAACGGAGCGTCGGGCTGTCCGGGTCGACGAAGAGACCGACGGAGCGGCAAACTTCGTCGTAGCGATCCCGGAGCCTAGCCGCGGGTCCGCTCATGTCTTCGGAATATTTTGTCTCGACGAAGATAGTCCCATCTTCACGCTCAGGCGTGATGACGCGGATGGCGAGATCGAAGGCAGTGCCGTCATTGAGAAAACGTTCTTGGCGACGGCCGGGTGAGTGCTCGAAGATGAAACCTGTCACCTCATGAACGAAGCCTGGCAGCAGCTGACGCAGGGCGGCTGTGGCAAGCTTGAGGTCGAGGGCCATCGGCCCAAACAGGTTAAAGGTCAGCGGCATGGAGCTGAGGGCGTTGCCAAACAGTCGATCTTCGTCGATGGCGGCGCCTTCCTCCCGCATCAGCAACTCGCGACGAACGAGGGCATGGATTTCTGGCGAGAGGAAATTCCGCCCGGCACGCGCAGCGTCACGGCTGAGGTATGAATGAAGCTCCATGGTGACGGCGTCGTCGCCATCGCCGCGAACGTGCTGACCGGTGGGGATCTCGCGATCTCTCAGCCACAGGCATTGAAGAAGGCGAGCGGCGCGGCGGAAGCGCGTGTCGATTTCGAAGAATACGTTGTTACGGCGGACGATTTCGTCCGGGACGAGTGGTACGCGCGGCAAAGAAGTGAACTTGGTATACGTGATGGCGGTCATGAAGGGCTCCTGCGAAACTATGCGGGAGATTCAGGCGCAGACAGGAGTTCTTGCGACACGCAGCAAGAATCGCCGAACTCAAAGCGAATCGTGAAATCTAAGAAAGGTGGCAGGAGCGCCGCATGCGCGGCTACGGAACTGGTCACCATGAGTAGCGCTTGATGAGCGCTACGAAGTCGTTACTTGGCGGCTGTGGCGATTTGAGTGCTTATAACAGCAAGTTAGCAAGATCGAATTCGCCTCAAGCTTCAGACAGCTTAATCGAAACTGCTTCGACATCTGTATCGATGTGTGCTTTTGGGCGCAACTCATCAGCGTTGTGGCGGAGGCGATCCATGACAACCGCATCCGTCTTTATGAGCCTAACAAACTTTTCCAGGCCGCGCTGGGGAACAGGCGATGTTTCTCCGTCGATATGAATTGTCCCACGCTTTGGCCAAAAATTGTAGCGATCGACTTTGAGGTGGAAGGGCGTAAGCTTTTTGTACCAGATACCTTCAGCTTTCAGCCGCTTCATGGCGAGCAGTGTTTCATAAGGGGTGTCCGTTGCCATGGGATTATCTCCGAGAGAGCAGGATAGCGATGAGTGATAGTGGATAGAGGTGAGTAGTTTGGTGGATAAGACAGCCGCAGAGTGAGATAAGTCTCCGATTGGAGTGAGCTGCGGATGGTCAGCGCGTCAGGTGGAGAGAGGGAGTAGGATAATATAGGGGGCGGTCAGTAGCCGTTGACAGGACAGTGGCCGACAAAATGCGGATACCCCTATAGCGTTTTGCGGACCGAACACGGCGTCCACCAGCTAACGCTCTAGTAGCCTGGTCGCATCGGTTCGACCTCAATCCGAGACTAACGCAATACTTTGTATAAGGCGGAACCTAACTTGGCCGATTGTCTGGTGTTTCGAAGTTGAAGAAGCGTCTAAGAGGGGCGCCGACGCAATCTTGTTCATCGTCCGCAACCAGGCGGCAGATGCGACGAGGTCTGAGCGAGTGTATTCGATTCAGGCCTGTGAACCGCCGTAGCATTTGCCTCCAAGAGGCTTCCAACCCTGACCCCATCCACGGCGTTTGAAGCTCTTGC